>NZ_JAFKRJ010000108.1:0-1363 GCF_019038515.1 Synechococcus sp. CCAP 1479/10 | reverse complement strand
TAGGAGGCTGCTGAAAAACCAGCCCAGCCGCGGGAGAATGGCCCAACGGCACTGAGCGAATGCGCGGCCAGCAGGAACGCACCGGCCCCCTGTTCTCGTACATCTCCACAGAAGACCGGATTCCGTCCGGCCATCCCCTGCGCCAGGTCAGGCGGCTGGCGGATCAGGCCCTGGATCGGCTCAACCCCACCTTCTGCAGGCTTTACCCCGAGGGCGGCAGGCCCTCGATCCCCCCGGAGCAACTGCTGCTAGCCCTGTTGCTGCAGGCGATCTACGGCATCCGCTCGGAGCGGATGCTGATGGAACAGCTGGACTACAACCTGCTGTTCCGCTGGTTTGTTGGCCTCAATCCCGACGACGTCGTCTGGCATCCCACGACATTCACCAAGAACCGCGATCGGCTGCTCAACGAGGAGCTCATGGCGAAGTTTCTGGAACTGCTGCTGGCCTCACCGGAGGTCAAGCCGCTGCTGAGCTCCGAGCACTTCTCCGTCGACGGCACCCTGCTGCGGGCCTGGGCCTCTCACAGCTCACTGGAGCGAATCGACGGGATCGACGACGATCCACCACCACCCAGTGGCGGCAAGGGATTCGGTAGCTCAGCCGGCCAGGGGAAGAAGCGAGCCAAGGGTGATTTCAGAGGTCTGCTGCTCTCCAACCAGACCCACCGCTCCAGCAGCGATGGCGAGGCCCGACTATTCCGCAAGTCCGGTGGGACCGGGGCGTTCCTCAGCTACCTGGGCCACTGCCTCATGGAGAACCGCCATGGTCTGGTGGTGGCCAGTGAGGTGACCCCAGCGGATGGCTATGGGGAGCGGGCTGCGGCGGTGCGGATGGCGCGTTCGCTCCCGGGGGCTCACCGGAAGACTCTGGGAGCCGACAAGGGCTACGACACCAGGGATTTCGTGGCCGACATTCGCTTTGCCGGGATCACGCCGCATGTGGCGCAGAACATCCAGGCTCGCCGCCGCTCCGCGATCGATGCCCGCACCATTCGTCATCAGGGTTACGCCCGCTCGATCAACGCCAGGAAGCGGATCGAGCAGGTGTTTGGCTGGATGAAACAGGCCGCCGGCCTGCGGCAGCTCAAGGCCCGGGGTCGATCACGGGTCGGCGCAGTGTTCCGGCTGCATGTGGTGGCCTACAACCTGATCCGCCTGGCCAACCTGCTCAGCCCCAAGGTGGCCGTGGCATGAGCAAGGAAGAGCTGCGCCATCGGTGTCGATCAAGCATCGAGACAACGGCACATTGCCAAGCAGAGCCGCCCGATGCGTAGAAACGACTGCCGACCAGAGCTGACAATGGCCCGCTCAGACCAAAACGGCGTGGCGGGCCTCGGATTGACGACTATTTCAGCAGCCTC
>NZ_JAFKRJ010000107.1:0-437 GCF_019038515.1 Synechococcus sp. CCAP 1479/10 | reverse complement strand
TGGAGGAATCGTTGAGGCCGGAACCGTCGGTGACGACGTAGGAGATCAGGGGAACCGGGCCGTTGTAGTTGGCGGCCGGCGTGAAGGCATAGGAGCCGTTGGCGGCGATGGTGAGGCTGCCGACCCCAGCGATGGTGACGGGGCTGCCGAGGGGGAAGGGACCGCTCTGGCCGGCGATGGAGAAGGAGGCGATCGAAACCGGGCCATCGGGACTGGTGGTGCCGGCGAGGAGATTGCCGGTGGCGGTGCCGCTGTCCTCGGCGATGGAGAGGGTCTCGTTCGCGTCGCTGAAATCGTCGTTGACCGGTGTGACGGTGATCGAAAGGGTGGAGGAGTCGTTGGGCCCTGAGCCGTCGGTGACGACGTAGGAGATCAGGGGAACCGGGCCGTTGTAGTTGGCGGCCGGCGTGAAGGAATAGGAGCCGTTGGCGGCGATG
>NZ_JAFKRJ010000106.1:0-393 GCF_019038515.1 Synechococcus sp. CCAP 1479/10 | reverse complement strand
CCCTTCCCCCTCGGCAGTCCCGTCACCATCGCCGGGGTCGGCAGCCTCACCATCGCCGCCAACGGCTCCTATTCGTTCACGCCGGCCGCCAACTACAACGGCACCGTTCCCCTGATCTCCTACGTCGTCACCGACGGCTCAGGGCCCAACGATTCCTCCACCCTCGCCATCACCGTCACGCCGGTCAACGACGACTTCAGCGACGTCAGCGAAACCCTCTCCATCGCCGAGGACAGCGGCACCACCACCGGCAATCTCCTCGCCGGCACCACCAGTCCCGATGGCCCGGTCTCGATCGCGTCCTTTTCCATCGCCGGCCAGAGCGGGCCCTTCCCCCTCGGCAGTCCCGTCACCATCGCCGGGGTCGGCAGCCTCACCATCGCCGCCAACGGC
>NZ_JAFKRJ010000105.1:0-440 GCF_019038515.1 Synechococcus sp. CCAP 1479/10 | reverse complement strand
GTCTCGATCGCCTCGTTCTCCATCGCCGGCCAGAGCGGGCCCTTCCCCCTCGGCAGTCCCGTCACCATCGCCGGGGTCGGCAGCCTCGCCATCGCCGCCAACGGCTCCTATTCCTTCACGCCGGCCGCCAACTACAACGGCCCGGTTCCGCTGATCTCCTACGCCGTCACCGACGGCTCTGGTGCCAACGACACCTCCACCCTCACCATCACCGTCACGCCGGTCAACAACGACTTCAGCGACGCCAACGAAACTCTCTCCATCGCCGAGGACAGCGGCACCACAACGGGCAATCTCCTCTCCGGCACCACCAGTCCCGATGGCCCGGTCGCGATCGCTTCCTTCTCCATCGCCGGCCAGAGCGGTCCCTTCCCCCTCGGCAGTCCCGTCACCATCGCCGGGGTCGGCAGCCTCACCATCGCCGCCAACGGCTCCTATTC
>NZ_JAFKRJ010000104.1:0-218 GCF_019038515.1 Synechococcus sp. CCAP 1479/10 | reverse complement strand
GCGGTGGTGGGAGGTGCGACGGCCGGTGCGGACAGGCTGGGTGGCTTCTGGGACATGGTGAACCGTATCGATGCCCTGGAGGGCGACGATGCGGTGTTCGGGGGCGGATTCAACGATGTGCTGAAGGGCGGCGATGGCCATGACTACCTGAGCGGCAGCGATGGCGATGACCAGCTCGATGGCGGCAGCGGTAATGACCTGTTGCATGGCGGCGCGGG
>NZ_JAFKRJ010000103.1:0-300 GCF_019038515.1 Synechococcus sp. CCAP 1479/10 | reverse complement strand
CCGTCAAAAGAAACAAGCGACGGGTCGAAGCGATCAAGGAGCCGAGGTGCGTTCTCACGACGCAGCAAGGCCAGGAGAGGCGCCATCTGATGGGAGCGATCCCACCGAGTGATCTTGCAAGAGAGAGCCGGAGTGTGATGGAAGGCCCTTTGGTTGTGAGGCCGGTTGCGAACCGGATCTGAGATTCGGGAAAGTCACGGGGCGTTGAGAGGAGAGCTGCCTGAAAGGGGAGCGAACCAGGAAGCGACCAGTGCACTCTTTGAACCCATCGCGAGAGCGTTGGTGGCCCAGACGTTGCCG
>NZ_JAFKRJ010000102.1:0-433 GCF_019038515.1 Synechococcus sp. CCAP 1479/10 | reverse complement strand
CACCGTCGCCATCACCGTGACGCCGGTCAACGACGACTTCAGCGACGCCAACGAAACCATCTCCATCGCCGAGGACAGCGGCACCACCACCGGCAATCTCCTCGCCGGCACCACCAGTCCCGATGGCCCGGTTTCGATTGCGTCCTTTTCCATCGCCGGCCAGAGCGGTCCCTTCACCCTCGGCAGCCCCGTAACCATCGCCGGGGTCGGCAGCCTCAGCATCGCCGCCAACGGCTCCTATGCCTTCACGCCGGCCGCCAACTACAACGGCCCGGTTCCGCTGGTCACCTACGCCGTCACCGACGGTTCCGGTGCCAACGACACCTCCAGCCTCGCCATCACCGTCACGCCGGTCAACGACGACTTCAGCGACGCCAACGAAACCATCTCCATCGCCGAGGACAGCGGCACCACAACGGGCAATCTCCTCGCC
>NZ_JAFKRJ010000101.1:0-450 GCF_019038515.1 Synechococcus sp. CCAP 1479/10 | reverse complement strand
CTCGCCGCCGAAACCGTCGGCACCAACCAGAACCAGATTCTCTGGAAGGAAGTGTCCACGGGCCGCTTCCACTTCTGGTCGCTCGACGGCAACTGGAACTACGCCTCCGCCGGACCCATCGTCTCTCCCACAAGTTCCACCGGCCTGCAGCTTCAGCAACAGTTCATGGTCAATGCCACCGGCACGCCCCTGACCAGCCAACCCCCAACCACCACCACAACAACAACCACCACCACAACCACGACCACCAGCAGCGCGCTTCAGGTGATCGATCCCAACGGCGCGGTCCGGCTACTGCGGGACACCAGCACCGACCTGGTCTCCGTTCAGATGAACGGCATCACGTCCGCCGTCCGCAGGAGCGGCTCCCAGATCAGGGCCGGTCAGTTCAGCGGTTGGCAGATCCTCGCCGCCGAAACCGTCGGTACCAACCAGAACCAGATTCTCTGG
>NZ_JAFKRJ010000100.1:0-202 GCF_019038515.1 Synechococcus sp. CCAP 1479/10 | reverse complement strand
GCCGTCCATGTCGGGGTCGGCGTTGACGACGTCGGCGATGCCGTTGATGAAGCGGATGATCAGCTTGGCCATGGCATAGCCGGGAGCCGCCTTGCCCCCGAAGATCACGGTGCGAGGGGCCATGCCGCCCGCGAGGCCGTTCTTGATGCGCAGGTACTGGGCGATCACCTGGAGGGCATTGAGGTGCTGGCGCTTGTACTCG
>NZ_JAFKRJ010000099.1:0-241 GCF_019038515.1 Synechococcus sp. CCAP 1479/10 | reverse complement strand
GCCGATGGTGAGGGCGCCGTTCATCATGAATTTCATGTTGCCGGTGCCGGAGGCCTCGAGGCCGGCGGTGGAGATCTGCTCGGAGAGGTCGGCGGCGGGGTAGACGCGCTCGCCGAGCTTGACGTTGTAGTCGGCCAGGAAGATGACGCGCAGACGGCCGTCCATGTCGGGGTCGGCGTTGACGACGTCGGCGATGCCGTTGATGAAGCGGATGATCAGCTTGGCCATGGCATAGCCGGGA
>NZ_JAFKRJ010000098.1:0-202 GCF_019038515.1 Synechococcus sp. CCAP 1479/10 | reverse complement strand
GCCGTCCATGTCGGGGTCGGCGTTGACGACGTCGGCGATGCCGTTGATGAAGCGGATGATCAGCTTGGCCATGGCATAGCCGGGAGCGGCCTTGCCCCCGAAGATCACGGTGCGGGGGGCCATGCCGCCCGCGAGGCCGTTCTTGATGCGCAGGTACTGGGCGATCACCTGGAGGGCATTGAGGTGCTGGCGCTTGTACTCG
>NZ_JAFKRJ010000097.1:0-214 GCF_019038515.1 Synechococcus sp. CCAP 1479/10 | reverse complement strand
CCCCCAGCTCGGCAACAACCTGCTGATGCTCGGCATCCAGCAGGAGGCCGCCGAGGCCCTGCGCCAGTTCGGCATCAATGACATCGAGGAGATCCTCGATGTGGAGGAGGAGCCTGGCCTGGGCAATGGCGGCCTCGGCCGTCTGGCCGCCTGCTTCCTCGAATCCCTCGCCACCCTCGAGGTCCCCGCCACCGGCTACGGCATCCGCTACGAG
>NZ_JAFKRJ010000096.1:0-843 GCF_019038515.1 Synechococcus sp. CCAP 1479/10 | reverse complement strand
GCCGCCTGCTTCCTCGAATCCCTCGCCACCCTCGAGGTCCCCGCCACCGGCTACGGCATCCGCTACGAGTTCGGCATCTTCGACCAGCTCATCCGCGACGGCTGGCAGGTGGAGATCACCGACAAGTGGCTCAAGGCCGGCTGGCCCTGGGAGATTCCCCACCCCGACCAGGCCTGTTTCGTGGGCTTCGGCGGCCACACCGAGAGCTACCGCGACCAGAACGGCGCCTACCGGGTGCGCTGGATCCCCGCCGAGCACGCCATCGGCGTCCCCCACGACGTGCCGGTGCTGGGCTACCGGGTCAACACCTGCGACCGGCTGCGCCTGTGGCGCGCCGATGCCACCGAATCGTTCGACTTCTACGCCTTCAACAGCGGCGACTACTACGGCGCGGTGGAGGAGAAGGTGGGCTCCGAGACCCTCTGCAAGGTGCTCTACCCCAACGACGGCACCGCCAAGGGCCGCCAGCTGCGCCTCAAGCAGCAGCACTTCTTCGTCAGCTGCTCGCTGCAGGACATGATCCGCAGCCTCGATGCCCGCGGCATTCCCGTCCAGGAGTTCCCTGAGCACTGGGCCATCCAGCTCAACGACACCCACCCCTCGATCGCCGTCGCCGAGCTGATGCGGCTCCTGCTCGACGACAAGCACCTGGAGTGGGACACCGCCTGGGCCATCACCACAGCCTGCCTCTCCTACACCAACCACACCCTCCTGCCCGAGGCCCTCGAGAAGTGGGGCCTCGATCTCTTCGGGTCGCTGCTGCCCCGCCACCTCGAGCTGATCTTCGAGATCAACCGCCGCTTCCTCCAGCAGGTGCGCCTCAAGTACCCCGGCAACGACGCC
>NZ_JAFKRJ010000095.1:0-502 GCF_019038515.1 Synechococcus sp. CCAP 1479/10 | reverse complement strand
CAGCCTGAACCTGGGCGCTGGTGGTGGTCTGTGGTGGAAGAGCGGCGGCTTCAGCATCAGCGCCAACTACGTCTCCGCCAACGGTGACGTGGGCAACCCGATCGCCGGCACGGCGAACTGCGGTGGCATCGGCAACGCCTGCTCCTCCCAGACGGGTACGGCCCAGGTCGCCTACACCGGCTCCAACTGGGGCATCGCTGCGGCCTACACCTACTCCTCGGGTGGTGCTGGCACCTACAGCGGCAACGCCACGCCTCTGGCCAACGCCTTCTTCACCGGCTCTGCCGCCACCAACTCGGTGGGCATCAGCGCCTACTGGCAGCCCAGCAACTCCGGCTGGATCCCCTCCATCAGCACCGGCTGGGGCATCAACCGCAACCAGTTCAACGGCGCCAACTTCGGCAACGCCGCCGGGCTCGTCTCCACCACCGGCATCACCAACGCCACCAGCCAGTCCTGGTACGTGGGTCTGCAGTGGGATGACGTGTTCATCAAGGGCAAC
>NZ_JAFKRJ010000094.1:0-212 GCF_019038515.1 Synechococcus sp. CCAP 1479/10 | reverse complement strand
CACCAACGCCACCAGCCAGTCCTGGTACGTGGGTCTGCAGTGGGATGACGTGTTCATCAAGGGCAACTCCGCCGGTATGGCCGTCGGTCAGCCCACCTTCCTGACGTCCGTCAGCGCCGGTCCCGCCGTCTTCGGTGGCCCCGCCGCCGCGACCGCCATCGTCGATGGCAACTACGCCTGGGAGTGGTGGTACAAGTTCCAGGTCACCGACA
>NZ_JAFKRJ010000093.1:0-274 GCF_019038515.1 Synechococcus sp. CCAP 1479/10 | reverse complement strand
CCGCCGCACCCCGTAGCCGATCCCCACCATCAGCAGCGGGAACACCAGGTAGAACTGCTGCTCCACACCCAGCGACCAGGTGTGCAGGAACGGATTCAGATCCGAATCCGTGGCGAAGTAATCCAGCTGCCCCATCAGGTAGTTGTTCGACCACCCGAACAGCGCCTTGAGGGCGACGATGAAATAAGGCCCGCTCTCCAGCGGCGGGATCAGCATCGCCACCCCCAGGCTCGTCACCGCCAGGCACACCAGCAGGTTCGGCAGCAGACGCCGC
>NZ_JAFKRJ010000092.1:0-313 GCF_019038515.1 Synechococcus sp. CCAP 1479/10 | reverse complement strand
CCCCTTCTCCCTCGACGCCTTCCCCTCCACCACCGCCAGCCTGCCCGCCCCCGCCGAAGCGGTGGATTCCGGCCTGCACGAGCGGCTCTACCAGAGCGCCACCAGCCAGTGGCGCCGTCTGGGCCGCGGATCCGAGGCTTTCCACGAGATCGATTCCGCCGCCGGCCTCGAGGGCGGTGGGGAATTCTCCGCCTCCGGCGCCGGCCCCTGGGCCTCCGGCCGCAGTGCCTCGGGCATCGGTGGGGTGGCCCCCCGCCAGCGCTCCTTCTGGCTGGTGGCCGATGCCGAGCTGATCGTCTACGGCGCCACCGAT
>NZ_JAFKRJ010000091.1:0-442 GCF_019038515.1 Synechococcus sp. CCAP 1479/10 | reverse complement strand
GCCGGCCGCCGAGACCCGCGTCGTCTTCCTGCCCCGCGATCCCCAGTGGGCCTACGTCTTCTGGGACATCTCCGAGGACGACCGCAGTGACGCCCTCCATGCCGGCGCCTCCCAGCTCTGCCTGCGCGTGGCCGATGTCACCGGCCTGGCCGGCGGTTCCGCCCACCCCCACACCCTTCAGGAGGTGGTGGTCGACAGCCATGCCACTGAGTGGTACCTGCCCGTTCCCCTCTCCGACCGCGACTACCGGGTCGAGCTCGGCTACCGCAAGGGCGGTGGCGGCGGCTGGATCTCCCTGGCCTTCTCCTCCGTCGCTCGGGTGCCGTCCCTGCATCCCTCCGAGCAGATCCTCGACCAGTTCGTCCCCTTCTCCCTCGACGCCTTCCCCTCCACCACCGCCAGCCTGCCCGCCCCCGCCGAAGCGGTGGATTCCGGCCTGCAC
>NZ_JAFKRJ010000090.1:0-214 GCF_019038515.1 Synechococcus sp. CCAP 1479/10 | reverse complement strand
CCCCCAGCTCGGCAACAACCTGCTGATGCTCGGCATCCAGCAGGAGGCCGCCGAGGCCCTGCGCCAGTTCGGCATCAATGACATCGAAGCGATCCTCGATGTGGAAGAGGAGCCTGGCCTGGGCAACGGCGGCCTCGGCCGTCTGGCCGCCTGCTTCCTCGAATCCCTCGCCACCCTCGAGGTCCCCGCCACCGGCTACGGCATCCGCTACGAG
>NZ_JAFKRJ010000089.1:0-442 GCF_019038515.1 Synechococcus sp. CCAP 1479/10 | reverse complement strand
GCCGGCCGCCGAGACCCGCGTCGTCTTCCTGCCCCGCGATCCCCAGTGGGCCTACGTCTTCTGGGACATCTCCGAGGACGACCGCAGCGACGCCCTCCATGCCGGCGCCTCCCAGCTCTGCCTGCGCGTCGCCGATGTCACTGGCCTGGCCGGCGGTTCCGCCCACCCCCACACCCTTCAGGAGGTGGTGGTCGACAGCCATGCCACCGAGTGGTACCTGCCCGTTCCCCTCTCCGACCGCGATTACAGGGTCGAGCTCGGCTACCGCAAGGGTGGCGGCGGCGGCTGGATCTCCCTGGCCTTCTCCTCGGTCGCCCGGGTGCCGTCGCTGCATCCTTCCGAGCAGATCCTCGATCAGTTCGTCCCCTTCTCCCTCGACGCCTTCCCCTCCACCACCGCCAGCCTGCCCGCCCCCGCCGAAGCGGTGGATTCCGGCCTGCAC
>NZ_JAFKRJ010000088.1:0-212 GCF_019038515.1 Synechococcus sp. CCAP 1479/10 | reverse complement strand
CACCAACGCCACCAGCCAGTCCTGGTACGTGGGTCTGCAGTGGGATGACGTGTTCATCAAGGGCAACTCCGCCGGTATGGCCGTCGGCCAGCCCACCTTCCTGACCGCTGTCAGCGGTGGCAACCCCGTCTTCGGTGGCCCCGCCGCCGCGACCGCCATCGTCGATGGCAACTACGCCTGGGAGTGGTGGTACAAGTTCCAGGTCACCGACA
>NZ_JAFKRJ010000087.1:0-304 GCF_019038515.1 Synechococcus sp. CCAP 1479/10 | reverse complement strand
CGCCATCGCCTTCTCCGGCCCGATCGCGGTGTTCGTCAGTGTCTTCCTGATGTACCCCCTGGGTCAGAGCAGCTGGTTCTTCGCGCCTTCCTTCGGGGTGGCGGCGATCTTCCGCTTCCTGCTGTTCCTGCAGGGCTTCCACAACTGGACCCTGAACCCGTTCCACATGATGGGCGTGGCCGGCATCCTCGGCGGTGCCCTGCTGTGCGCCATCCACGGCGCCACGGTGGAGAACACCCTGTTCGAGGACAGCGACCAGGCCAACACCTTCAAGGCGTTCGAGCCCACCCAGGAAGAGGAGACC
>NZ_JAFKRJ010000086.1:0-304 GCF_019038515.1 Synechococcus sp. CCAP 1479/10 | reverse complement strand
CGCCATCGCCTTCTCCGGCCCGATCGCGGTGTTCGTCAGTGTCTTCCTGATGTACCCCCTGGGTCAGAGCAGCTGGTTCTTCGCGCCCTCCTTCGGGGTGGCGGCGATCTTCCGCTTCCTGCTGTTCCTGCAGGGCTTCCACAACTGGACCCTGAACCCGTTTCACATGATGGGCGTGGCCGGCATCCTCGGCGGTGCCCTGCTGTGCGCCATCCATGGCGCCACGGTGGAGAACACCCTGTTCGAGGACAGCGACCAGGCCAACACCTTCAAGGCGTTCGAGCCCACCCAGGAAGAGGAGACC
>NZ_JAFKRJ010000085.1:0-201 GCF_019038515.1 Synechococcus sp. CCAP 1479/10 | reverse complement strand
CGCCATGAAAAAACCCCCTGCGCGAGCAGGGGGTTGAGAAAGTCCAGGAAATCTGGAGAGGCTGGATCAGCCGATCGCCGGGGCGGTCAGGGCCACGGGGGTGGCGCTGGCAGCAGCCAGGTCGAGGGGGAAGTTGTGAGCGTTGCGCTCGTGCATCACTTCCATGCCGAGGCCGGCACGGTTGAGCACGTCGGCCCAGGT
>NZ_JAFKRJ010000084.1:0-298 GCF_019038515.1 Synechococcus sp. CCAP 1479/10 | reverse complement strand
TCAGCTTGGTGGTGGTGGAGAACTGGGTGGCCTCGAGCTCACCCACCTTGGCCTCCAGGCCATCCACACGGCCGCGCAGCACGGCGAGTTCCTTCTCGAACTCGGCCATCAGGCGCTTCAGCTCGTCGGTCACCTCGGTGATCCGGTCGAGACAGGCGTTCAGCAGGGCCGCCGCTTCATAGCGGGTCATGGCCTGGCCGCCCTTGTAGGTGCCGTTCGGGTAGCCGGCGACGCAGCCGTAGCGCTCGATCAGGTTCGAGAGAGCCTGGAAGGCCCAGTCGGTGGGCTTGACGTCGGA
>NZ_JAFKRJ010000083.1:0-254 GCF_019038515.1 Synechococcus sp. CCAP 1479/10 | reverse complement strand
TTCTCCAACAAGCGCTGGCTGCACTTCTTCATGCTGTTCGTGCCGGTGATGGGTCTGTGGACCAGCAGCATCGGCATCATCGGCCTGGCCCTCAACCTGCGGGCCTACGACTTCGTGAGCCAGGAGATCCGCGCGGCGGAGGATCCTGAATTCGAGACGTTCTACACCAAGAACATCCTGCTCAACGAAGGTCTGCGTGCCTGGATGGCGCCTGCCGACCAACCGCACGAAAACTTCATCTTCCCTGAAGAGGT
>NZ_JAFKRJ010000082.1:0-1240 GCF_019038515.1 Synechococcus sp. CCAP 1479/10 | reverse complement strand
TGACGTGGACCCCGAAAACCGGTCCAGGGTGAATGAGAGTCTTCAGCCGGCCAGACTGGGCCGGGGACTCGACCATGAAACGCACCAGGCACACAGCGGAGCAGATCATCCGCAAGCTGAAAACCGCCGAGCAGCTGATCGCCCAAGGCAAGACCGTCGTCGAGGTCTGCCGGGTCATCGAGGTGACGCAGCCGACGTACCACCGCTGGCGCCAGCAGTACGGGGGCATGCAGGCCGAGGAGGCCAGGCGCCTGACCCAGCTGGAGAAGGAGAACGCCCGGCTCAAAAAGCTCCTGGCAGAAGCCGAGCTGGAGAAGGCCATGCTCAAGGACCTAGCCGAGGGAAACTTCTGAGCCCGGAACGCCGTCGCAGGGCTGTCGTGGCCCTGCAGGAGCGTTACCGGGCTTCTGAACGCCTCGTCTGCCGGGTGGTGGGCCAGCACCGCAGCACGCAGCGCCAGGGCGGCAAGGTCATCGACTTGGAGGAGGCCAAGCTCCGGCATCGCCTACGGGAGATCGCCTCTGAGCACATCCGCTGGGGCCGCCGGATGGCCTACCGCCTGCTGCGGCGGGAGGGCTGGACGGTGAACCACAAGCGGGTGCAACGGCTCTGGCGGGAGGAAGGCCTGCAGCGGCCCACTCCCAGGAAGCGCAAGCGGGCCCGGCCCGCCGACGGGTCGGTGAGGCGTCACCGGGCCGAGCATCCCCACCAGGTGTGGGCCATGGACTTCCAGTTCGACGCCACCGCCGATGGCCGCAGGCTCAAGTTCCTGAACGTGATCGACGAGCACAGCCGCCTCTGCCTGGCGATCCGGGTGGGCAGGCAGTGCAAGGCCAAGGACGTGGTGGCGGTGCTGGAGGAGCTCACCAGCCTCTACCCCGCGCCGGCATTCATCCGGTCCGATAACGGGCCCGAATTCATCGCTCAAGCTCTACGGGGCTGGTGCGAGGCCAGCGGCACCACCAGCACGGCCTACATCGAGCCAGGCTCCCCGTGGGAGAACGGCTTTGTGGAGTCGTTCAATGGCCGATTCCGGGATGAGTTCCTCAATACCGAGTTGTTCACCACAGCTCCAGAGGCGCAGATCCTGGCCGATCGCTGGCGCTGGGAGTACAACACGCTCAGGCCGCACTCGGCCCTCCAGGGGCTAACGCCCCTGGAGGCAGCTCAACAGGGAGCTGCCGCATGATCACAACCAACCACTCTCATAAGGCCTGGACCGATAAAGGGGGTCACGTCA
>NZ_JAFKRJ010000081.1:0-221 GCF_019038515.1 Synechococcus sp. CCAP 1479/10 | reverse complement strand
CAGCTCAACTTCGACACCAGCTTCACCGGCAAGGACCTGCTCCGCACCCGTCTGCGGGCCGGTAACTTCGCCCAGTCGCCCTTCGGCCAGCCGGTCGTCGGCCTGAACGCCACCGAAGCCGGTTTTGAGGAGAACTGCGGCCTGGGCGTCGACTGCGGTGACGTGGTCGCCATCAACCGCCTCTTCTACCAGTTCCCCCTCGGCAGCAACTTCACCGCCAC
>NZ_JAFKRJ010000080.1:0-372 GCF_019038515.1 Synechococcus sp. CCAP 1479/10 | reverse complement strand
GGCGAAGTTACCGGCCCGCAGACGGGTGCGGAGCAGGTCCTTGCCGGTGAAGCTGGTGTCGAAGTTGAGCTGGATGTCGTAGTTGAAGGCCGTGGCGCCCTGGGTCTGGCGGGCCTGGTTCGCCCAGGTGTTGGGGACGTAGCCGATGCCGGCGGCGTTCGCACCGAAGGCGCCGGGCACGAAGGAAGGAATCACCGCGCCGGCCCCGACCAGGCTGGCGGGCAGGAGCACGGCGGCCGGATCGTTGGCAACGGCCGGCAGGAAGACCCCAGGCACCGGAACGATCTGGGCGTTACCGCCGTAGCTGTTGGCGCCCATGATGAAGGTCGCCTTACCGGTCAGCTTGGTGGTGGTGGAGAACTGGGTGGCCTC
>NZ_JAFKRJ010000079.1:0-553 GCF_019038515.1 Synechococcus sp. CCAP 1479/10 | reverse complement strand
CTTGATGCGCAGGTACTGGGCGATCACCTGGAGGGCATTGAGGTGCTGGCGCTTGTACTCGTGGATGCGCTTCACCTGCACGTCGAACATCGAGGCGGGATCCACCAGCACGCCCGTATGGCGATGGATGTAGTGGGTGAGATGGCGCTTCACCGAGAGCTTGGTGGCTCCCCAGTGCTCCAGGAAGCCGCTGTCGTCGGCGTAGCGCTCCAGCTGGCGCAGCTCATCGAGGTTGCGCACCCAGCCGTCGCCGATCGAGGTGTCCAGCAGGGCCGAGAGCTGGGGATTGGCCAGGGCGACCCAGCGCCTGGGGGTGACACCGTTGGTGACGTTGGTGAACTTCTCGGGCCAGAGGGCGGCGAATTCGGGGAAGAGGTCCTGTTTGACCAGGGCGCTGTGCAGCGCGGCGACGCCGTTGACGTGGTGGGAGCCGACGGTGGCGAGGTGGGCCATGCGGACGGCCTTGTCGCCCGATTCATCGATGATCGAGAGGCGGCGCAGCACGGCGTCGTTGCCGGGGTACTTGAGGCGCACCTGCTGGAGGAAGCGGCGG
>NZ_JAFKRJ010000078.1:0-300 GCF_019038515.1 Synechococcus sp. CCAP 1479/10 | reverse complement strand
GAGGCCACCCAGTTCTCCACCACCACCAAGCTGACCGGTAAGGCGACCTTCATCATGGGCGCCAACAGCTACGGCGGTAACGCCCAGGTGAGCCCCGCCGCTTCCCTGGCCACCGGCGTCCCCGCCTTCGTGACCGGTCCCTTCGGTCCCCTCGGCCCGGTCGTCCCCAACACCTGGCAGAACCAGGCCCGTCAGACCCAGGGCGCCACGGCGTTCAACTACGACATCCAGCTCAACTTCGACACCAGCTTCACCGGCAAGGACCTGCTCCGCACCCGTCTGCGGGCCGGTAACTTCGCC
>NZ_JAFKRJ010000077.1:0-843 GCF_019038515.1 Synechococcus sp. CCAP 1479/10 | reverse complement strand
GGCGTCGTTGCCGGGGTACTTGAGGCGCACCTGCTGGAGGAAGCGGCGGTTGATCTCGAAGATCAGCTCGAGGTGGCGGGGCAGCAGGGACCCGAAGAGATCGAGGCCCCACTTCTCGAGGGCCTCGGGCAGGAGGGTGTGGTTGGTGTAGGAGAGGCAGGCGGTGGTGATGGCCCAGGCGGCGTCCCATTCCAGGTGCTTGTCGTCGAGGAGCAGCCGCATCAGCTCGGCGACGGCGATCGAGGGGTGGGTGTCGTTGAGCTGGATGGCCCAGTGCTCAGGGAATTCCTGGACGGGAATGCCACGGGCATCGAGGCTGCGGATCATGTCCTGCAGCGAGCAGCTGACGAAGAAGTGCTGCTGCATCAGCCGCAGACGCCGCCCAGCATCGGTGCCGTCGTTGGGATAGAGCACTTTCGAGAGGGTCTCCGAGCCCACCTTCTGTTCCACGGCGCCGTAGAAATCGCCGCTGTTGAAGGTCTGGAAGTCGAAGGATTCGGTGGCATCGGCGCGCCAGAGGCGCAGCCGGTTGCAGGTGTTGACCCGGTAGCCCAGCACCGGCACGTCGTGGGGGACGCCGATGGCGAGCTCGGCGGGGATCCAGCGCACCCGGTAGGCGCCGTTTTCGTCACGTTGGCTCTCGGTGCGGCCACCGAAGCCCACCACACAGGATTTCCCGGGCTGGACGATTTCCCAGGGCCAGCCCCCCTTGAGCCACTTGTCGGTGATCTCAACCTGGCGGCCGTCGCGGATGATCTGGTCGAAGATGCCGAACTCGTAGCGGATGCCGTAGCCGGTGGCGGGGACCTCGAGGGTGGCGAGGGATTCGAGGAAGCAGGCGGC
>NZ_JAFKRJ010000076.1:0-211 GCF_019038515.1 Synechococcus sp. CCAP 1479/10 | reverse complement strand
CAGCAGGTCGTCGCCGGCCAGCAGATCCAGCAGTTCGGTGTCCTCACCGTCGCCCACCTTCGTCTCCAGGCTCACCGGCTGGCGGGCCCGGCAGAGGAGGTCTTTCACCTCCTCCTCGGGCAGTTCCACCGCCACGGCCAGTTCGCTCAGGGTGGGGGTGCGGCCCAGCTCCTGGCTGAGCTCCCGCTGGCCCTTCTTGAGCTTGTTGAGG
>NZ_JAFKRJ010000075.1:0-313 GCF_019038515.1 Synechococcus sp. CCAP 1479/10 | reverse complement strand
ATCGGTGGCGCCGTAGACGATCAGCTCGGCATCGGCCACCAGCCAGAAGGAGCGCTGGCGGGGGGCCACCCCACCGATGCCCGAGGCGCTGCGGCCGGAGGCCCAGGGGCCGGCGCCGGAGGCGGAGAACTCGCCGCCACCCTCGAGGCCGGCGGCGGAATCGATCTCGTGGAAGGCCTCGGATCCGCGGCCCAGACGGCGCCACTGGCTGGTCGCGCTCTGGTACAGCCGCTCGTGCAGGCCGGAATCCACCGCTTCGGCGGGGGCGGGCAGGCTGGCGGTGGTGGAGGGGAAGGCGTCGAGGGAGAAGGGG
>NZ_JAFKRJ010000074.1:0-401 GCF_019038515.1 Synechococcus sp. CCAP 1479/10 | reverse complement strand
CGACGTTCGACGTCGAGAACAGGAGCTAACTCAATGTTCGACGCCTTCACCAAGGTCGTTGCTCAGGCTGATGCCCGCGGCGAATTCCTCAACGCTGGTCAGATCGATGCCCTTTCCGGCGTCGTCGCTGACAGCTTCAAGCGCATGGATGCCGTGAACCGCATCACCTCCAACGCTTCCAAGATCGTCACCAACGCGGCCCGCGATCTGTTCGATCAGCAGCCCGCCCTGATCGCCCCCGGCGGCAACGCCTACACCCATCGCCGCATGGCTGCCTGCCTGCGCGACATGGAGATCGTTCTCCGCTACGTCACCTACGCCGTCTTCACCGGTGATGCTTCCGTCCTGGAAGATCGCTGCCTCAACGGCCTCCGCGAGACCTACCTGGCCCTCGGCGTGCC
>NZ_JAFKRJ010000073.1:0-306 GCF_019038515.1 Synechococcus sp. CCAP 1479/10 | reverse complement strand
CCCGCTCTCCAGCGGCGGGATCAGCATCGCCACCCCCAGGCTCGTCACCGCCAGGCACACCAGCAGGTTCGGCAGCAGACGCCGCACACGCCGCAGGTAGAAATTGCCCAGCCGGGGCCACAGCGGCTTGCTCGCCTGCCCCAGCAGCGAGCCCATCACCACGTAACCCGAGATCACAAAGAAGATGTCCACCCCGGTGAAACCACCGGGCAGCCAGCTCTTGTTCAGGTGGAACACCAGCACCGCCAGCATCGCCGCTCCCCGCAGCGCATCGATGTCCGGCCGGTAGGCAAAACCTCCCCCCTT
>NZ_JAFKRJ010000072.1:0-274 GCF_019038515.1 Synechococcus sp. CCAP 1479/10 | reverse complement strand
CCGCCGCACCCCGTAGCCGATCCCCACCATCAGCAGCGGGAACACCAGGTAGAACTGCTGCTCCACACCCAGCGACCAGGTGTGCAGAAACGGATTCAGATCCGAATCCGTCGCGAAGTAATCCAGCTGCCCCATCAGGTAGTTGTTCGACCACCCGAACAGCGCCTTGAGGGCGACGATGAAATACGGCCCGCTCTCCAGCGGCGGGATCAGCATCGCCACCCCCAGGCTCGTCACCGCCAGGCACACCAGCAGGTTCGGCAGCAGACGCCGC
>NZ_JAFKRJ010000071.1:0-3760 GCF_019038515.1 Synechococcus sp. CCAP 1479/10 | reverse complement strand
CAGGTGGAACACCAGCACCGCCAGCATCGCCGCTCCCCGCAGCGCATCGATGTCCGGCCGGTAGGCAAAACCTCCCCCCTTCCCGCCTGCTCCGGTCGCCGGGACGCTCGCCGACGCGGCGGCTCCGGTGCTCGTGACGGCGGGGGCCACGGCCATCAGCGCCCCCCCGGGACCAGGCCCGCCTGCGACAGGAACCGCTCGAACGGTTCCGCCAGCGAACGGCTGCCGCTGACGCTGAGGTGGTGGTTATCGGCGAACAGGGGGGTGCCGTCGGGCCGGCGATCCAGCACCCGACCATCCGCACCCACCAGGTAGGGGGTGGGGTCGAACACATGCACATTGGGCAGGCCCGCCGCCGCCGCCTCCAGGGTGGCGCGCACCGTGCGCTGCATCGCCGCCGTCACGGCGGGCTCGGGCGCGCAGCTCACGGCCGGGCCGGTGGAGCGGCGACATTCCAGCGGCTTGCGGGCCAGCATCGGACTGTCCACCACCAGCACCAGCTCGATGCCGCGGGCGGCGAGCCGCTGGGCGTAGGCCCGCAGGTTGGACACGTGGCGCTCCCGGGCCTGGGCGGGGGTGAGGCGGCGGTCGCCGTCCATGACGTTGGCCTCGCTGGGGGTGCCGGCGGGGGTCACATCGCCCACGTAGTAGTTGAGCCAGGAGGAGAGCACCACGACATCGCCCCGCTTGAGGCGTTCCAGGGAGCGCTCCATCTCACCGACCACGAAGTCGCGGCAGGGGCCATAGCTCTTGTTGCCCCAGCTCATCAGCAGGCTGGGATCGGTGAAGCAGGCCATCTGGTAGGTGAAGCTGATCCGCTGGCCGGTGCGGGCGGTCACCGCGTCCAGCATCGGCAGCAGGTGCAGGGCATGGGAATCGCCCAGCAGGAAGATCTCGCCGGCACCGGGCCGGCCGGGGCGGCCGCAGCGCTCGAAATCGATGCGGGTGGTGTCGTTGTAGGGCTGGCCGTACACGAGGCTGCAGCCGCTGCCGATGCCCGTGCCGGGGATCAGCAGGTTCTGGATGCGCTCGCTGCGGGGCACCGGATCGCGGTCGGTGCCCCGGAACAGGCGGTCCCGCAGGCCGTTCTGCAGGGCGTCGATGCCGATCCACAGGCCCGCCACCGCCAGCACCGCCAGCAGCGTCTCCCACCACCACTTCAGCGGATAACGCCGCACCGGCTGCTCCACCAGCCCGTACGCCGCCACCGCCAGCACCACGCTCCCCACCACCGCCGCCACGTACTGCCACCACGTCTCCATCCCCCACGTCCACCGCAGCAGCACGATCACCGGCCAGTGCCACAGGTACAGCGAATACGACAGCAGCCCGCACGTCAGCAGCGCACGCTCCAGCCACCGCCCCGGCAGGAATCTCCCCCCCTCACCGGGACCCGCCTGCAGCACCAGCAGCGTCCCCACCACCGCCGGCAGCACACCCGGCACCGGGAAGCCCTCACGCTCCGACGTCATCACCACCGCCCACAGCAGCAGTGCCGCCCCCGCCAGCCGCGGCCAGCGCCCCTGCAGCCAGCTCGCCCCAACCAGACCCCGACGCTGCGCCACCAGCAGCAGCGAACCGATCGTCAGTTCCCACAGCCGGCTCGGCATCAGGAAAAAGGCCGCCATCGGTGCGCTCTGCGTCCACCACCAGCTCGCCCCCAACGACAGCACGATCAGCGCCGCCAGCAGCGGCACGCTCCGCCGCACCCCGTAGCCGATCCCCACCATCAGCAGCGGAAACACCAGGTAGAACTGCTGCTCCACACCCAGCGACCAGGTGTGCAGAAATGGGTTCAGGTCGGCGTCCGGATTGAAGTAATCGATCTGCCCCATCAGGAAGTTGTTCGACCAGCCGAACAACGCCTTGATCGCGGTCATGAAGTAGGGCCCGTTCTCGCCGGGGGGAACCCAGAGGGCCACCGCCAGGCTCGTCACCCCCAGGCACACCAGCAGGTTCGGCAGCAGCCGCCGCACACGCCGCAGGTAGAAATTCCCCAGCCGTGGCCACAGCGGCTTGCTCGCCTGGCCCAGCAGCGAGCCCATCACCACGTAGCCCGAGATCACAAAGAAGATGTCCACCCCCGTGAAGCCACCCGGCAGCCAGGCCTTGTTCAGGTGGAACACCAGCACCGCCAGCATCGCCGCTCCCCGCAGCGCATCGATGTCCGGCCGGTAGGCGAATGCTCCCCCCTTCCCGCCTGATCCGGTCGCCGGGCCGCTCGCCGACGCGGCGGCTCCGGTCGTGGCGGTGGGGGCCACCGCCATCAGCGCCCCCCCGGAATCAGGCCCGCCTCGGACAGGAACCGCTGGAACGGCCCCGCCAGCGAGCGACTTCCCGTCACACTCAGGTGGTGGGAATCGGAGTAGATGATCTTGCCCAGGTCATTGCGGTAGCGCACCCGGCCATCCGGGCCCAGCAGATAGGGGGTGGGGTCGAACACATGCACGTTCGGCAGGCCCGCCGCCGCCGCCGCCAGGGTGAGGCGCACCGCCTGCTGGCCCGCGGCGGTGGCGGCGGGGTCGGGGGCGCAGCTGGTGGCGGAATTCTTCGGGCAGGCCACGATCTCACGGGCGAGGGTGGGATTGTCGACCACCAGCACCAGCTGGATGCCCCGGGCCGCCAGACGCTGGGCATAGGCCCGCATGCTGAGAATGTGGGCCTGACGCAATTCGGCGACGTTAAGCCTCCGGCCTGAGAGGTAAGCCGGCTGCCCCTGGCTGGTGCCACCGGGGTCGGCGCTGCTCAGGTAGTTGTTGAGGTTGCTGGAGATCATGACGATGTCCCCCGGCTTCAGACGCTCGAGAGCCCGCTCCATCTCCCCGGCGGCGAAATCGGTGCAGGGCTTGTAGGGACGGTTGTTGAGGAACAGCGTCAGCTGGGGATCGATGAAGCAGGAGCGCTTGTTGGTGAAGGTGATGCGCTGGCCTGTGGCGGCGGTGACCAGGTCGAGCATCGGCAGCAGATGCTCGGCATGGGAATCGCCCAGCAGGAAGATCTCCCCGGCACCGGGCCGACCGGGCTTGCTGCAGCGTTCGAGATCGGAGCGGCTGGCGGGGCTGTAAGGGGTCCAGTAGGGAATGGCGCAGTTCTGATCGATCCGGGTGCCGGGCAGGGTGGGATTCCACTCCTGCACCCGTTCGTGCAGGGGAACCGGATCCCGGTCGGTGCCGATGAAGAAGCGGCCGCGCACCGAATAGTGGAGGGTGTCGATGGCCGTCCACAGGCCCGCCACCGCCAGCACAGCCAGCAGCGTCTCCCACCACCACTTCAGCGGATAACGGCGCACCGGCTGCTCCACCAGCCCGTACGCCGCCACCGCCAGCACCACGCTTCCGGCCACCGCCACCACGTACTGCCACCACGTCTCCATCCCCCACGTCCAGCGCAGCAGCACGATCACCGGCCAGTGCCACAGGTACAGCGAATACGACAGCAGCCCGCACGTCAGCAGCACCCGCTCCAGCCACCGCCCCGGCAGAAATCTGCCCCCCTCTCCTGGGCCCGCCTGCAGCACCAGCAGCGTCCCCACCACTGCCGGCAGAACCCCGGGCACCGGGAAGCCCTCACGCTCCGACGTCATCACCACCGCCCACAGCAGCAGCGCCGCCCCCGCCAGCCGCGGCCAACGGCCCTTCATCCACTCCGCCCCCAGCAGACCCCGCCGCTGCGACACCAGCAGCAGCGAGCCCACCGTCAGTTCCCACAGCCGGCTCGGCATCAGGAAAAACGCCGCCATCGGCGCGCTCTGCGTCCACCA
>NZ_JAFKRJ010000070.1:0-241 GCF_019038515.1 Synechococcus sp. CCAP 1479/10 | reverse complement strand
GCCGATGGTGAGGGCGCCGTTCATCATGAATTTCATGTTGCCGGTGCCGGAGGCCTCGAGGCCGGCGGTGGAGATCTGCTCGGAGAGATCGGCGGCGGGGTAGACGCGCTCCCCGAGCTTGACGTTGTAGTCGGCGAGGAAGATGACGCGCAGGCGGCCGTCCATGTCGGGGTCGGCGTTGACGACGTCGGCGATGCCGTTGATGAAGCGGATGATCAGCTTGGCCATGGCATAGCCGGGA
>NZ_JAFKRJ010000069.1:0-356 GCF_019038515.1 Synechococcus sp. CCAP 1479/10 | reverse complement strand
GAGAGCGAGAGCTCGAGCGGGGGGCAGGCTTACGGGATCGAGAGGCGCGAGCCGACGGTGTTGTAAGTTTTCTGAGTCGCCGGGAGGTGACGCGCCGCGAGAGCCCCGGAAGGGGTGGAGCGGTCGAACCTGGACAACCAAAAAAGTTTAGGAACTGACGCTTCCACTGCGTCGGTTGCTGCGGAAGGAGGAGATCAGTTGCGGGAGACCGTAGGTGGTTGTTCTGGAAGCGCCTGTGTCCTTCGCTACCGCGGAGGGAAGGGATTTCTCGAGAGGGGAAGCAACGGACGAAGAGCGGTGGAGGTGTGAGGTCCCGTCAAAAGAAACAAGCGACGGGTCGAAGCGATCAAGGAGCC
>NZ_JAFKRJ010000068.1:0-211 GCF_019038515.1 Synechococcus sp. CCAP 1479/10 | reverse complement strand
CAGCAGGTCGTCGCCGGCCAGCAGATCCAGCAGTTCGGTGTCCTCACCGTCGCCCACCTTCGTCTCCAGGCTCACCGGCTGGCGGGCGCGGCAGAGGAGGTCTTTCACCTCCTCCTCGGGCAGCTCCACCGCCACGGCCAGTTCGCTCAGGGTGGGGGTGCGGCCCAGCTCCTGGCTGAGCTCCCGCTGGCCCTTCTTGAGCTTGTTGAGG
>NZ_JAFKRJ010000067.1:0-306 GCF_019038515.1 Synechococcus sp. CCAP 1479/10 | reverse complement strand
CCCGCTCTCCAGCGGCGGGATCAGCATCGCCACCCCCAGGCTCGTCACCGCCAGGCACACCAGCAGGTTCGGCAGCAGACGCCGCACGCGCCGCAGATAGAAATTCCCCAGCCGTGGCCACAGCGGCTTACTCGCCTGGCCCAGCAGCGAGCCCATCACCACATAGCCCGAGATCACAAAGAAGATGTCCACCCCGGTGAAACCACCGGGCAGCCAGCCCTTGTTCAGGTGGAACACCAGCACCGCCAGCATCGCCGCTCCCCGCAGCGCATCGATGTCCGGCCGGTAGGCAAAACCTCCCCCCTT
>NZ_JAFKRJ010000066.1:0-221 GCF_019038515.1 Synechococcus sp. CCAP 1479/10 | reverse complement strand
CAGCTCAACTTCGACACCAGCTTCACCGGCAAGGACCTGCTCCGCACCCGTCTGCGGGCCGGTAACTTCGCCCAGTCGCCCTTCGGCGGCCCCACCGTCGGCCTGAACGCCACGGAAGCCGGCTTCGAAGAATTCTGCGGCCTGGGCGTCGACTGCGGTGACGTGGTCGCCATCAACCGCCTCTTCTACCAGTTCCCCCTCGGCAGCAACTTCACCGCCAC
>NZ_JAFKRJ010000065.1:0-256 GCF_019038515.1 Synechococcus sp. CCAP 1479/10 | reverse complement strand
GTGAGGGCCTCGACGCAGACACCCTCGCTGCAGAGACGGTCGGTGCGGAGCTGGTCACCGGGTTGCAGGAAGGCCAGGGTCATCCCCTCGGTCTCCTCGCAGGGGCAATAGACGCGGGCGATGCCGTCGAGGACCTCGAGGCAGGAACCGCCGGGGCGGGGGGTGGGGTCAAGCAGGACCGTCTGACCGGCGGGCATGCGCACGGCACTGACGGGATCGTCGGGGAGGAAGCGGTAACGCATCGGGCGAAGGGAGG
>NZ_JAFKRJ010000064.1:0-231 GCF_019038515.1 Synechococcus sp. CCAP 1479/10 | reverse complement strand
CCAGAACTACGGCTACAAGTTCGGCCAGGAGGAAGAGACCTACAACATCGTGGCTGCCCACGGTTACTTCGGTCGCCTGATCTTCCAATACGCCTCGTTCAACAACAGCCGCAGCCTGCACTTCTTCCTGGCTGCCTGGCCCGTGATCGGCATCTGGTTCACCGCCCTGGGCGTGAGCACGATGGCCTTCAACCTGAACGGCTTCAACTTCAACCAGTCCATCCTTGATGG
>NZ_JAFKRJ010000063.1:0-553 GCF_019038515.1 Synechococcus sp. CCAP 1479/10 | reverse complement strand
CCGCCGCTTCCTCCAGCAGGTGCGCCTCAAGTACCCCGGCAACGACGCCGTGCTGCGCCGCCTCTCGATCATCGATGAATCGGGCGAGCGGGCCGTCCGCATGGCCCACCTCGCCACCGTCGGCTCCCACCACGTCAACGGCGTCGCCGCCCTCCACAGCGCCCTGGTCAAGCAGGACCTCTTCCCCGAATTCGCCGCCCTCTGGCCCGAGAAGTTCACCAACGTCACCAACGGCGTCACCCCCAGGCGCTGGGTCGCCCTGGCCCATCCCTCCCTGCACGCCCTGCTCTGCGAGACCATCGGCCCCGACTGGCCCGCCTGGCCCCAGTCGCTCCGTCGCCTGGAGGAGCTGCAGCACGACGGGGCCTTCCTGGAACGCTGGGGCCAGTGCAAGCGGACCGCCAAGCAACGCCTGGCCGGCTACATCCAGCGGGAGCTGGAGCTGGCCGTCGACCCGGACAGCCTCTTCGACGTGCAGGTGAAGCGCATCCACGAGTACAAGCGCCAGCACCTCAATGCCCTCCAGGTGATCGCCCAGTACCTGCGCATCAAG
>NZ_JAFKRJ010000062.1:0-256 GCF_019038515.1 Synechococcus sp. CCAP 1479/10 | reverse complement strand
TCTACGTGGAAGCCGGGTAACCGGTGAAGCGGAGGAGTACTAATAGACCGAGGGCTTGACCAACACCTGGTTCTAAGCCTGCCGTTTCGAGAAGCCCTTTCGCGAGGAGTCTTTGCGAGACAGGAAGGAATGACGACTTTTCCAGAGGAGAGAGCGCGGAGGTCTTGTACTGACGTGTTGTCTCTAACCTATGCAGTTTTCAGGGTTCAACCCTTTGATCATCACGCAGGCGACTGATGTGGTGAGAGGGGGGACC
>NZ_JAFKRJ010000061.1:0-373 GCF_019038515.1 Synechococcus sp. CCAP 1479/10 | reverse complement strand
TGCTGCGCAAGCGCCTGCACGCCGGCCGCCGCGCCAAGGAGCGGATGGTGGCCGCCAACCTGCGTCTGGTGGTGAGCGTGGCGAAGAAGTACACCAAGCGGAACATGGAACTCCTGGACCTGATCCAGGAGGGCACCATCGGCCTGGTGCGGGGTGTCGAGAAGTTCGATCCCACCCGCGGCTACAAGTTCTCCACCTACGCCTACTGGTGGATCCGCCAGGGAATCACCCGGGCGATCGCCGAGAAGAGCCGCACGATCCGCCTGCCGATCCACATCACCGAAACCCTCAACAAGCTCAAGAAGGGCCAGCGGGAGCTCAGCCAGGAGCTGGGCCGCACCCCCACCCTGAGCGAACTGGCCGTGGCGGTGGA
>NZ_JAFKRJ010000060.1:0-256 GCF_019038515.1 Synechococcus sp. CCAP 1479/10 | reverse complement strand
TCTACGTGGAAGCCGGGTAACCGGTGAAGCGGAGGAGTACTAATAGACCGAGGGCTTGACCAACACCTGGTTCTAAGCCTGCCGTTTTGTGAAGCCCTTTCGCGAGGAGTCTTTGCGAGACAGGAAGGAATGACGACTTTTCCAGAGGAGAGAGCGCGGAGGTCTTGTGCTGACGTGTTGTCTCTAACCTATGCAGTTTTCAGGGTTCAACCCTTTGATCATCACGCAGGCGACTGATGTGGTGAGAGGGGGGACC
>NZ_JAFKRJ010000059.1:0-355 GCF_019038515.1 Synechococcus sp. CCAP 1479/10 | reverse complement strand
GGCTCCTTGATCGCTTCGACCCGTCGCTTGTTTCTTTTGACGGGACCTCACACCTCCACCGCTCTTCGTCCGTTGCTTCCCCTCTCGGGAAATCCCTTCCCTCCGCGGTAGCGAAGGACACAGGCGCTTCCGGCGTAACCACCTACGGTCTCCCGCAACTGATCACTCCTTCCGCAGCAACCGACGCAGTGGAAGCGTCAGTTCCTAAACTTTTTTGGTTGTCCAGGTTCTACCGCTCCACCCCTTCCGGGGCTCTCGCGGCGCGTCGCCTCCCGGCGACTCAGAAAACTTACAACACCGTCGGCTCGCGCCTCTCGATCCCGTAAGCCTGCCCCCCGCTCGAGCTCTCGCTCTC
>NZ_JAFKRJ010000058.1:0-231 GCF_019038515.1 Synechococcus sp. CCAP 1479/10 | reverse complement strand
AGGTATCCACCGTGAGCCCTTTGTAGCTTGACCAATTAACACTCCCAACGTTCAGGGTTGTTGAGACCCATTCTCCTGCTTTCACCTTCTCTCGCTTTTCATGAAACAATTCACCGCTGCGGTTGCCCGTCGCGATCTCTGGTTCCATTCAAGCTCAAGCGGTTTGAAAGGCAGAATCTGACTCTTCCCTCCTCGGCGGAGCGAAAAGACGCTGGAAGCTCTCGGCTCTAA
>NZ_JAFKRJ010000057.1:0-217 GCF_019038515.1 Synechococcus sp. CCAP 1479/10 | reverse complement strand
CTGACGTGTTGTCTCTAACCTATGCAGTTTTCAGGGTTCAACCCTTTGATCATCACGCAGGCGACTGATGTGGTGAGAGGGGGGACCTATCCTGGTGTCCATGGCGCTGTGGAACCACACCGATCCATCTCGAACTCGGTTGTGAAACGCAGCAGCGGCGACGATAGTTGGGGGGTAGCCCCCTGCGAAAATAGCTCGATGCCAGGTAAAACTTCTG
>NZ_JAFKRJ010000056.1:0-13378 GCF_019038515.1 Synechococcus sp. CCAP 1479/10 | reverse complement strand
GCCTGCCCTGGGTGGGGCTGGCGGTGCTGCTGCTGCACGCCCTGACGCGCCGCACGATCACACCGTTTCTCTATGGCCTGACGGCGCAGGGGCTGGACTTCACGGTCGATCCCCGCCTGGCGGAAGGTGCGGCCAGCACCGACCCCAGCGTGCGGGTCCTGGGCGCGCAGGTGGATGCGGGGTGGAGCGCGGCCTTCCGCGACTGGATGAACCGGAACCTGCGCTACCCCATGCGGGCGGCGCAGCTGGGCGAATCCGGGACGGTGCGGGTGCAGGTGATCGTGGAGCCCAACGGCCAGGTGCGAAGCGTGCGGCTGACCGGCCCCTCGACCTCGCCTTCCCTGAATTTCGGCACCACCTTCCCCTTCAGCGGCGCGACCCTGCCGGCCTTCCCGCCGCCGGTGGACCCGAACGGCGTCACCATCGACCTGACGGTGAATTACGTGCTCATCCGGCGCTGATCGTCCCAAAAAAGATCATTTGGTAGAAGCCTCGCTTCCAATTGCTGGACTGGTTAAGAGGCGTTCAATCAATTTTCTGCGATCAGGGCACGGTGCTCTCCAGCTTCTCGAAGTGGCGGTATTTCCGCCCCGTGGTGATCGTCGGCGCTGTCGCCCTTGTGGTGGGCGGCGCCGGATCGGCGTGGCTGCTCGGCGAAGGGTTTGTCCGGGTGCAGGAAGACCTGCAGACCGGTGCCGGCTTCGAACGCGCGGAATCCACGGCGCGCGTGGCGGAGCAACTGCTGCTCCGCAACCTCGACGACATGGCGACGCTGCGGTTGCTGGCCCAGCAATGGGTGCTGATGGACGACGTCGCCGATGCGGTCCTGCGCCGGCAGATGGAGACGACGCTCCGGCATCTCGTGCGGGATCGCGGGGAGCGCCGGACGCCCTTTCGCAGCGTGGTGATCCTCGGGCCGGACGGGCGCATGCAGTGGTCCTCCATCCCGGATTCCATGCGGTTCGAAGCCAGCGACCGCGACTACTTCATCGCGCTGCGGGATGGCTTCCGAGGCACCTTCGTGACCGCACCGATCGCCGGGCGGGGCACCGGCGGCACCATCATCCTGGCCGCGCAGCGCTTGCAGGATGCGGCGGGTGATTTCGGCGGCGTCATGCTGGTGGGTCTGCGGCCGGAAGAACTCCGCCACGCCCTGGCGCCGCTGGCGGAGCGGGAAGGCGATGTGGTCGCCGTCATCCGCCGGCAGGGCGATGCGCTGGTCCGGGCGCTTCGTGGTCCGCAGGCCGGCGGGGTGCCAATCGCGGGCCCGGTTCCGGCCGGCGGCAATCCCTGGACCAGGGAACTCGACGAAAACGGGGAATACACGGCACGCGGCCGCAACCCCTTCACGCAGGCGGAGACGTTGCGCGCCGGCCGCCTCGTGGCGGATACCAACCTGGCCGTCTTCGTCGCGGTCGATGCGAAGTCGGAGTTGCGGGGCATTCCGGCGTTGCGGAATTCGGTCCGGATGTCGGTGCTGGGCGGTCTGCTGGCTGGTTTGCTGGCGGTGGCGGGCGGCGTCGCCATCTCCCGCGCCCGACGGCTCAAGGTCGAGGCGAGTGCACTGCGCCAGGGGCGCGGGCAGGTGGAGCGACTGCATGGTGGGCTGCCCGTGGTCCTGTTCCTGCGGGAATCACTCGGCCCGCGCGGCCCATCGCGCCTGCTGTACCGCGGCGGCGACATCGACCTGGTGACGGGCTGGCCGGATGGCCGGCTGGGCGGGACGGCGGATTGGACGCCCTACCTGGCCAAGGGCACGCCCTGGATCGACGATTGCATCGCGGATGCGCTGGCCCATGGCTCCATCGAGTATGACTGGCAGCTTCGCCAGCCCGATGGGTCCGCCCGCCGCATGTCCACCGTGCTGGTTCGCGTCTCCGTCCATCCGAACGGGGGCGGGGAGGTGGTGGGCTATACCCGCGACGTCTCCGCGCAATACGAGGCGTCGCGCCGTGCCGAACAGGCGCGGATCGAACTCGACCAGACCCTGGCCGCCGCGCCGGTCGTGGTCTTCAGGGGCAGCGCCCAGCCGGATGGCAGCTTCCGCAAGACCTTCGTCAGCACCGGGATGGAACGGCTGACGGGGTGGCCGATGGAAACCATCAACCAGCCGGGCGGCCTGCGCTCCATCCTCGGGAATCCGGAACGTCTGGCCGCCGACGTGGTCGCCCTGCTGGCGGAGGGCAAGGTCAGCGGCGACTACACGATGCGCTGCCGCGACGGGCGCCTCATCACCGTGGCGGTGACCATGACGGTGATGCGCCGCGCCGCGGATGGCCGGACGGAGGTGGTGGGCTACATCGCCGATGTGACGGCGGAGCGGGAGGCCAAGGCCCGCGCCATCACCAGCGCCCGCCTCGCTTCCCTGGGGGAGATGTCGGCGGGCCTGGCGCATGAATTGAAGCAGCCGCTGCAGGCCATCACCCTGGCGGCGACCAACACGCAATCGGCGGTGGAGCGCGGCGATACCGCGGCAGCCAGCCAGCGGCTGCAGCGCATCATCGGCTACGCCAAGCGCGCGGCGGAGGTGATCGAACATCTCCGCCGCTTCGCGCGCGGGCCGGAGGTCGGCGGCGAGCCCCAGCCGGTGCCGGTGAAGGCCGCGATCGAGGGCGCGCAGTCCCTCGTCGCCAGCAGCCTGCGCGATGCCATGGTGCAGTTGGTCGTCACGCTCGGGGACCCGCCGCCCGTAGTGCTGGGGCATCTGGTGGCGCTGGAACAGGTGCTGTCCAACCTCATCATGAATGCGCGGGATGCGGTGGTGCAGACCGCCGCCGAGGAGCGGCCGCGGCGGATCGAGGTGAGCGCCGTGGCGGATGCGTCCGCCGGCCTGGTCAGCATCACCATCGCCGATACCGGCGGCGGGCTGCCCGATGCGGTGCTGGCGCGGCTGTTCCAGCCCTTCGTGAGCACCAAGGGACCGGATCTCGGCACCGGGCTCGGCCTGTCCATCTGCCACGGCCTGGTCACGGGCATGGGCGGCACGATCAGCGCGGCGAATGAGGGGCCGGGTGCGGTGTTCCGGATCAGCCTGCCGGCGGCGCCGGCCCAAGCCAGCCTGCCGGCGGCGCCGGCCCTGACGTAGGCGTTCAGCCCCTGCCGCGCTGCTGGGCCGCCATGCGCACCGCGGCGTTCACAGCGCCGAAGCCGGCATAGCCACCCTCCCGCTCCGTGATCTCCAGGAAGAAGCGGTCATGGAAGGGCGCGGTATAGGCGTGCAGGAACACGCCGCCGCTGCCGTCCTGGTCGAACAGCAGGTGGCGTTCGCGCAGCCCCGCCAGCGCCGCATCCCCGAGCCCCACGCGCGCGGCCAGGTCCTCGTAGTAGTTTTCGGGAATGTCGAGCAGCGGTGCGGCGCGGGTGGAAGCGGCATCCACGACCGAAGCCGCGTCCCTCGTCGAGAAGGCGATGTGGTGCACGCCGGCGCCGGCGAGGGCGGAGACGAAGCGGCCCGTGCCGGTGCGCGTGCTTTCCGAGACGTTGAGCGGGAGCCGTATGGCGCCGTCCCCGCCCGTGAAGGCGCGCGACCGCACCAGCCCGTAGGGGTCCGGCAATTCCCAGGGCGCATCGGCTTCCAGCCCGAAGACCGCGCGGTAGAACAGCACGAAGCTGTCCAGCATGCCCGGCACCAGGGCCTGGGCCACGTGGTCGATGCCGGTCAGGTCGCCCTTCTCCTCCCCCGCATCGGGCAACAAATGGAAGTCGTCCTCCCAGATCGGCGTCGGGCTCGGGGATTGCACGAGGTAGATGAGGGTGCCGTCCGGCGCGCGCACGGCGGGGATGCGGCGCTCGCCCTCGCCGACCCGCTCCCGGAAGGTCGGGCAGCGCAGCGCCTCCGCGCGCGCCACCACGCGGGCGGGATCATCCACGCGGAAGGCCATGGCGCAGACGCTCGGGCCAAGCTGGGCGAAGCGTTCCGCCGCGGCGCTGTCGGGTTCCGCGTTCAGCACGATGTTGGCGCCGCCATTGCGCCACAGCTCCACGGCCTTCGACCGGTGCGTGCCTGCCCGCCGGAAGCCCAGCGCCGCGATGAAGGCGGCGAGTTCGGCGCGCGCCGTCTCATCCACCGCGAATTCGACGAACTCGATCCCCGCCAGCTTCGGCACCGCCGGCAGCGGAGCGACCTTCGCCTGTTCGCCGAGCCAGACCAGGCTGCGCAGCCCGTCGCGGGCTATGCGACGAGAGGGGGCGGCACGGAATTCGTCGTTGAAGATCTCCAGCGACACCGGCCCGGCATAGCCGGCATCGAGCGTGGCGCGCAGGAAGCCCGCGACATCCAGCTCCCCCTGGCCCGGGAAGGTGCGGTGGTGGCGGGACCAGGAAAGCGGGTCCATCGTCAGCCGCGGCGCGTCCGCGAGTTGCAGGAAGAACAGTTTCTCGGGTGGCACCGCTTGCGACAGCCCGGCCAGGTCATCGCCGAGGCAGAGCGTGTGGAAGCTGTCCAGGATGAGGCCGAGCGCGGGGTGGTCGGCCTGCCGCACGATGCGCCAGGCCTGGCGCCATCGGTTGGTGTGGCGGCCCCAGGCCAGGGCCTCGAACCCCACGCGCAGGCCGCGCTTCGCCGCGCGCTCCGCCATCTCACGGAGGTCGGCCGCGGCGCGGGCGGGGTCGTCGATCGCGGCGGCCTGGGTGTTGGAGCAGACGAGGACGAGGTCCGTCCCCAGCGCCTGCATCGTGTCGAATTTCCGCTCCGCCCGGTCCATGTTCCGGGCGCGCGCGGGCTCGGGCATCGCCTCGAAGTCGCGGAAGGGCTGGAAGATGGTGATGGCCAGGCCGAGATCGGCGGCCATGCGCCCGGCCTCCGCCGGTGATCCATCGAAGGCGAGGAGATCCTGCTCGAAGATCTCCACCCCCTCGAACCCCGCGGCGGCGGCCGATTCCAGCTTGTCCGGGAGTGTGCCCGAAAGACAGACGGTGGCGATCGACCGCTGCATGCTTCCCATCCCTCAAGGCGCCGGGGCACGCATAGCGCATCCCGGTGCCGTGTGGGCTCCCCTTGCTAGAGCGTGATGTTGCGGCTGCGGATGATGCCGCGCCACTTGGCGTTCTCCGCCGCGAAATAGGCCGGCCATTCCGCGGGGGTGCCGACGACGGGCACGACGGCCAGCGCCGCCAGGCGCTCCCGCGTCTCCGGCGCTTCCAGCGCGGCCTTGGCCAGCGCGTTGGCGCGGTTGACGATCGCGTCCGGCAGCCCGGCCGGGGCCTGCAGGGCGATGTGCTCGTACACCTCGTATTCCGAGAATCCCTGTTCGCGGAAGGTCGGGATGTTCGGCGCCACCGGGCTGCGGTCGCGCGTCGAAATCGCCAGCGCCTTCAGTTCACCCGCCTGGATCAGCGGCAGCACGCCGGAGGCGGCCTGCACGATCATCGGCGTCTCGTTCGCCAGCACGCCCTGCACCGCCGGCGCGCCGCCGCGATAGCCGACATCGGTGAGCTGGAGGCCGGCCGCCTGCAGGAACAGCTCCGTCGCCAGATGGGTGGAGGAGCCGACGCCGGAATTGGCATAGGTGATGTTGGCGCCCGGGCGCTTCGCGGCCGCGACGAATTCGGCCAGCGTGTTCGCCGGGAAGTTCTTGTTGACGCAGAGGATCATCGGCATGGCGGCCATCAGGCCGATGCCGATGAAGTCGCGTTCGTTGTTGTAGGGCAGCTGCATCATGTGCGGCGCCATGGCGTAGGTGCTGACGGTGGAGACCAGCAGCGTGTAGCCATCCGGCCGCGCGCGGGCGACGGAGTTGAAGCCGATGGTGCCGTTGGCGCCCGTGCGGTTGTCCACCACGAAGCTGCGGCCGGTGTCGGAGGACAGGCGCGCGGCCAGGATGCGGGCGACCGCGTCCGTCGAACCGCCGGCGGCCCAGGGCACCACCATCGTGACGGGGCGGCTCGGCCAGGCATCCTGCGCGGCCGCGCCGCGGGCGATGAAGGGCACGGCGGCAAGGCCACCAAGCAGGCGACGGGTGATCATGGCAGTGTCTCTTCCCCTTTGGTTCGTCTGGGGCCGGCCCCGGGATGGGGGCCGGCCGGGCAGGCACGTTTTACCGATGTTGCGGGATCATTCCAGGGTGATGCCGCGGCTGCGGATCACCTCGCCCCATTTGGCGCTTTCCGCCGCCAGGTATTCCGGGAACTGTTCCGGCGTGCCGTCCATCGGCACGATCGCGACCTGGCGCATGCGGTCGATGACGTCCTGCGTGCGCAGCACGGCCGACTTGGCGGCGGCCAGGCGCGCGATGATGGCGGGCGGCGTGCCGGCGGGGGCGAGGAGGGACCAGTTGGTCGTCGCCTCGAACCCCGGGAAGCCGGATTCGGCGATGGTGGGCACGGTCGGCGCCAGGGAATTGCGTTCCAGGCTGCTGATGCCGATGGCGACGATCTGGCCGGCCGCCATCAGCGGCAGGGCCGTGACGCCATCCACGAAGGCGACCTGCACCTCATTCGTCACCAGCGCCTGCACCGCCGGCGCGCCGCCGCGATAGGTGACGTTCAGGATGTCGATCGCGGCGGCCCGCAGGAACAACTCCGTCGCCAGATGGGCGGAGGAACCGGCGCCGGAGGAGCCGTAGGAAAGCCTGCCCGGCTCCGCCTTCGCGCGCGCCACCAGGCCCGCGATATCCGTCACGCCAAGCGCCCGGCTGACGCAGAGGAAGATGGGGGAGATCGCGACGCGTCCGATGCCCACGAAGGCGCGTTCATCGTCATAGCCGCGCTGCGGGAACAGATGGCGGGACATGGCGTAGGTGGAATTCACGCCGAGCAGCAGCGTGGTGCCATCCGGCCGCGCGCGGGCGACGGAGGCATGGCCGATCGTGCCCGACGCGCCCGGCCGGTTGTCCACCACGACGTTGCCCGGGAGTTCCCGGGACAGCCCCTGCGCCAGCAGGCGCGCGGTGAAGTCGGAAGACCCGCCAGGCGCCCAGGAGACGACGAGGCTGACGGGGCGCGTGCCGGGCCAGGCATCCTGCGCGGAAGCGGGGCGCGCGGCGGCGATCAGCCCAAGCGAAGCGGCGCCGAAGCCGCGGCGGGTGAGGTTGGTCATTCCTGTTCTCCGTTCCTCCGGCCCGGGGCTTCGCGCAGGGCGCGGCCATCGGTTCCGTTGACGTGTATGTACTGGTTAGTCCATAAAATAGGCAAGCCCTTTCTGAAGGGGCCGCGATACGCGAGGATGCGTTCATGCCCGACAGCCTGCCGACCGCTTCCGTCCTCGCGCCCCTCAAGGAAAAGGGCCTGATGCTCGGCCTGATCGGCGCGGGCATCCAGGCCAGCCGCACGCCGGCGCTGCACATGGCGGAGGCCGCTTCGCAGGGCTTTCCCTGCGTCTATCGGATCATCGACCTCGATCGCATTCCGGGGGGCGCCGCGACGCTGCCGGAATTGCTGGTGGCGGCGGAGAGGATGGGCTTCGCGGGGCTCAACATCACCTTCCCCTGCAAGCAGCAGGTGATTCCCCTGCTGGATGAGCTGTCGCCGGAGGCAGCGGCGCTGGGCGCCGTCAACACGGTGGTGCTGCGGGATGGCAGGCGCATCGGCCACAACACGGATTGCAGCGGCTTCGGGGAGAGTTTCCGCCGCGGCCTGCCCGGCGTGGCGCGCGGGCGCGTGGTGCAACTGGGCGCGGGTGGCGCCGGTTCCGCCGTGGCGCAGGCGCTGCTGGATGCCGGCGTGCAGCGCCTGGCGGTGCATGACGTGGATGCGGCCCGCGCCGGTGAACTCGCCGCATCGCTCGCGGCCCGCTTCGGGGATGGCCGCGCCGTGCCGGTGGCCGATCTGGCGGAGGAGGTCGCGCAAGCCGATGGCCTGGTGAACTGCACGCCGGTCGGCATGGCGAAGCTGCCCGGCATGGCCCTGCCGCCGGCGATGCTGCATGGCGGGTTGTGGGTGGCGGAGATCGTCTATTTCCCGCTGGAGACGGCGCTGCTGGCGGCCGCGCGTGCCCTGGGCTGCCGCACGCTGGATGGCGGCGGCATGGCGGTGTTCCAGGCCGCGCACGCCTTCACGCATTTCACCGGCCTGGTGCCGGATGCGGAGCGGATGCTGGCCGGGTTCAGGGCGGCGCTGCGGGGCGGCTGATTATTCCGCAACGATGGGAACCCGGCGCACCCCTGGGGTGTTCAGGGACCGGACCCATCAACCGGAATACGCCGCATGCCCCGCCAATCCGTCATCCTCGTCGTCGCGCTGCTCGCCGCCATCGCCGGCGGCGTCGGCGTCTGGGCCTACAACCAGAACAACACCGTGCTGGACGTGAATGTCGGCGGCCAGAACTTCACCGTGCAGACGCGCTGATCCCATGAGCCTCGGCACCATCCTGGTCATCGCGCTCATCATCCTGCTGCTCGGCGGGTTCAGCGGGCGTTTCGGCGGCTATGGCTACGGCTTCGGCCATGGCGGCGTCGGCGTGCTCGGCACCGTCCTCATCGTCATCATCGTGCTGATGGTGCTGGGGCGGATCTGATCAAGGCGCGAGATAGCGCAGCACCGCCGTCACCATCATCTCCCGCTGCCGCGCCGCGGTGGCGGGCTCCATCGTGTCCCGCCCGAAGATGGCGCCCAGCGTGTGGCGGTTGGAGATGCGGTAGAAGCAGAAGCTACTGATCAGCATGTGCAAATCCACCGGGTCCACGCCCCGGCGGAAATCGCCGCTCGCCTCGCCGCGCTTCAGCAGCGCGGTCATCCGCCCGATCACCGTCGCGTTGCGCGTGCGGATCTCGGGGGACTGCTTCACGTTGCTGGCCTCGTGGATGTTCTCCACGCTGATGAGGCGCACGAATTCGGGATGCGCGGCGTGGTGGTCGAAGGTCACTTCGACCATGCGGCGCATCGCCTCGGCCGGCGGCAGGCTGTCCAGCGCCAGCGCGGCCTCGGCATCGCGCATGCCGCCATACATCTCCTCCAGCACCGCGGCGTAGAGCTGCTCCTTCCCCCCGAAGTAATAGTAGATCATGCGCTTGGAGGTCGCGGTCCGCGCCGCGATGTCGTCCACGCGGCCGCCGGCGTAGCCCTTGGCCGCGAATTCCGCGCGCGCCGCGTCCAGGATGGCGCGCCTGGTCGCTTCCGGCGCGCGGGTGCGGCGGGGGGGCTGGGGTGCGGTGGACGTTTCCATGGTCTGGACTCTACGGTGCGTCCATCCTGGCGCAAGCACCCGCATGGACGCGGCGGACGACCGGCGGTAGGCCTGGGGAAAGAACGCAGGACCGTCCCATGCAGCAGCACGCCCCGAACCCGAATGGCATCGGCCAGCCCATCCGCCGGTTCGAGGATGCGCGCCTGCTGCGCGGCCAGGGCCGCTACACCGACGATCTGCGCGCGCCGGATGCCGCCCATGCGGTCTTCCTGCGGTCCCCCCATGCCCATGCGCGCATCGTCGCCATCGATGTGGCGCCGGCGCTTTCCCTGCCCGGTGTCATCGCCGTGCTGACGGGGGAGGATGCGGTGGCGGATGGCATCGGCACGCTGCCCTGCGCCGTGCCGCGCCAGCGCCCCGATGGCAGCCCCATGCCCCGCCCGCCCTACCGCCCGCTGGCCGTGGGCGCCGCGAAGCATGTCGGCGACCCCGTCGCCCTCATCGTCGCGGAGACGAAGCAGCAGGCGCGGGACGCGGCGGAAGCGGTGCTGGTGGAGTGGGAGGTGCTGCCCGCCGTGACCAGCGCCACGGTTGCGCTGGCGGAAGGCGCGGCCGCGGTCTGGCCGGACCTGGCGCCGGACAACATCTGCTTCGGCTTCTCCCAGGGCGATGCCGCGGCCGTCGGCGCCGCCTTCGCGCGGGCCGCGCATCGCGTCACGCTGGATTTCCGCATCAGCCGCGTCTCCGCCAACCCCATGGAACCGCGCGCCGCCATCGCGGAATGGGACGAGGCGGAGGGCCGCTGGACGCTGCGGAACGGCACGCAGGGCCCGCACAACCTGCGCGACACGCTGGCGCCCGTGCTGGGCGCGGGATCATCGGCACTGCGCGTGGTGGCCCCCGACATGGGCGGCGCCTTCGGGCTGCGCAGCCACCCCACGCAGGAACAGGCCGCGCTGCTCTGGGCGGCGAAGCGGTTGAACCGCCCGCTGCGCTGGGTGGCGGATCGCAGCGAAGCCCTGCAATCCGATGCCCATGCGCGGGACAATGACAGCACGGTGGAACTGGCGCTGGATGCCGAGGGAAATTTCCTCGCGCTCCGCATCCGCACCGTCGCCAATCTCGGCGCCTATCTCGCGCTGCTGACGCCGCATTCCTCCACCAACAATCTCGGCGGCCTGGCCGGCGTCTACCGCACGCCGGCCATATATGCCGAGGTGCTGGGCGCCTTCACCAACACCCAGCCCACCGCCCCCTATCGCGGCGCCGGCCGGCCGGAGGCGACCTATGCGATCGAGCGTGTGATCGACATGGCGGCGCTGCACCTGGGCATGGACCGTGCCGCGCTGCGCTGGAAGAACCTGATCCAGCCGACCGAATTGCCGTTCCGCACGGGCCTGGTCTTCACCTATGACAGCGGCGACTTCCCGCGCGGCATGGCGATGGCGCTGGAAGCCGCCGATGTCGCCGGCTTCCCCGCCCGCCGCGCGGAAGCGGCAGCGCGCGGCATGAAGCTCGGCCTCGGCATCGCCAATGCCATCGAGATCAGCGCCGGCCCCGCGAAGACGCCGGGGGAGGAAGGCGTCGAGATCCGCTTCGGCTCCGACGGCCATTGCACCCTGCTGCTGGGCGGCCACAGCCACGGCCAGGGGCATGAGACGGCCTTCCGCCAGATGGCGGCGACGATGCTCGGGCTCGATCCGCTGAAGGTCCGCGTGGCCTTCGGCGACACGGATGCGCTGCCGCATGGCCGCGGCACCTTCGGCAGCCGCTCCATCATCGCGGGCGGCACGGCGATGACGGTGGCGTCCCGGCGCATCATCGATCGCGGCCGCCACATCGCCGGCCTCATGCTGGAAGCCGCCGGCGCCGACATCGATTTCGCCGATGGCCGCTTCACCGTGGCCGGCACCGACCGCGCGGTGACCATCGAACAGGTGGCGCGCGCGGCGCATGTGCCGGGCGGGCTTCCGCAGGGGGAGGAGAAGGGCTTCCACGCCACCGCCATCGTCGCCCCGCAGGACGCGACCTTCCCGAACGGATGCCATCTGTGCGAGGCGGAGGTGGACCCGGAGACCGGTGCCGTCGCCATCACGCGCTACACGGTGGTGGATGATGTCGGCACTGTCGTGAATCCCCTGTTGCTGAAAGGCCAGATCCAGGGCGGCGTCGCGCAGGGCCTGGGCCAGGCGCTGATGGAGGAGGCCGTCTTCGACGCGGAGACGGGGCAGCTCCTCGCCGCGTCCTTCATGGATTACGCGATGCCGCGCGCGGTGGACATGCCCTTCGTCGCCGTGCAGTCCAACCCGCAGCCCACGCCGATGAACCCGCTCGGCGCCAAGGGGGCCGGTGAGGCCGGGACGGTCGGCGCGCTGCCCGCCATCATCTCCGCCATCTGCGACGCGATCGGCGTCGCGCATATCGACATGCCCGCGACGCCGGAACGGATCTGGCGCGCGATGGCGTGAAACCGCGGCGCGGCCTTGCGATCCGGTAATCCCGCGCGGGTTCCATGCCGCCTGCGTTTTCTGCCGGCTGTTGCACGGACGACTTGATGCCGAGTTGAATTGTATCCGCCGCCGCAGGCGCGATGATCGCCGCATTCCAGGGACATGAGGGCGGCGTGATGGACGATGTGGTGCGGCGGATCCTCGACGAACGGGGCGACCTCTCGGTGCCGGCCGCGCAGCTCGGCCTGGTAGCCGACCTGTTCGATGCCGGGCTCTCCTCCTTCGGCGCGGTGGAGGTGATGGTGGGGCTGGAGGAACATTTCGGTTCAAGTTTCCCTGATCGGTTGTTGCGGCGGGAAACCTTTTCCACCATCGGCGCGCTGATCGGTGCGGCGGAGGAACTGCACCGGCACTCCCTCGCCGCCTGAATCCAGGCCGCCGAGAGGGAACAGCATGGAAAGCGCAACACTCGCCATCACGGCCAATCCGGCCGATGTCTTCCGGGAAGAACTGATCCATCACGGCCACCTGCTGCCGACCGGCGTCGATGGCCTCTATGGACGCGGCGAGGCCTTCGAAAGCGTCGTCGCCGCGGTGGACACCATGGTCGGCCGCCTGGCCGGCGACGACCGGGTGGAGGTGCTGCGCTTCCCCCCCGCCATGTCCCGCGCGGGGTTCGAGGCCAGCGGCTATTTCCGCAACTTTCCCCAGCTGACGGCGGGGGTTTCCTGTTTCTGCGGCGACGATGCCGCGCATCGCCGCGCGCTGGCCTGCACGCCGGAACAGGGTGGCTGGGCCAGCCACATGCAGCCCGCCGACGTCATGCTGACGCCGGCTTCCTGCTACCCCGTCTATCCCATCGTCGCCGCGCGCGGCCGTCTGCCGGAGGAGGGATGGCTGGTGGACAGTTCTTCCTACTGCTTCCGGCGCGAACCCTCGGTCGATCCCGTGCGGATGCAGATGTTCCGCCAGCGCGAACAGGTCTGCTTCGGCACGCCCGGCCGCATCCGCGAATTCCAGTCGCGCTGGATGGACCGCGCCATGGCGATGTTCGCATCGCTGCACCTGCCCGCGGCCACCGACATCGCGAACGATCCCTTCTTCGGCCGCGCCGCGCCCCTGATGCGCGACGGGCAGCGCAGCCAGCGCCTGAAGTTCGAGATCCTGGTGCCGATCAGCGACCCGGATCGCCCCAACGCCTGCGGGTCCTTCAACTACCACGTCACCCATTTCGCGGAGGCCTACGGCATCCAGGGCGCGGATGGCGAACCCGCCCATACCGGTTGCGCCGGCTTCGGGCTGGAACGCATCGTGCTGGCACTGCTGCGCCACCACGGCATGGACCCCGTCCGCTGGCCCGGTGCCGTCCGCGCGGCGTTGTGGCCGTGAGGGGCCAGGCACCACCCCGCGCCGTGCCGGTCACCGTCGCGGGCTGCCATGGCTGGTTCCATCCCGCCTCCGGTGAGCCAACCGACCGCGGCGTCATCCTGGTGGGGCCGGAGGGGCATGAGGCGCTGCTGGCCCATCGCGGGCTGCGCGACCTTGCGACGCGATGCGCCGCGCTCGGCCTGCCGACGCTGCGCCTGGACCACCCCGGCGCCGGCGACAGTCCCGGCGATCGCTTCCGGCTTGAAACGGCGCGGGGCGCCATCCTGGAAGCGATGGGCTGGATGCGGGCGGAGGCGGGGTGCCAGGCAGTGGCACTGGCCGGCCTGCGCCTCGGCGCCTTGCTGGCCGCCCAGGCGGCGGCGCGGCGGCCGGGGGAGGTCACCAGCCTGCTGCTGCTGGTGCCCGTCGCCCAGGGCCGCGCCCATCGCCGCCAGATGCTGCTGGCCGCCGAGGTCGGCGGAGGCCGTGACGACCGCGC
>NZ_JAFKRJ010000055.1:0-231 GCF_019038515.1 Synechococcus sp. CCAP 1479/10 | reverse complement strand
AGGTATCCACCGTGAGCCCTTTGTAGCTTGACCAATTAACACTCCCAACGTTCAGGGTTGTTGAGACCCATTCTCCTGCTTTCACCTACCTTCGCTTTTCATGCAACAATCCACCGCTGCAGTTGCCCGTCGCGGTCTCTCGTCCCATTCAAGCTCAAGCGGTTTGAAAGGCAGAATCTGACTCTTCCCTCCTCGGCGGAGCGAAAAGACGCTGGAAGCTCTCGGCTCTAA
>NZ_JAFKRJ010000054.1:0-225 GCF_019038515.1 Synechococcus sp. CCAP 1479/10 | reverse complement strand
TGGACTTGAACCAGGGACCTCACCCTTATCAGGGGTGCGCTCTAACCACCTGAGCTAATGGCCCAGGAACAATCACTCTGACAGTGGTTCCTCCACACACCCGCAGCTTTCTCTCCCTTTAAGGATCAAAAACATTGCATGTCTGGCAAAACCCTTGGTGGGGTGACCTAGACAAAGTTTAGGAACTGAAAACGAGTCCATCACAACATCCTCGGCCTTCTCCTT
>NZ_JAFKRJ010000053.1:0-782 GCF_019038515.1 Synechococcus sp. CCAP 1479/10 | reverse complement strand
GCACTCATGACCGCCACTCTCCAGCAGCGCTCCGGCGCTTCGGTGTGGAACCAGTTCTGTGAGTGGGTCACCTCCACCAACAACCGTCTCTACGTCGGTTGGTTCGGTGTGCTGATGATCCCCACCCTGCTGGCTGCCACCATCTGCTTCATCGTCGCCTTCATCGCGGCGCCCCCCGTCGACATCGACGGCATCCGTGAGCCCGTCGCCGGCTCCCTGATGTACGGCAACAACATCATCTCCGGCGCCGTTGTTCCCTCCAGCAACGCCATCGGCCTGCACTTCTACCCCATCTGGGAAGCCGCCAGCCTCGACGAGTGGCTGTACAACGGTGGCCCCTACCAGCTGGTGGTCTTCCACTTCCTGATCGGCGTCTTCGCCTACATGGGCCGCGAGTGGGAACTCTCCTACCGCCTCGGCATGCGCCCCTGGATCTGCGTCGCCTACTCCGCCCCCGTGGCGGCCGCCAGCGCCGTGTTCCTGATCTACCCCTTCGGTCAGGGTTCCTTCTCCGACGGCATGCCCCTCGGCATCAGCGGCACCTTCAACTACATGCTGGTGTTCCAGGCTGAGCACAACATCCTGATGCACCCCTTCCACATGCTGGGTGTGGCCGGTGTGTTCGGTGGCTCCCTGTTCTCCGCCATGCACGGCTCCCTGGTGACCTCCTCCCTGGTGCGTGAGACCACCGAGAGCGAGTCCCAGAACTACGGCTACAAGTTCGGCCAGGAGGAAGAGACCTACAACATCGTGGCTGCCCACGGTTACTTCGGTCGCCTGAT
>NZ_JAFKRJ010000052.1:0-233 GCF_019038515.1 Synechococcus sp. CCAP 1479/10 | reverse complement strand
CCAGAACTACGGCTACAAGTTCGGCCAGGAGGAAGAGACCTACAACATCGTGGCTGCCCACGGTTACTTCGGTCGCCTGATCTTCCAGTACGCCTCGTTCAACAACAGCCGCAGCCTCCACTTCTTCCTGGCCGCCTGGCCCGTGGTCGGCATCTGGTTCACCGCCCTGGGCGTGAGCACGATGGCCTTCAACCTGAACGGCTTCAACTTCAACCAGTCCATCCTTGATGGCC
>NZ_JAFKRJ010000051.1:0-89332 GCF_019038515.1 Synechococcus sp. CCAP 1479/10 | reverse complement strand
ATGCCTCAAGGGGGACCTGCGGGCCCTGCTGGAGCAGCTGCCGGAACTGCAGGGGCGGGTGCTGAAGATGCGCTACGGCATCGACGGCGAGGAGCCGATGAGCCTCACCGGCATCGCCCGAACCCTGGGGATGAGCCGGGACAAGACCCGCAACCTGGAGCGGCGGGCTCTCGAAGGTATCCGCCACCACTCCCGCTCCCTGGAGGCCTACCTGGTGGCCTGAGCCTCTGGGGGGCAAGGCCGGAGGCCAAGCCAAAGGCACGGCCATGAAAATGCCCCCGTTTCCGGGGGCTGCCGACCGTTTCGGCGAAACTCAGTAGCGGGCGCGACCGCCGCCGGCGCCACCGCCGCCACCACCACCGGTGCGGGGCTGGGCCTTGTTGACCCGGATCATCCGCCCCATCCACTCGACGTCCTGAAGGTCGTCGATGGCCTTGGTTTCATCGGCCTCATTGGCCATTTCAACAAAGGCGAAGCCGCGCTTGCGGCCGGTTTCCCGGTCGAGGGGCAGGCTGCAGTTACGCAGCGCTCCATATTGCGCAAACAGATGGTTGAGATCCTCCACCTCCGCATCGAAGGAGAGATTTCCAACGTAAATCGTCATGAACAGAGAAACAATTATGTACCGATTCGTCGATAGCCCTTGCAGGACGTTGTCACTCGCCGAAGAGAAATCTTTGAATCATCAGAAGCGTACAGCCTGGATGGGCTGGCAGGCTGGGACCCCTGCGCAGGGCGAACCATGAAGGAGCAAGCAACGGCCATCGCCCTCGTGGCGCTCTGGGTGCTGGGCTGGGGCGTGGGGGGCTCGCTGATCGATGCCAGCCTCATCGGCGCCGGCGTCTACGACCTCGAAGGCGGCCAGGTGGGGACCCTGATCACCTTCGTGCTCTGGAGCCTGCTGTGGGGCGGCGTCGGCCTGAAGCTGTGGCGCCGAAGAGGCGCCGGTGGCTCCGAAGACGGAACAGCCTGAACGCCTCGGCCTACGGGCGGATGCCGAGGGCCTGGGCGCCGTAGTGCTCGCTGAACTCGGCCTGGTGCTGCCAGGCGGAAAGGAGGGTCTTGGCGACCTTGCGGAGCTCTTCGATGTCGTTGCAGTTGTCGATGGCGCGGGAGTGGACGGCGATCGAGAACTGGCGGTTAAGGGAAAGGGAGGGCTGCATGTCCTGCTTGCGATATTTCAGAACATTACGAGCGGTTGCCAGCTGGCGGGCGGAGGCACCCGGAGCGGCTATCCGTACCGGGCTTCCCATCGGGCCCAGGGCCCTTCCCGCAACCAGGATCAGAAGAACTGGTCGAAGTTGTCGAAGTCGACCGCGCGGAAGGTGCCGTCCTGCACCTGGGCCATCAGCCGCTCCAGCTGCACCCACAGGGCACCGCCGGTCAGCAGCGACAGCACGAAGGCCACCAGCAGGGCGGCACCGGCGGCGAAGCCGAACACCTGCAGGCTGGCGCCGATGAACAGCGTCACGCCGATCACCAGCCCCGCGTAAGGCATGGTCGTCTCCAGGTTGGCGATCGGCAGCAGGGCCAGCCGGTCCTGCTTCCAGCCCTCCAGCCGGTTCTGGACCATCCGGGCGAAGGTCAGCCCGCACAGCACCGCCATGGCCAGGCCGATGCCGGCCAGCATGTAGGGCGGGTAGGTGAGCGGGGCGTACTCCAGCAGGATCTCCATGGCGTCCAGATCGCCGTAGGCGCCGCTGGCCTGGTCCAGCCCCGCCTGCCGGAGGGTCACGGGAGCAGCGTCGAGGGCGGCCAGCAGCAGGGACACGGCGGGGACGGAGACAGGCGATCGCGCCCGACCCTAGGCGCCTGAGCCGCCCCATCCGAGTGACCCGTCAGCGGAACCCCTCAGCCGAACCGGCTGCGGAAACGATGGACCAGGGCGTTCAGGGCCAGCAGCAGCAGCCCGACGCCGACGAACACCAGCCCCCGCAGCCCCAGGTCGGCCTGGGCCATGTCGATGGCCAGCAGCCGCAGCAGGCAGGCCCCCAGGCCAACCAGGGCCACCCGGCGGAACTGGGGCTCCCGCAGCACCACCCCCAGCAGGTAGACGGCAAAAGCCTCCGCCGTCCAGAGCAAGGTCAGCAGGGCCCGGTCGTAGCCGCTGGCCAGCACCACAGCCACGGCGATGAACAGCGGATGGCCGAGCCAGAGGTTGCGGCGGCGCGCCACCCGTCCGCCGACCCAGGCCAGGGGCGGCCATCCGCCCGGATCGGGCAGCCGCTCGAGGTCGAGCCAGCGGCGGCAGGCCAGGACAAAGGCCGTCTGCAGAGCGATCGCCACCAGCCCGGCGGTCTGGGCCGCTCCGGTGGCGGCGGGGAAGGACGGCAGGTCGATGCTGAGGCCGACCAGCAGCGTCGCCACCGCCAGCCAGTAGACGATCACCCCGTAGACCTGCAGCCGGATGGCGAAGCGCCGCACCAGGGCCGGGCAGACCAGGAGCAGGGCCAGCAGGGTCCAGGCAACGGGTCGCCAGGGGGCGCTGATCTCCCCCTGCAGCAGCACCATCACCCCCAGCAGGACCGCCTCAAGGAAGCAGGGCTGCACCGCCTTCCAGCTGGGCAGCCACGCCAGGTCCGGCCCCGCCCGGAAAAACCAGCCGTGCAGGCCGACGGCGATCGCCAGCAGCTCGATCAACAGGCGGGCGCGCACCTGCAGGACCCCGAGCGTCACCAGCTCCTGGCTGGGCCCGATCACCACCAGGAAGGAGGCGCCGAAGGCGGCCAGGTAGGCCAGGGAGAGCCCCAGAGCCACCCGCAGGGCACCGCCCCGCAGCCAGCGGGTCCCAGCCAGGGCCGCGGCGGACAGCAGCAGCCAGGCCGCCCCCGGCAGCAGCGGTGAGATCGGCTCAAGCAGCCACAGCACGGCCAGCCCCGCATCGACGCCCAGCAGCGCCATCCCCAGGCCCTGGCGGCGGCCGTCACCAGCGGTGACCGTCAGCAGCAGGGCCAGGACCGTCAGGGGGAGCAGGCGGGCCAGCAGAAGCAGCGGGGGCCAGGGTGCCTGGGCCAGCAGGGTCAGCCAGCCGGCGCCGTGGCACAGGGCGATCGCCACGGTGATGCCGTTCAGCAGGCCGGGGGGGCGCCAGCGGCGCGCCGCCACCAGGAAGGCGCCCATCACCACCAGGCTCAGGGCCGAACGCCAGTCCTCCGGCGCCACCAGGACAGTCCCCACGGCGACCAGGCCGCCGGCGAGCCAGCCGAGCAGGGGCGGCAGGGGCAGCGACACACCGCGGCGCTGCAGCAGCACCTGCATCGCCGCCATCAGGGCCGCCCCGACCGTGAGCACCGCAGCGGTCTGCAGCTGGTTCACCGGGTCGCCGCGCAGCAGTGCGGCTCCCAGGCCGCTCAGGGCCAGCACCGCCCCGGCGGCGGCACTGAGCCACCAGCCGACGCGACTGAGCGGTCCGGAGCCCTCCCGCACGGCGATGGCCAGGAACAGCAGCGACTCCAACAGCACCACGCCGGCCAGCAACGGCCCGTCGGCGATCAGCGGGGCCAGGCTCAGAAGGGCCGCGAGCACCAGGGTCTGCCCCACCAGGCCATCGCCCAGGGCCAGCCAGCGCGGCCCCCCGCGCCGGGCCCCCTGACCCAGCAGCAGCGCCGCCGCGGCGGCGGCCGCCAGGGCCCCGGCGCGGACGGCCGCCGCAGGGGGGTAGAGCAGCAGGGCCAGAGCGAGGCCGCCCCACTGGCTGAGCAGCAACGCCGTCGGCACGGCCTGCAGCCGGGGAGGCGCGGCCCCAGAGCGGTGCAGCCGCAGCAGCCCCGGCCCGAACACCAGCACCGCCGCAAGGACCGCTCCGCCGACCAGGGCAGGGGAGGCCGCCAGGGCGGGGCCGTTGCGCAGGAACCAGGCCACCTGGAAGGCGCCGAACACCCAGCTGACGACGAGCCGGTGCCGCGGCCAGCGGTGCCGCACGGGCAGCTCCGAGCCCACCAGGGCAATGGCGGCGGCGATGGCCAGGGCTGGGCCGCCCTCGAGACCGATGGCCAGGGGCACCAGGCTCACCGCCACATGCAGGGAGGCCATCGCGGCGGTACGGGCGATGGCGGCCAGGGCCAGCTTGGCGGCCACGCCCACGGCCAGCAGGGCCAGGGCCGGGGCCGGCTGCTCGATCCACTGGAGGCCGAACTGGGGCAGACCGCCGGCGGCGGCGCAGGCGAACAGGACCAGGGCGCCGCCACCGCTGCGCATGGCGTCGGTGAGGTCGCGCCAGCGCGGGCGCCGGCCCCAGAGCACAGAGGGCAGGGCCAGGGCCCCGCCCACCAGCAGGGTGAGCAGGAACCGCTCGCGGGGCCCCAGCTCCAGGCCCGCGTTGATCGTCAGGAAGGTGACCCCGGCCACCACCACGAGCACCCCGAGCAGGCCGCTCCAGTTCTCCACCAGCAGCCGCTCAATCCGCTTCCAGGGCCCGCCGGTCGCCGCGCGGGGCCGGGGGGCACGGGGGAGGCCGGGGGTCGTCGGGGGGCGCAGCGCGGGGGTGGCCACCGCCGCCGCCACCGCCACGGGTTCGGTTTCAGCTTCGGACCTGGCTTCGGCTATGGCCTGGGGCGCCGGTGGGGGGAGCTCCTCAGCGGCGGCGAGCCTGGCCGGTTCGGGTGCGGCGTCCCCGTCGAGCCGCTTCTGGAGCACCTCGCTCCACAGCGACAGGGCGAAGAAGCGCTCGCTCAGGGAGGCGGCCTGTTGCTCGAGGCGCCGGACCCGCCGCTCCAGGGCACGGACCTGCAGGACCCAGCCCGCCACCAGCAGGGGCAGGAGGATCACCAGCAGGGCCTCGTTCAATGGGCCTCACAAGTCGCCGCGTGGAAGCCGTGGGGATCGACGGGCACCGGAAGGCGTCAGGCGGCGAGCGGATTCAAGCGGGCCAGCAGGCCCGTGGCCAGCTTGCGGGCCGAGAAGGTGCGCCGCATCAGGCCCAGCAGGGCCTGGAGATCATCGGTGTGCAGCCGGTCGTGGCTCACCAGGCTCAGCAGCAGCCGCTGGCGCAGGCTGGTGCCCTCCTTGCCCAGCAGCAGGCGCAGACCATCGCGGGCCACCGGCAGCAGATCGGTGGAGGCGGAACCGTTCTCGACCACGGCCAGCAGGTTCTCCAGCCGCTCCACCCGCAGGCGCCCGTCACGATCGAAGATCACCTCCAGCAGCTTCTCGCGCATCTCGGCGGTGTCGCCGGCCAGCAGACGCTTCGCCACGTAGGGGTAGGCCACGCGGATGATGCGGAAGTCGGGGTCGAGCCGCATCGCCAGGCCCTCCTGGCTCACCACCGCCCGGATGATCAGGGCGAAGCGGGCCGGCACCCGGAAGGGGTAGTCGTACATCAGCTCCGAGAAGCGATCGGTGATCGCCTTGAAATTGAAGCTGCCGACGTTCTCCCCCAGGGCACCACCCAGCACTTGCTCAAGGGCCGGCACGATCGGCCCCAGGGGGGTGCTGGGATTGAGGAAGCCCAGGGCCACGAAATCCCTGGCCAGGGCGTCGAAATCCCGGTTGATCAGATGCACCACCGCCCCGGTGAGGGTGAGCCGGTCGGCATCACTGAGGGAATCCATCATGCCGAAGTCGACATAGGCCACATGGCCCAGGCCGTTCGTCTTGCCCGGCAGGGCGAACAGGTTGCCCGGGTGGGGATCGGCATGGAAGTAGCCGAACTCCAGCAGCTGCTGCAGGCCGGCGATCACGCCGGTGCGGATCAGGGCCGCCGGATCCAGGTGGTGGGCCTCCAGCTCGCGGCGGCTCTGCAGCTTGGTGCCGTTGATCCAGCTGGTGGTCAGCACCCGGCGGCTGCTGAGATTGCGGACGACCGCCGGAACGGTCACCTCCGGATGGTCCTGAAAGAGGGTGGCGAAGCGTTCGGCATTGTCGGCCTCGCGCCGGTAGTCGATCTCCTCGAACAGGGTGGAGCCGAACTCATCGATGATCGCCCCGAGCCCGAAGCCCAGATTCAGCGGCAGGAACGGGGCCGCCAGCACCGCCAGCGATCGGATGATGACCAGGTCGCGGCGCAGGATGAAGGGCAGGTCGGGCCGCTGCACCTTCACCGCCACCCAGTGGCCCTCGCTCAGGCGGGCCCGGTACACCTGGCCCAGGCTGGCGGCCGCCATCGGGTAGTCGGGGAACTCCTCGTACAGCTGGTGGGCCGGGGCCCCCAGCTCCGCCTCGATCAGCGCCAGGGCGACCTTGTGGGGGAAGGGGGGCAGATCGTCCTGGAGGCGGGCCAGTTCCTCCAGCCAGTCGCGCCGCACCAGGTCCGGACGGGTGGAAAGGGCCTGGCCCACCTTGATGAAGCAGGGGCCCAGGTCGTTGAGGGTTTCGAGGATGGCGCGGGCGAGCCGCTGCTGCACCCGGGCATCGGTGCTGCTGGACTGGACCGCCAGCCGCAGGCCCAGGCCCGCCAGGCGCCACAGCACCACGATCAGCCGGCTGACCAGGACCCAGGGCCGCAGCAGCAGCCAGCGCAGGTCCGCGTTGGGGTCGTAGCGCGGGGTGGGGGTGACGTCTTCGGTCAGGGTCCTGCCCCATCGATGGCCAGACTCTAGGAACTGTGTTCCCCGGTCCATGGGCCCCTTCTGGCGGTCAGCGCCGCTGGCCCTGCACCTGCCGGCCCATGGCCGGGGCCGGGCCCTGGCCCCCGATCTGCGGCGCCTGCTGCGCCAGCCGCCGGGGAGCTGGGATCTGCCCGAACTGCCCGGCTTCGGGGGGCCGCTGGAGCCGGAGGGAACGGTGGCCGAGGCCCAGCGGCGCGCGGCGGCCCTGCTGGGGGCAGAACGCTGCTGGTTCGGGGTCAACGGGGCCTCGGGGCTGCTGCAGGCGGCCCTGCTCGCCCTGGGCCCGCCGGGCTCCCGGGTGCTGCTGCCCCGCAACCTGCACCGCAGCCTGCTGCACGGCTGCGTGCTGGGCGGCCTCGAGCCCCTGCTGTACGACCTCAGCAGCGATCCGCTCACGGGCCTCTGGCAGCCGCCGGAGCCCCGGCGGCTGGAGCGGGTGCTGGCGGCCGCTGCCGCGGATGGCGGCGCCCCACCGGCGGCCTTGGTGGTGGTGGATCCCACCTACCAGGGGCTGGCGGCCGATCTGCCGGCCCTGGTGGCCCTGGCCCACCGGGCGGGGCTGCCGGTGCTGGTGGACCAGGCCCACGGCGGCGGCGAGGCCCTGGCCGCCGGCGCCGATCTGGTGGTGCTCTCCGTCCAGAAGAGCGGCACCGGCCTGGCCCAGAGCGCCGCCCTGCTGGCCCAGGGAGAACGGGTGGCACCGGCCGCCATCGAGCGGGCCCTGCTGTGGCTGCAGACCTCCAGCCCCAGCGCCCTGCTGCTGGCCTCGACGGCCGCGGCCCTGGAGCACGGCGCCAGCGCCGCCGGCCGGCGCCAGCGCCAGCGGGCCGTGACCCGGGCGAGCCGGCTGCACCGCCGGCTGGAGGACCTGGGCCTGCCGCTGGTGGCCAACGGCGATCCCCTGCGCCTGGTGCTGGCCACGGCCCCGCTGGGGATCAACGGCCTGGAGGCCGACACCTGGCTGCTGGAGCGGGGGGTGATCGCGGAGCTGCCGGAACCCGGCGCCCTCACCTTCTGCCTTGGGCTCAATCCTCCCCGGGGTGTGGAGCGGCGCCTGCCGCGCCAGCTGGAAGGTCTGCGCCGGGCCCTCGGCGGGCCGCCGCTGCCCGCCTTCACGCCGCCCCCCCTGCCGCTGCTGGCGGCACCGGAGCTGCCGATCGGCGTGGCCTGGCGGAGTCCCGCCGAGGCCATCCCCCTGGAGCAGGCCGCCGGCCGGGTTGCGGCCGCACCGATCTGTCCCTATCCGCCGGGGATCCCGCTGCTGGTGCCCGGGGAGCGGATCGATCCGGCCCGCGCCGACTGGCTGCTGGCGCAACGGCGTCTCTGGCCCGGTCAGATCGCTGATACGGTGAGCGTCGTGGCCGGTTCGTGAGCCCGTTGCCGAACCCCTTCCACTGGGATTTCGTCACCCCCGGACTGCCGGACAGCGCCTTCGAGGACGCCCCGGGCTTCAGCCCCACACCGCTGGAGCTGCGGGTGATGCTGCTGGCCCACCTGCGGCCCCGGGCCGATTCCCTCGTCTGGGACGTGGGCGGCGGCACCGGCGCCCTGGCCCTGGAGATCGCCCGGCTGATGCCCGGCGGCGCGGTGCACACCCTGGAGCGGGATCCGGAGGCGATCGAGCTGCTGGAACGCAACCGGCAGCGTTTCGACATCCACAACCTGCACATCCACGCCGGCGAGGCCCCGGAGGGCCTGGCCCTGCTCCCCCCCAACCCCGACCGGGTGCTGCTGGAGGTGGGGCGACCCCTGGAGGATGTGCTGCGGTCCGTCTGGGGGGCGCTGCAGCCCTCCGGACGGCTGGTGATCAGCACCGTCAACCTCGAGGGCCTGGTGAAGGCCACCGACACCCTCGCCCAGCTGGGCGCCCACGATGTGCAGGTGGTGCAGGCCACCGTGCACCGGATGCAGCGCCGCGGCAGCCAGGCCAAGCTGGCGGCCGCCGAGCCGCTGTTCGTGATCGCCGCCGAGCGCTGAGTCCGAACCCTTGCCTCCCGCCCCCCGCCCCGCCACGTCCCTCTCCCGCCTGCTGAGCGGCTGGCTGGCGGGTGGCTTCGGGCTGGTGGTGGTGGGCCTGGGCGGCTGGTGGTTCACCGTCGCCGTGGGGGTGATCGTGCACCTGGGCCTGCTGGAGTTCTTCCGCATGGCCCAGTTCAAGGGCATCCGGCCGGCCGTGAAGACCACCCTGGTGGCGGTGCAGCTGCTGCTGGTCTCCACCCAGGTGGCCGCCGGCAGCCTCTGGGGGGGGAGCGGCATGGGGAGCGGCATGGCGGGCGACGTGGCGGCGGCCGTGCTGCCCGCCTCCGGGGCGGTGATCTGCGGCTGGCTGCTGCTCCAGCCGGTCACCGGCACCATCGCCGACATCGCCGCCTCGGTGTTCGGCCTGTTCTATCTGGGCTTCCTGCCCAGCCACTGGATCAAGCTGCGGGACCTGACCGACCCGGCCCTGGCCCCCGCCCTGGAGGGCCTGGGCTGGCCCTGGAGTCCGGGCATGGCCCTCACCCTGCTGGCCTGCCTGATGATCGTGGCCACCGACATCGGCTCCTACGTGATCGGCCGGCGCCTGGGGCGCCACGCCCTCTCGCCGATCTCCCCGGGGAAGACGGTGGAGGGGGCCCTGGGCGGGGTGGTCTGCGCCCTGCTGGTGGGGGCCGCGGGAGGGGTGCTGCTGGGCTGGCGCTGGGGCTGGCTGATCGGGGCGGTGCTGGGGGCGGTGGTCTCCCTGTTCGCCCTGGTGGGTGACCTGACCGAATCGATGATGAAACGGGATGCGGGCCTGAAGGATTCCGGCGATGCGATCCCCGGCCATGGCGGCATCCTCGACCGGATCGACAGCTACCTGTTCGTGCCGGCGGTGGTCTATTCCCTGGTGACCCTGGTGCTCCCCCTGCTGCAGCGGGGCTGATCGTCCCCGGCCGGGTCCCTCAGGGGGAGACCCGCGCCTCCCCCTCCAGGTGCAGCAGGCCGGCGCCGAGCTCGGCCCGCTCGATGCGGATGTTGGGATCCATCGGCAGCCGGGCGTGGGGGGTGCCCTCGGCGCAGCGCAGTTCCACGGTGCCGCCATCGGCCCGCACCGCCACCTCCCGCTCCACCGGCTCCCGGTCGCCGCTGGCGAAGGCCCGCAGCAGCAGCCGGTCCTCCCGGATGCGCAGCCCCGCCAGGGGGGTGAGGCCCAGCAGGTCGTCGGCCAGGCCGTCGCCGAGGCTGCGCCAGGCCGGGGTGCTCAGGGAGCGGCTCAGCCCATCGCCGCTGAAGCTCACCTGCCCCTGGATGCGGAAGGGCGACTCCAGCTTCACTGCCTGGTTGCGCACCAGGGATCCCATGCGCACCTGGATGCCATCGCAGCGCAGCTCCACCTCCTCGATCTCCATCGCCTGATAGACGACCCGCCGGGCCCGCAGCCGCACGCCGTCGAGCCGCCCCCGCAGCAGCCGCAGCCCGGAGCCCTCCAGGCGGATCTCCAGCCGTTCGATGGCGTCGCACTGCTGGCGCAGCCACAGCTCCAGCCCCCGGGCCAGCAGGCCCATCACCGGGCCGCCGGTGGTCTCGGAGGCTTCGGGCGCCGTCCCCTCGCTGGGTCGCTCGCCGTCCGGGGTCTCGCTCATCCGCCACCAGGGGACAGGGCTCCCCAGATTCTCACTCCGTCCGGGCCTGGCGGGCGGCGCGGAAGGCCTCGGCGGCCGTGACCGCCGCCAGCAGCAGCAGCCCCCCCAGGCCGATCAGCTGGTCGGTGGGATCGGCGGTCGACGGGTCCGCCACGGTGCCGGCGCCCCCCAGCACCGCCCCCAGCAGGAACCAGCCCGTGGCCAGGGCCGTGGTGATCCAGTAGGCACGCCAGCGGCGCTGGTAGATGTAGCCGGTGCCCAGGCCGGGCACAACGTTGAGCAGGGCCCCCAGCCAGGGGGCGGACGCCGCCAGGATGGCTTTGTCGTCAGGCGTCATCGGGGTCGCTCCATGGCTGGATCCAGCGCCGAGTCTGGCCAGCCACAGGGGCGACCGGCGCCCTCGCTGGCGGTGATCGGTGCCGGGGTGGCCGGCTGCGCCCTGGCCGCGGGGCTGCGCCGGGGCGGCTGGGGAGGGTCGATCGTGCTCTGGGAGGCGGGTCGGGGTCCCGGTGGCCGGGCCGCCACCCGCCGCTCCCGCCACGACCCCGGCTGGCAGATCGACCACGGGGCACCCCTGTTCAACCTGCTCGAGGGCCCCGAACCGGAGCTGGTGGCGCCCCTGCTCGCGGGGGGCTGGATCGAGCCCTGGCGGGAGCAGGGGGCCGTGCTGGACAGCGCAGGGCGCCTTGGGCCGGCCGATGGGGATCCCCTGCTGCGCGGCCGCCTCTACCGGGGCCGCCAGGGCATGGACGACCTCGGCCGGGGGCTGCTGGCCCTGGCGGAGGCCCAGGGACCGGCGGGGAGCCTCGATGGCCGCTACGGCACCCTGGTGCGCCACCTGGAGGCCAGGCCCGGGGGGGGCTGGCGCCTGGCCGATGCCACCGGGGCGGTGCTGGGGGAGGCCGACTGGCTGGTGCTGACCGGCACCCTGCTGGCCCATCCCCGGGCCCTTGAGCGGTTCGGCTGGCCGCAGGTGCCGCTGCTGCAGGCGTCGCAGGGCCTGGGCGACGCCGAGCTGGAGGCCGCCCTGGCGGCCATCGCCAGCATGGAGATGGACGTGCGCACCAACCTGATGCTGACGATCGAGCCCGGCGCGGCGGCCCGCTGGATGGCCCTGCCCTTCCGGCTGCTGGGCATGGACGGCCCCGCCCAGCGGCGCTGGGGACTGCGGCGCCTGTCGATCCAGCCCCTGGTCGATGGCCGCTGCGCCGTCGTGGCCCATGGGGTTCTGGAGGAGGAGCCCGATGACGCTGCAGCGATCACCGCGCTGGAGGCGGCCGTCGCGGCGGCCCTGGCCCCCTGGCTGGGGGAACGGCACGGCGGCGGCGAGGCGCTGGCGGGGGTGGAGCGACGTCAGCTGATGCGCTGGGGGGCCGCCTTCCCCACGGCCCCCGGCCTGCCGGCCGCCGCCACGGTCTGCCCCCGCAGCCGGGTGGCCTTCTGCGGCGACTTCATCGCGGGGCAGGGCTTCGGCCGGATCGAGGGGGCCCTGCGCAGTGCCCAGGCCCTGACGGGCCGGCTGCTGGCCCTGGTGCTGCTGCTCTGCCTCGCCCTGGGAAGCCCGGCGACGGCGGCGGCGGCCACGGCCGTCCCCTACCGCTGCGACGGCGACCTGCTGCTGGCGACCAGCGACAACGGGGCGGTGGATGCGCCGGGGATCCCCAACACCGCCGCCGGCACGGTGCCCGGCGCCACGGTGCTGCTGGAGTGGCGCGACCTGCGGCTGCAGCTGCCGCGCACCAACAACGCCGGTCCGCCCAGCTACACCGACGGAATCTGGTGGTGGAGCCTCGAGGATCCGGCCCAGCCCCGCTTTCTGCACCGCCGCGGCGCCATCGAGAGCTTCAGCTGCCAGGCAGTTCCTGCCGCAGGGCCGCCAGCCGGCGGCCGTTGACGCCCAGGTCCGAATCCCCCAGCCGGGAGATGGAGCGAGCCTGCAGGATGCCGGCGGCGGGCTGGGCGTACAACTCGAGGTCGTCGACGAAGCCGAACAGCCGGCTGGTGGCGGTGGCGTGCAGGTAGCGGCCGTCCCGCTCGAGGATCCGCACCCCCTCGGTGGTCTCCAGGATCGGCACCAGGGCGCTCAGGGCCGCCTCCGGATCGGCGATCGGCCAGTCAGCCCGGGCGCAGTGGGCCGGCGCCGCACAGGGGGAGAGGGAGCCGCCGTGCACGCCGAGATCCGCCGGCAGCGGTCCCTCCAGGTGCAGCAGGGAGGCCTCGGCCCGGCCGGGAAGCGCCAGGGCGGGGACCCCGAGCAGCAGCACGAGCAGCAGGCCGGCGAGAAGACGCGGCAGGCAGAGGCGGGAGGCAGGGGTCATGGGTGGTGGGTGGGGATGGGGGCGCAGGGGGCGCCCAGCCAGGCGGCGGCGACCTGCTCGGGCTGGTCGATGTGGGGCAGGTGGCCGCAGGCCGCCAGCTCGGTGATGCGGGGGCCCAGCAGGGCCTGGGCGGCGCGCTTCTGCGGAGCCCGCAGGATCCGGTCGTCGGCGCCCCAGAGCACCGCCAGGGGCTGGGGGGGCAGGGGGTCGCCGCAGCCGGCGAAGCCGCCGCTGCGGGCGAAACGGCCCAGGGCGCCGGCCCAGCCCGGCGACTTCAGGTGCAGCGAGGCGATCTCCAGCTCCGCCGGACCCACATCCCGGTCGGGGTCGGCGAAGGCGCTGCGGCAGAGGCCTTTGCGCACCGAGGGCAGGGCCAGGAAGCGCACCCCCAGCCCGTCCAGCAGGGGCGGCAGGGGCATGGGCCGGCCGGTGAGACCGGCCGGGGCCAGCAGCAGCAGGCGCTCGAAGCGGTCGGGATGGCGCCGGGCCAGGGCCACGGCCACCGCACCACCCATCGAGGCGCCGATCAGGCCCAGCCTGCAACCGCCCGCGGGCTCCCGCTGCTCCAGCGCCTCCAGCAGCGCATCGAGGTGGGCCAGCACGGCCTGGGGCGTGTAGGCACTCTCCGCGGGCCTGGGACAGAAGCCGAAACCGTGCAGGTCGGGGATCAGCAGCCGGTGCCGCTGGGCCAGCAGGGGGGCCAGGCGGCGGAACTCCAGGAAGGAGCTGTCAAAGCCATGCAGGAGCAGCAGGGGCGGTCCCTCCCCCAGCACGGCCACGGGCCACTGCCCGGGGTGCTGTGGCAGCTCCCACCACTGCACCTGGGCGGCCAGGTCGCGGCCGAGGGGATCGAGCAGCGACGCGGCGGCGGCCGTGACCAGGTCGCGGCCGCTGGAGGGGCCGTCCGTCACGCCTGCTGCCGCTCGGCGGTGGCGCCCACCATGGCGGCGAGCAGATCCTCGGGGGCGACCGCGAAGGGCAGCCGGTGCAGGTCGGAGCCCTCCCGGCAGGCGAAGCGACAGACCTGGCGCAGCTGGTCGAGGCTGGCGCCGGCCAGACCCAGGGCCTCGAGATCGGTGGGCAGCCCCAGCGTGCGGAAGAAGGGCAGCAGCTGGCGGCGGGCCTGGGCCGCCAGGCGGTTGCCCGCCAGCTGCTCCTCCAGCCACAGCTGCACCAGCACCCCGAAGCCCACCTTCTCGCCGTGCAGGCAGCCGTTGGTGGCGGCGAGCTGGGTGAGTCCGTTATGGACGGCATGGGCGGCCACGGTGCGGCATCGGGCACCACCGATGCCGCCGATCAGACCGGCGGTGAGGGCACAGCCCTCGGCCACCCGCACCCAGGCCTCCCCATGGGGGTCGGCCAGGGCGGCTTCCCCCTCCAGCAGCAGCAGATCGCGCAGCAGGCGGGCCATCTGCACCGCCTGCTGCACCAGCCCATCGCCGCTGGCGCCGCTGCTCACCGAGGCCTCGTACCACTTGGCCACCGCATCGGCGATGCCGCTGGCCAGGGTGCGGGCCGGCGCCTGGCGCACCAGCGCGTGGTCGAAGACGAGCAGGTCCGGGCAGCGGTCGAGGGCCACATCGCCCAGGAAGGCCCCCTCGGGGGTGTAGAGGTTGGCCAGGGCCGTCCAGCCGGCGCAGGTGGCGGCGCTGGTGGGCACCGTGATGCAGGGGAGGCCGAGCCGGTGGGCCAGCAGCTTGCCCGCATCCAGCACCTTGCCGCCACCGGCAGCGATCACCGCATCACAGCCGGCGGCGGCGGCGTCCAGGGCCAGGGGGCCGAGGTCCTCCTCGCAGCAGTCGCGCAGCCCCTGGCTGGCCACCGGGCGGGCACCGGCCTGCTCCAGATCGACCGCCAGCTGCTGGCGCAGCCCGAAGGTGGAGGCACTGCGGCCGAGCAGCAGGGGGCGGCGGCCCAGGGCGACGATGCGGGGAAGGGCCTGCGGCCAGGCACCCTCCCCACGGAGCACCACCGCCGGGGCGATGGCCTGGGTCTGCAGGGGATCCGTCATGGCCGCCATCTCATGGATGAAATGTAGAAGTCGGCCGATCCGGGTCGCGATCGATCAGGCGCTGGCGCTGGCCAGCTCCGGCAGCGGCGGGGTGATGGTCTGCTTGCGGATCACCACCTGCTTGTCGTCGTCGACATCCACCAGGCAGGCATCGCCCTCTCCGATCCGGCCGGAGAGGAATTCCTCCGCCAGCGAATCCTCGAGCAGGCGCATCACGGCACGGCGCAGGGGACGGGCGCCGTAGCTGGGGTTGTAGCCCTCCTCCACGAGGCGCTCCTTGAAGGCCTCGGTGACGGACATGCCGATGCCCTTGTCCTGCATGCGGGCGAAGACCTCCCGCAGCATGATCTCGGCGATCAGCTTCACCTCGTCGCGGGTGAGCTGGCGGAAGACAATGATCTCGTCGAGACGGTTGAGGAATTCGGGGCGGAAGTACTGCTTGAGCTCCTCGTTGACCAGGGAGCGGATGCGGTTGTACTGGGTTTCCTCCACGTCGCCGCCGCCGAACTCGAAGCCGAGGCCGCCGCCGCCCTTCTCGATCACCTTCGAACCGATGTTCGAGGTCATGATGATCAGGGTGTTCTTGAAGTCGACCGTGCGGCCCTTGGAATCGGTGAGCCGGCCGTCCTCCAGCAGCTGCAGCAGCAGGTTGAAGACATCGGGGTGGGCCTTCTCGATCTCGTCGAACAGCACGACGGTGTAGGGACGACGGCGCACGGCCTCGGTGAGCTGGCCGCCCTCGTTGAAGCCCACGTAGCCCGGAGGCGAACCGATCAGCTTGCTGACGGTGTGGCGCTCCATGAACTCGCTCATGTCGAGGCGGATCATGGCGTCCTCGCTTCCGAAGAAGTAGGCGGCAAGAGCCTTGGTGAGTTCCGTCTTGCCGACGCCGGTGGGGCCGGAGAAGATGAAGCTGGCGATGGGGCGGTTGGGGTTCTTGAGGCCGACCCGCGCCCGGCGGATGGCCCGGGAGACGGCCTTGACGGCCTCGTCCTGGCCGATGAGGCGCTGGTGGAGGGTTTCCTCCATGTTCAGCAGCTTCACCGATTCGCTCTCGGTCAGCTTCTGGACGGGCACGCCGGTCCAGGAGGCGACGATCTGGGCGATGTCCTCCTCGGTGACCAGGGGCGAGCGGCTTTCCTCGCTGGCGTCGTCGGTCACGGGGCCACCCAGCAGGGCCGGGGTGTCGGTCTCGCCGGAGGAGGTGCCGGCGGGTTCGTCGTCGCGACGGGCCTGGAGGATCGTGCGGATCTGGTCGCGCAGTTCGACCTCCTTGTCACGCAGTTCACCGGCCTTGGTGAAGTCCTGCTGGCGGACGGCGTCCTCCTTCTCCTTCTGGACGCCGCGCAGCTGCTTGTCGACCTCCTTGGCCGCCGGCGGCAGCTTGGAGTTGAGCAGGCGCACGCGGCTGCCGGCCTCGTCGATCAGGTCGATGGCCTTGTCGGGCAGGAAGCGGTCGCTGATGTAGCGGTCGCCCAGGGTGGCGGCGGCGACGAGGGCCTCATCACTGATCTTGAGGCGGTGGTGCTGCTCGTAGCGCTCCCGCAGCCCCTTGAGGATCTCGATCGTGTCGACGACGGAGGGCTCGCCCACCATCACCGGCTGGAAGCGGCGCTCCAGGGCCGCATCGCGCTCGATGTGCTTGCGGTATTCATCGAGGGTGGTGGCGCCGATGCACTGCAGCTCCCCCCTGGCCAGGGCCGGCTTGAGGATGTTGGCGGCGTCGATGGCACCTTCTGCGGCACCGGCGCCGATCAGGGTGTGGACCTCGTCGATCACCAGGATCACGTTCCCGGCGGAGCGGATCTCCTCCATGATCTTCTTGAGCCGTTCCTCGAACTCACCCCGGTACTTGGTGCCGGCCACCAGCAGGCCGATGTCGAGGGTGAGGACACGCTTGTCCTCGAGGATGTCGGGGATCTCGCCCTGGGTGATCCGCTGGGCCAGGCCCTCGGCGATGGCGGTCTTGCCGACGCCCGGCTCACCGATCAGCACGGGGTTGTTCTTGGTGCGGCGGCCGAGGATCTGGATCACCCGGTCGATCTCGTTCTGGCGGCCCACCACGGGGTCGAGCTTGGACTCGGCCGCCAGCTGGGTGAGATTGCTGCCGAATTCGTCGAGGGTGGGGGTCTTGGTGGAGCCCTTGCCCGAGCTGCCGGAGGCCACTTCGGCCGTCTCGCCCAGCATGCGGATCACCTGGGTGCGGACCTTGGCCAGGTCGACGCCGAGGTTCTCCAGAACCCGGGCCGCCACGCCCTCGCCCTCGCGGATCAGGCCCAGCAGCAGGTGCTCGGTGCCGATGTAGTTGTGCCCCAGCTGGCGGGCCTCCTCCAGGGAGAGCTCCAGCACCCGCTTGGCCCGGGGGGTGAAGGGGATCTCGACGGCGACGAAGCCGGAGCCGCGGCCGATGATCTTCTCGACCTCGACCCGGGCGTCCTTCAGGTTGACCCCCATCGACTTGAGGACCTTGGCGGCGACACCGGTGCCCTCGCCGATCAGGCCCAGCAGGATCTGCTCGGTGCCGACGAAGTTGTGGCCGAGGCGGCGGGCCTCTTCCTGGGCCAGCATGATCACCTTGATGGCCTTCTCGGTAAACCGCTCGAACATGGGGCGGGACCTGATGCAAGTGGATCCAACCTATCAGGATTGAAGGGCCCTGTGGGAGCTGGGGAGCACTCTCAGGCGAAACCCATGTGCCGCAGGCGCTCAGACGGACCAGAACACAAACGAAACGCCAGGAATCAGCAGAAATAGGTATAGCAATCTACGGTTATCCACACCCCTGTCTCATTGTCAGGAGCACATTGTCAGGTTGACCCATTGGATCAGGGCATCCTCTCCATTGCGGTAGTAACCATGACGGATGCCGGCGGTGCGGAACCCCAGGGCCCCGTACAGCGCGATCCCAGGCCCGTTTCCGGCCGCCACCTCCAGGGTGGCGCGGGTGGCACCGCGCGCGCGGCCGGTGGCCATCAGTTCCTGCAGCACCCGGCGCCCCAGCCCCCGACGGCGCTGGTCCGGGGCCACCGCCACCAGGGTGATGTGGAGCTCGTCGACCACGAGCCAGCCACTGGCCATGGCCAGCAGCTCGGGGCCCCGGCGCAGCCCCAGGCCCGGCCGGCCCTCCTCCTCCAGCTCCCGCTGCCACTGCTCCAGGTTCCAGAGGCCGCCGAGGGCGACCCGGTCGAGGGCCAGGCAGTCCACGGCATCGGCCGGGACCAGCGGGCACAGGGTCGGGGCGGGCAGCGGTGGCGGAGGTGGTGCCGGCACGGCCGTTGGACACGAACATCCTTACGATCGGACATCCTGACCCCCTCCCCGCACAGGCCGCCATGGTGACCAGCGCCTCCCCGGCGACCGATCCGGTCGCTCCCGTCCCCGCGGCGCCGATCGCCCCCGGGGGGCCCTTCGAGCACGGCGGCGATCCGCTCAGCCCCAACCGCAACCTGGCCCCGCTCACCGCCCGCCTTGATGCGCTGGGTCGCCTGGAGGTGGGGGGCTGCCTGCTGAGCGACCTGGCCCGCACCTACGGCACCCCGCTCTACGTGCTCGACGAAGCCACCCTGCGGACCACCTGCCGGGCCTACCGGGAGGCGCTGGCCGCCCACTACCCCGGCGAGGCCCTGGCCCTCTACGCCTCCAAGGCGAACAGTTCCCTCGCGATCACGGCCCTGGTGGCCTCCGAGGGTCTCGGCCTCGACGCCGTCTCGGCCGGGGAGCTGCTCACGGCCCTGCAGGGCGGCATGCCCGCCGAGCGGATCGTGTTCCACGGCAACAACAAATCGGCCGAGGAGCTCCAGCTCGCCGTCGAGCGGGGGGTGACGGTGATCCTCGACAACTGGAACGACATCACCCTGCTCGGCACCCTGGCGGCCGGACGGCCCGCGCCGGTGCGGGTGCTGGTGCGGTTCACCCCGGGCATCGAGTGCCACACCCACGAGTACATCCGCACCGGCCACCTCGACAGCAAGTTCGGCTTCGACCCCGACCAGCTGGAGGCGGTGCTGCGGCACCTGGCCGCCTGCCCCTGGGCCCGGGTGGATGGCCTGCACGCCCACATCGGCTCCCAGATCTTCGAACTCGAACCCCACCGCGACCTGGCCGGGGTGATGGCCGAGGCCCTCGGCCTGGCCCGCTCCCTGGGCCACCCCTGCGGCGACCTCAACGTCGGCGGTGGCCTCGGCATCCGCTACGTGGGCTCCGATGACCCGCCGAGCATCCAGGAGTGGGTGCGGGTGGTGGCCACGGCGGTGGCCGAGGCCTGCGGCCAGCGCCAGCTGGCGCTGCCACGGCTGCTGTGCGAACCCGGCCGCTCCCTGGTGGCGACGGCGGGGATGACGCTCTACACGCTGGGCAGCCGCAAGGAGATCCCCGGCCTGCGCACCTACATCTCGGTGGATGGGGGCATGAGCGACAACCCCCGGCCGATCACCTACCAGTCGCTGTACACGGCCGCCCTGGCCGACCGTCCGCTGGCGGAGGCCACCGAGGCGGTGACCGTGGCCGGCAAGCACTGCGAGTCCGGCGACGTGCTGCTCCACGACGTCCGCCTGCCGCTCACCAGCCCAGGCGACGTGCTCGCCGTGTTCGCCACCGGCGCCTACAACGCGGCAATGGGGTCCAACTACAACCGCATCCCCAGGCCGGCGGCGGTGCTCGTCCACGACGGCGTGGCGGACGTGGTGCAGCGGCGCGAGCAGCCGGAAGACCTACTGCGCTACGACGTCCTGCCCCACCGGCTCCTGCCGGTATCCTGAGCCGGTCAGGCGGCCACCCGTTGAACCGGCCTGCCCCTCCCTTGTCTTGTGATCTGGCTGCGGCTCATCGACTTCCGCCTGCTGCTGGATCTTCTGTTCGCCTCCCTGCTCGGGCTCCTGCTGCTCGGCAGGGTCACGGAGGCGCGCACCCTGTGGCTGCTGCGCGGCTACCTGTTTCTGGTGGCGCTCGCCTGGTTCGTGCAGCGCTACGCCAACCTGCCGCTGACCAGCAGCCTGGTGGATGCGCTGGTGCTGGCCTGCAGCCTGGCCCTGGCGATCCTGTGGCAGGGGGAACTGCGGCGCCTGATGGAACTGCTGGGCACCGGACGCCTCGGGGTGCTGTTCGCCGACCGCAGCCGGGACCAGCTGGCCTCGGGGTCGGTGAGCCTGCTGACCGAGGCCGCCGGCCGCCTCTCCCAGGCGCGCTGCGGCGCCCTGATCGTCCTCGACCTGGGCAGTGATCTGCGCCCGGAGGACTTCCTCAACCCCGGCATCCGCATCGACGCCCAGCTTTCCGTCGACCTGCTGCTCAACCTCTTCGCGGTGGACACGCCCCTGCACGATGGAGCCGTGCTGGTCCAGAAGAACCGCATCGTGGCCGCCGGCGTGATCCTGCCCCTCTCGCGCCAGGGCCTGAACCGCTACGGCACCCGCCACCTGGCCGCCATGGGGCTGACCGAGCGCCACGACGGCTGCTTCTGCATCGTCGTCTCGGAGGAGACAGGCACCCTCTCCCTCGCCTCCCAGGGGCGGCTGGAGCGGCCGATCACCAGCAGCCGGCTTCACGACCTGCTCACCGACGCCCTGGCCACCGCTCCCACGGGGCGTAGCGTGGCTGCGGACCCGCCGGAACATCGCGGATGAGTCGCGCCCTGGCGACCACTCCATCGTCCGATCCCGATCAGCTGCCCGCCCAGCTCGATCCGGCTCGGCTGCCCCGTCACGTCGCGGTGATCATGGACGGCAACGGCCGCTGGGCCCGTCAGCGTGGGCTGCCCAGGGCCATGGGACACCGGGCCGGGGTGGAGGTGCTCAAGCGCACCCTGCGCCACTGCAGCGACTGGGGCATCGGCGCCCTCACCGCCTATGCGTTCTCCACCGAGAACTGGACCCGGCCCGGGGAGGAGGTGGCCTTTCTGATGGCCCTGTTCGAACGGGTGTTGGCCAAGGAGCTCGAGGCGCTCGAGCGCCAGCAGGTGCGCATCCGCTTCCTCGGCGACCTCGACCCCCTGCCGGAGGGTCTCAGGGTCCTGATCAACGACGCCACCGAGCGCACGGCCGGCAACACCGGCATCCATTTCAACGTCTGCACCAACTACGGCGGCCGCAGTGAGCTGGTGCGGGCGGCCCGCCGCCTGGCCGAGCAGGCGGCCCGCGGCGAGCTCGATCCGGCCCGCATCGACGAGGAGATCTTCGCCGCCGAGCTGTTCACCGCCGGCGATGCCGACCCCGATCTGCTGATCCGCACCAGCGGCGAGCAGCGCATCAGCAACTTCCTGCTCTGGCAGCTGGCCTACGCCGAGCTGCACATCACCGACGTGCTCTGGCCCGACTTCGACACCGAGGCCCTGCTGGCGGCGCTGCTGGATTATCAGGGGCGCCAGCGCCGCTTCGGTGGCGTGCAGAGTGGCGTCCAGAACGGTGTGGAGACCACCCCATGAGCGTGCGCCACGACTGGTCCCGCCAGGAGATCCAGGACCTGCTCGACCTGCCCCTGATGGATCTGCTGTGGCAGGCCCAGGCGGTGCACCGCAGCGCCAATCCCGGCTACCACGTCCAGCTGGCGTCGCTGCTGAGCGTCAAGACCGGGGGTTGCGAGGAGGACTGCGCCTACTGCCCCCAGTCGATGCACAACCCCAGCGACGTGGGCGGCCGGCCGGAGCTGGCGGTGGAGCCGGTGCTGGAGCGCGCCCGGCAGGCCAAGGCGGCCGGCGCCCACCGCTTCTGCATGGGCTGGGCCTGGCGGGAGATCCGTGATGGTGCCCCCTTCGACGCCATGCTCGCCATGGTGCGGGGGGTGCGGGAGCTCGGCCTGGAGGCCTGCGTCACCGCCGGCATGCTCACAGACGGCCAGGCGGCCCGACTGGCGGAAGCGGGACTCACCGCCTACAACCACAACCTCGACACCAGCCCCGAGCACTACGACCGGATCATCACCACCCGCACCTACCAGGAGCGGCTCGACACCCTGCAGCGGGTGAGGGGCGCCGGCATCGACCTCTGCTGCGGCGGCATCATCGGCATGGGCGAGACACCCCAGGACCGGGCCGGGCTGCTGCAGGTGCTCGCCTGCCTGGATCCCCATCCCGAAAGCGTGCCGATCAACGCCCTGGTGGCGGTGGAGGGCACCCCCCTGGAAGGTCTACCAGCGGTCGACCCCCTGGAGCTGGTGCGGATGGTGGCCGCAGCCCGCATCCTCATGCCCCACAGCCGGGTGCGCCTCAGCGCCGGGCGCGAGCAGCTGGGGCGGGAGGCCCAGATCCTCTGCCTGCTGGCGGGGGCCGATTCGATCTTCTACGGCGACACCCTGCTCACCACCTCCAACCCGGCGGTGGCCAGCGACCAGGAGCTGCTGCGGGCCGCCGGGGTGCGGGTGCAGCTGGAGGAGCAGCCGCTGGCGGCCGCCGCAGGCCGCTGAGGGTGCAGGTCGCCGCCTTCTACAGGTTCGTCCCCCTGGCCAGCGAGGAATTGCCCGACTGGCAAACCAGGCTGCTGGCGCTGGGGAGCGAGGCCGGCCTGCTGGGCACCATCCTGCTGGCCACCGAGGGCATCAACGGCACGGTCGCCGGATCGGCCTCCGGCGTGGCCGCCCTGCTGGAGCTGCTGCAGGCCGACCCACGCCTGGCGCACCTGGAGGTGAAGCGCAGTGAGGCCGAAGGGCGGGTGTTTCACCGCTTCAAGGTGCGCCTGAAGGCCGAGATCGTGACGATGGCCGAGCCCTCGGCCCAGCCGTCCCGGGGAACAGGGGTTCCGGTGCCCCCCGAGCACTGGAATGCCCTGCTGGACGATCCCGGCACCCTGACCATCGACACCCGCAACCACTACGAGGTGGCCCTGGGCAGCTTCGCTGGCGCCATCGACCCCGGCACCGAGCACTTCCGGGATTTTCCCGCCTGGGTGGAGCAGCACCTGCGGCCCCTGGTGGCCCAGCAGCGGCCGCAGCGGCTGGCCCTGTTCTGCACCGGTGGCATCCGCTGCGAGAAGGCCACCGCCCACCTGCTGAACCAGGGCTTCGACAACGTGCTGCAGCTGCAGGGGGGGATCCTCAACTACCTGGAGCAGGTGCCGGAGGCCGAGAGCCGCTGGCACGGCGAGTGCTACGTGTTCGACCAGCGGGTGGCCCTCGACCACCGGCTCCAGCCGGGGACGTATCACGTGTGCCATGCCTGCGGCCTGCCCCTGGCCCCCGCCGACCTTGCCCTGGAGAGCTACGTGGCCGGGGTGAGCTGCCGCCACTGCATCGGTCGCTTCTCCGACGCCGACCGGGAGCGGTTCGCCGAACGCCAGCGCCAGATGGGACGGGCAAAGGCATCCGGCGAGACCCACATCGGCTGGGTGATGCCCGGCGTGGGCGGCTGAGCGGATGGCGCCGCGCCTGCCCATCCTGTACAGCTTCCGGCGCTGCCCCTATGCGATCCGGGCACGGCTGGCCCTGGCGGCGGCGGGGCTGACGCCGGGGGTGGATCTCGAACTGCGGGAGGTGCACCTGGGCCGCAAGCCCCCCGAACTGCTGGAGGCCTCCGCCGCCGCCACCGTGCCGGCCCTGGTGCTGCCGCCCGACGCCGGCAACGATCCCCAGGGGGCCGCCCGGGTGCTGCCGGACAGCCTGTCGGTGATGGCGTGGGCCCTGGAGCGCCACGACCCCGGCGACCTGCGGCGCCAGGGGAGCACCGAAGCCGCTGCGCGGGAGCGGGCCCGGATCGCCGCCCTGATCGCTGAGAACGACGATTCGTTCAAGCACCATCTCGATCGCTTCAAGTACCCCGAGCGCCACCCCGGCGGCGACCGGGAGCAGCACCGCCCCGAGGCGCTGGCGATCCTGCGGGGCTGGAGCGCCGCCCTGGGGGCCGGCGGCTGGCTGGTGGGGGGGCGGCCATCCCTGGCCGATGTGGCCCTGCTGCCCTTCGTGCGCCAGTTCCGGCTCGCCGATCCGGAGGGGTTCGACCGGCAGGAGGATCTGGTGCCGCTGCAGGACTGGCTGCAGCGCTTCCTGCAGGGGCCCGAACTGGCGGCGGTGATGGCCGGGCCCTGGGCGCCCCGCCGGCCCTGGCGCTCCGAGCACTGGATCTATCACCTGGCCCTGGCCAACGAATGGCGGGACGCCAAAGCCCGCGGTGTGTACGAGCGCTCGACCCGCGGCCAGTCGCTGCAGGAGGTGGGCTTCATCCATGCCAGCGGCGCCGACCAGGTGGAGGCCACCTACGGGCGCTTCTATGCCGATGCGGGGGAAGTGCTGCTGCTGACCATCGACCCCCGGCGCCTGAGCGCGCCGCTGCTCTGGGAGCCGGCCCCGGAGAGCGGCGAATGCTTCCCCCACATCCACGGACCGCTGCCGCTGGAGGCGGTGCTGGCCGCCGAGCTCTTTGCGCCACCGCCGCCGGGCGACGCACCATGCTGAACCTGGAGGTTCTGGAGCGGCAGGCCCGGGAGCGCGGCCTGCTGCTGCGGCTCCAGGTGCAGGGGCTGGCGGGGGTGCGGGGGCTGCGGGTGGGGGTGGCCCGGGTCCGGGCGGAGCAGCCGCCCCTGCTGCTGGGGGAGCTCAAGGGCTGGTGCCTGCCGCTGGCCGATGGCCTGCGCCTCGACACGATGCGGGTGCAGGGGGAGCGCAGCGAAGCGGTGGGGCCGCTGATCTGGGCGGCCACCTTCGCCTGGGCCCTCGAGGAGACGCCCTGCCGCTCGGCGCGCCTGCTGGCGATCCGCGATGGGGAGCAGCAGCACCGGCGGCTGGTGCGCTACTTCCGGCGGCTCGGCTTCACGCCGCTGCGGGAGCTGGCTGGCGGCCCGCTGGATCTGGCCCCGCGGCTGCTGTGGGGTGGGGCGGGCCTGCTGATGCAGGGCGACTGCGACGAAGGACTGCAACGCAGCGCCCGCTGGCTGACGTCCATCCGGTGACACCTACGTTGGATCCGGGTATCGAGCTGGACCATGGCCACCGCCTCCCTGACCATCAACAACCAGTCAGGAGGCAGCCTCTATTACTACGTCGTCGGCCCAGGGTTCAGCGTTGAGCCGCTCCAGCCCGGCCAGAGCAACACCCTCTCCCCGGGTCTGAACAGCGTTCAGATCCTGGCGGCTCCTCAGATGAGGATCTACGTCTCGAGCTCCGCCACGCTGTTCGCCAACCCTGGCCAGGAACCGATCGGCTGGAACATCACAGCGCCCTTCTCCTTCTACGAATACACAATTGATGGCAGCGGTTTTTCCGCTGATATGTCGTACATCGATGACTGGGCCTATCCGATCCAGACCAACATCACCGACAGCAGCGGAGGCCTCCACAATTTCGGCTTCCTGAACGCGGCGGCGATCGCCATGGACTTCGCCGCTCTGCCGCCGGGTGGATTCGTCACCAGTGCCGCCTCGGGAACAGGTGTCGGGACGGCCTCGAATCTCTGGGATGCCCCGAACCGGCGGTTCGTCGGCCCGATGCGGCTCTGGCAGCAGCAGGTGATCATGGCCAATGCCGTTCAGTTGGGGCAACCCGCCTACTGGCCGCCGAATGCCCCCGAAGGCTGGATCCAGTTCCTCGAGGAGGTGCCCTACGGGCCCTCCCCCTTCGGGTACCCGCTCGCCGCCGGCGCCAGCAGCCTGAATCCCCAGCAGACCTATCCGGCCTTCGGTTTCGACTTCTCCACCAACACCTCCTGGACCGCCATGAATGGCAAGCAGGGGGCGCTGGTGCCCCAGCCAACGGGCGAGAAGTTCTTCGCCCACAACTGGAATGTATGGAACTACGGCTACACCAATGCCGATCCAAGCGCCGACAAACCCAATCCGAACTATTCCTTTGAATCGAACGCCTACACCACGACCCTCCGCTCCCAGGCGGCGCGGGAGAAGGCGGCCGGGCGACTCCCCGACACGGCCGGGACATCACCCACAGCCGGCAACCCGAACTTCGTCGGTTTCTATACCGCTTCCAAGGACGATTACTACGGCACCTTCACGGTTGCCGCCATCGCCAATGTCAGCCTCACGATCGGAGCGCTGGCCCCTTCCAGCATCGGCACCAGCGGCAATGACGGCATCGTCGGCAGCGGCAGCAACGACATCATCTCGGGTGGCTACGGAGCTGACTGGCTGGCTGGCGCCCCTCTGGCCCCGAACTGGTCCGCCCCCAACAGCTTCCGCGACCTGGCGTTCTTCGGTCTGCCCGGAGCGCCGGCCCAGTGGAAAGGTCTGGTCGGAGGCGGCCGGGACACCTTCGTCTATGTCCGCGCCGACAGCAGCCTGAGCAGCCCGGAGCGGCGTGATGTCATCACCGACTTCGCCGCCGACGACAGGATCGACCTCTCGAGGGTGGACGCCGACAGCCGCCGAGCTGGCCTTCAGTCCTTCACCTGGATCGGCTCCAGGGCGTTCTACGGGGAGGCGGGCCAGCTGCGGCTGGAACAGAATCGCTGGCAGACCAACGCCCTCCTGCAGGGAGATCTCGACGGCAACGGCACCAGCGACTTCGAAGTGATGCTGATGGGACCGGTCCAGTTCTCGGCCTCCAACCTGATCCTGTCCTGACCCCCTGCCGAGACAGCCGATGGCCAGTTTCACCCTGATGTGCTGGAACGTGGAGAACCTGTTCCTCCCCGAGGCCGGCGCCAGCGAGCAGGTGCACGCCCGTTTCCAGGCCAAGCTCGCCACGCTCGCCGCCGTGATCGACAGCCAGCGGCCCGACGTGCTCGCCCTGCAGGAAATCGGCCCGGACGGGGCCCTGCAGGCACTGCAGGGGGCGCTGACCAACCCCCTGCCCCATGCCATCGAGGGCAGACCCGACGGCCGGGGCATCCGCGTGGCCGTCCTGTCCCGCCATCCCTTCAGCACCAGCCGCTCGATCGTGGCCTTTCCGGAGATGATCTTCCCTGTCCAGGCCAGGGATCCGGTGTTTGATGATCCCGCCACCCCCGCGGATGAGTCCCTCACCGCCTCCTTGGGACGCGGCGCCCTGGAGGTGGTGGTGGAGATCGAGGGGCACCCGGTGCGGATCATCACCGCCCACTTCAAGTCGAAACTGATCTCCTATGCGCGCCAGAAGGGGCTGGTGGACGGCAGCCAGTTCGCCCCGAACGACGAGAACGAACGCTATCGCTATGCCGCCTACGGCCTGTACCGGCGCACCACCGAAGCGCTGACGCTGCGGGATCGGGTCAACCAGATTCTCTCCGGCTGCGCCGGATCATCGGATCCGGAGGAAGGGCTGGGCCGCCAGAAGGCGGTGGTGGTCTGCGGCGATCTCAACGATGCGACCGACGCCGCCACCACCCAGATCCTGCAGGGGCCGAGCGGCTCCGAACTGGGCACCGAGGGATTCCGGCGGGGCGACAAAGGCGATGGCTACCGCCTCTGGAACCTGGCACCGCTCCTCAATGTCGGGCCGAACGGAGAACCCCCGGGCGAGGCCCCCTTCAGCCGCCGCTTCCAGGGACGGGGCGAACTGATCGACCACATCCTGGCCAGCCACCGGCTGGTGAATCCCGGCAACATCCCCGTGGCGCGGACGGTGCTGGCGGGCGACCATCTGCCGTCGATCTCCGAATCTCCGTCGGACCGGGTCGCCGATCCGGGCTCGGATCATGCGGCGCTGGTGGCGGAATTCGAGATCTGAGGGCCCTCGGAGGAATCCGGGCGGGCGCGGTTGCGGTGGCGCCGGCAGCGTTCGGAGCAGTAGCGCACCTCCTCCCAGACCTGCTTCCACTTCCGGCGCCACTGGAAGGGTCGGCCGCAGACCGGGCAGGTCTTGGTGGGGCGATCGACGTGGTGGGGCATCCGGTCAGGGAGCGGAGCAGCCAGCCTGCCAAAACCGAAGCCGTTTCCGTGACACGATGGAGCCGATGTCTGACGCCAGCTTCTATCGGATCGGCCGTACGGGCCCGGTGAAGCGGGTGGCGTCGGCGATCGAGGCGGTGAGCGTCAGCGATTTGGACGGTTTCGCCTGGTTGCATTACCGCGAGGCCAGCAGGGACGATCTGGACCAGCTCGTCGGCCTGCTGGGCCTGCATGCGCTCTCGATCGAGGATTGCTTCGATGATCATCAGATTCCCAAGATCGACGATTATCCAGATAACACCTTCATCCTGTTCAACACATTTCAGTACGGCCACCGTGTCCTTGAGGTGGGTGAAATCAACCTGTTCCTCGGTCAGCGGTTTCTTGTCAGCATCAGCCACCTGGATTCCAGTCACCGCTCCTACCTCGATGGGGTAGAAAAGATGGTCGAGAGGGGCATCGAAGAGGCCCGCCAGGGCCCGTCCCATCTCATGCACCTGATCCTCGATCAGGTCGTCGATCAGAAGTTCGTGGCCATCGAGGCCCTCGAGGATGAGCTGAATGGAGTTGAAGAAGCCCTGATGGCGGATCCGGCGAGTTTTCAGCCGGTCGAGCTGATCCGGTTCCGGCGCTACCTGCTGCGGCTGCGCAAGAGCCTGTTTCATGAACGGGAGATCCTCAGCAAGATCTGCCGGGGAGATTTCCCCCTGGTATCCAAGAAGGCGATCTACCACTATCGCGATATCTACGACCATCTGGTGCGCTTCTATGAAGTCACCGAGTCGTACCGGGACATCGTCACCAGCCTGATGGAGATGTACCTGTCAATGCTCAATAATCAGATGGCCAAGGCCGCCAACGACACCAACGCCACCGTCCGGCGCCTGACACTGATCACGACGATCTTCATGCCGCTGACCCTGCTGGCGGGCATCGGCGGCATGTCCGAGTGGACGATGATCACAGGCCCCCGCAACTGGCACATCTCCTATCCGGCCTTCATGCTCGCCATGGTGGTGATCGGCTTCGCCAGTTACCGCTTCCTCAGCCGAATGGACCGGAACCAAAATCCCTCGCGGCGCGCTCAGTTGAGCCGGCGCTGGCGCGCCTGACGGCGGGAGGCGGCCTGGACAGTCCTGAGCTCGTCGTAGTTGGTGCATTCGTGCCGCAGCACCTGGGTCGGCACATGCTCCTGGGCGCCGATGCGCGGCAGGTTCTTCAGCCGGACACGGTCGTGCCAACAATCGAAAAGAGCCTTCTGGTCGACAGCTTCGAGCATGGCGCCCACTCCCTGGTGCGTGGCCGATCGCTGAAAGACTTTAGGAACCTGATCCGTCTGGCCGGTCACGGCTGGGAGGCAAAGGTGTCACGGCGTTTCTCGAGCCGCAGGAGGCGCTGGGCGTGGAGGTCGGTCTCCGCTGACCAGCCACCCAACAGCGGCTCAGGCGGCTCCGGCTCCCTGGGAGGCGGTTCCTGGGCGGGTTCCACCGGCGGCGGGCCATCCAGGGTGGCGACCACGAACAGGGCCACCAGCAGTTGCGCCAGAAAGGGGAGATCGATCATCGGGATGGACATGGGCGGCAAGGACATGACGTCGTTCTGCAGCCACCTTCCACCGGGCATGGGGAGTTGGGGTCCATTCTCCTGCGAAGAACGAATGGACCCGCTCATCCCAGCACGCCACCCAGCCGGATCAGGGCACCCACCACCACGAAGGCGATCGCCAGGGCGGTGATGCCGCGGATGTGCCAGGCCAGGCCGCCGAGGTTGGTGTCCGTGAGGTTGGGGATCAGCCGCAGCCGGGCATGCACGGCCAGGGCGGCGGTGGCGCCCAGCAGCAGCAGCTTGGTGCCCACCAGCACACCGATCGGGCTCGCCGGGTCGAACAATCCATCGAAGCCAGGCAGCAGGATCCAGCCCATCCAGAGGCCCGTGATCACCTGGATGGCGAGGGCCGTGAGGCCGAGGGGCTCGAAGATCGCCTCGAAATCACGGATGCGGTCAGCGCGCCGCTCCCGCAGGGCCCTCGGCAGCACACCCAGATCCAGCACCAGGTGGCCGCCGGTCCACACCGTGGCGGCCAGGGCGTGGACGATCACCAGCCATGGGAAGGGGGACATGGCCTCAATGCAGGAGGAACTCCCACCCTGGTGACGCGGGCGCCCCGACGAGCGTGGGCCGGACAAGGCAGTGGCGCTTGTAAAGCTGTAACAGCAGATACAGTTGAGGGCAGAACTCCAGCGGCAGGGCACCCCCCATGGCCAGCGGTTGCTTCCCCCATCAGTTCGAGGGCAGTTTCTCCGCCTTCAAGGAGCGTCAGCTGGTGTTCGCGCTCACCCGACAGCTGGCCGACGCCCAGTTCCGGCGGGGCGACCGTTCCCTGAGTGAGCGCCTCTGGCAGGAAGCCGCCGCCGAGGCCATGGATGCGGAGCGGATTATCGCCCTGCTCTTCGGCGTCCACGACCACAACGACCCGGAGGCCATGGAAGCGGTGGATCGCCCGTGGCGCGAGCTGCAGCGCGAGGCCTCGCGACGCGCCGGCACGCCCCTGGCCCGGCTGGCGCGACTCACCGGGCGTCGCCCGGCAGGTACGTCATGCGCAGTCACCGCTCATCGGAACCTTCAGGCCACGAAACGCCCGTAGAGCCAGCGCACGAAACCTCCCACCAGCGGCACCGGGGTGAAGGTGGGGCCGACGAAGTCGAAGTAGTCACGATGGTCGACGATCCGGCCGTCGGCGCCGAGGCGGAGACGGCTGGTGCCGGGATAGATGAATTCGATGCCCTTGATCTTCAGGCCCATCGTCCATTCCACGAAGGCCACATCGCCGCTGAGGGCCACCGCGCCCGGCTCAAGGAAGACGTCATCGCAGCGCTGCAGCAACCCCTCCTGGGCCACGATGTAGGCCTCGAGGCCCTGCCGCTCCTGGGTGGGGTCGGTGAAGTGGACCGCCCCGTCGTAGAGCGCCCGCCACTGCTCCGGTGTAGGCCCCGGGGCGCCGTAGGGCTTGGTGAACAGCGCCCGGAGGGCGTCTTCCCCCAGCGGTGGCTGCAGCAGGGCGGTCATGGATGGGGTGCTCTCAGGCGGCGGCCGAGCGGGGACGGGTCAGGGCCAGGGCCGCTCCGCCGATGGCCACCAGGCCCAGGGCTCCGGCTGCGGCCAGGAACACCAGGGTCTGCAGGGCCAGCAGGAACAGGCCCAGGGCCGAAGCCGCCTTGATCTGCACCCGGGCCTTGATCAGCAGGGTGAGCAGCAGCAGCACCGTGGCCTGCAGACCGGCGATCCGGGCCGCCGTGAAGGGACACAAGGGGGGAGGGAGCAGCATCGGCAGCGGAACGATCAGAAGCAGAAGGGCAGGAACTGGGTGCGGCAGGCGGCGTAGCCGTCGGTCAGGGCGCCGAGGCCGATCTGGTGGGCGATGCCGGAGCCGGTGATGGCTTCGGTGAGCACACCGATGACAAGACCGAGCATGGCAGCGCGGCCGTTGAAGAGCTCCACGCGCTTGAGCTGCTCCATGTGGATGGAACGCTCACTGTCGCCCTGGAGGAAGGCGTCGTTGGCGGGGGTGTTGGTCATGGGTCGGGCAGGGAAAGGAAAGGAAAAGGGCTGGGCCGTTGCTCGATCAGCCGAGACCGATCTGGGTGAGGATCCCCTGGCCGGTGAGCAGCTCGGTGCCGAGGCCGATCACGAAGCCGAGCATGGCGAGACGGCCGTTCCAGGTTTCGGCGAAAGCGACGAAGCCGAAGCGGGCGGAGGAGTCGGTCATGAGTGTTTCAGTTTGTTTCGTGAATTGTAACAGGTTGTAACGGTTGACGTCAAGCATGGCCGCAGGGGCAGGCAGCGGCAGCCAGAGGCGCAGGCAGCGGCGGCCCCGTACCATCGAGATCCTCTGCGGCCCGGTGGATGTCGAGCGTCTCCCTGCCGGCCGAGCTGATGCGGCGCTACCGGCGGCTGTTCAGCTTCTACGACCGCGACGGCGACGGCCGCCACACCTTGGAGGGTGACTTCGAACCGGTGGCGGTGCGGATCGCGCGGCGCTGGCAGGGCCGGCCCAGCCGCTTCCCGGATCTGCTGGGGCTGCTGCTCGACACCTACCGGCACGAGAACGCTCGCCGCGACCAGAACCACGACGGCACGGTGGATGAGGACGAGTTCCTGGCCTCCCATGGCCGGGTGTTCGCCGCCTTCGGTGCCGATCCCCAGGCCGCGCGGGAGTTCATGGCCCGCTCCGCCGGCGGCTTCTTCGATGTGCTCGACCTCGATGGCGACGGCCAGCTCGAGCTCGACGACCTGGCCGCCTTCGCCGCCGCCTACGGCCATCCCACCGCCGGCATCGCCGCCAACCTCAACCGGATGCTCGCCGCCCTGGGGCTGCCCCCCGGCCGCCTGCCGCGGCAGGCCTTCCTGACGCTGGTGGAGCAGTACTGGTTCGATCCCTCGCCGGAGGCCCCCGGCCGCCACCTGTTCGACGGGGTGGAGCTGGGCTGACGTCAGTCCGGCAGCACAAAGCCATCCAGGCGGGTGCTGACTCCCTGCTCGCCAATCCTGGCGGCCACCGGATCGTCGTAGGCGACCCAGGCCAGCAGCTGGTCGCCACGGCGCTGCACATCCAGGCCCTCCGGTTTGTCGCTGCCCTGGCCGGGGCGACCGGGGCGGCCATCCCGGATCCACAGCAGGGGCTCGGTGGTCTCCATGGTGACGCCGTCCTGCTGGGGTGAACCCTGCGGGCCAAGGGCGTTGCGCCAGCGGTGCAGGTAGCAGGGGCCCGCCAGGTCCATCGTCGGCCCGGCCAGCACCAGCACGTCGTCGCTGCCGGGGACCACGGCCAGATCCCGCACCGCCAGGCCGCTGAGCGACAGGTAGCGGCAGCGATGGGCCTCCAGGCTGAGGGTGGGGCCGTCGGCATCGAGGCCACCCAGGCGGAGGTCGAGCACCAGGGCGATGCCCCGCAGGACGGGCCCGCGCAGCCCCACCAGCACCCGCTCGCCACGGGCGGCGATGCCTTCGATGTCGAGTCCGTTGTCCTTGCTGGGGATCGCCAGAAACGGGGCGATCCGCCGGTCGCTCGCCAGGGCCTCGGTGAGGGCATCACGGCCCTCGGCGGCATCAAAGGCCAGCCTCTGCCCTGCCACGGGCTGGCCCTCCCCATCGAGGCGCAGGCAGCCGAGTACATGGGCGTTGCGGCTCTGCCTGTCGTGGAGCTTCAGGGGTCCTGCCTTGGCGTCGTACTTGCGGCGCCGCAGGGAATGGGAGCCCACCATCCAGAGGCGATCGCCATCACGGGCCAGCCCCTCGAGGTCCGATTCGCCGTCGTCCTTGCCACCGGCGAGACCGAAATCCCTGAGCTTCACGGCGCTGAGGTTGCCGTAGTGGTGATCGCCGAGGCGGTCCAACCGGTACAGGCTGCGTCCCTCATCACCCCCCAGCCACAGCACCCGGTCGAGGGCCACCAGGGCGGAGAGGTTCTGCCGCAGTTCCTCGGCTTCCGTGTCCTTGGCGGGGGACAGCTCCAGGAGGCGCTGGTGGGTCGGGACGGCCAGGGGCAGGTCGGCGGCCGGCTCGGGCATGGGGGGAAGGCGGGTGCTTCTTTCCTTGGTAGTGGGGCGTCGGGGGGTGTCAACGTCAGCTCCCGGCGTTCGCTAGGGAGGCGGCGGCGGCAGGGGCGGCGATGTAGCTCCGCGGCCCCCGGAGGCCCCCAGCGCCTGCCGACGGGGGCCCAGCATTTCCGCCAGCCCGGCGATGCGCTCGGCGGGCGGCTCGGGGCCCAGGCTCCACAGGCTCTCGAAGTAGAAGAAAGCCACCCCCAGGCCCCGGGCCCGGTTGGCGGCGACTTTCTCGGCCATCAGGGCCAGGGGGGTGGGGCGGTTGCGCTGGCCGCTCAACACGGCGATGGCGGTGGGGATGCGCTGGCGGGCCTCCTGCACCTCGGCCCGGCTGAGGTGGGGCCCGTAGCTCTCCAGATCGGGCCGGTAGATCTGCACCAGCAGCTCATCGGCGATGCCGCGCCGCACCCATTCGCGCCAGTCCTGCAGCTGCAGCTTGTAGGCGAAGTCGTAGTAGTTGGGGGAGATCGAGATCAGGGCGCCGGGGCGGGCGGCGCGTATTGCCCTGGCCAGCTGGTCGAGGAAGGCGGTGATCCGGTCGGCGCGCCACTTCACCCAGGCCGGATCCTCGGGGTTGGCCGGTGGATCCTTGCCCGTGTCCTTGCGGTAGAGCGCCCTGGTGAAGGGGTCGTAGCCGAACTCCCGCGGCAGGCTCATGTGGTCGTCGAACTGGATGCCATCGGCACCCCAGTCGTTCACCACCTCCAGCACCAGGTCGGTGATCAGCTGCTGCACCTCCGGCCGGAAGGGATTGAGCCACACCACCCGGCCGGCGGCACTGGTGGAGGTGAGCCCGCCGTCGCGGGTCTGGGTGAGCCAGCCGCGGTGCCGTTGCGCCAGCGGCGACTCCGGGGGCGCCATGAAGCCGAACTCGAACCAGGGGATCACCTTGAGCCCGCGGTTGCGGCCGGCGCTGATCAGCTCGGCCAGGATGTCCTGGCCCTGCAGGCCGCGGAAGCTGAAGTCCTGCAGCTGGCGCGCCTCGCTCACCCGGCTGGGGTAGTACGCGAAGCCGCCGTTCCAGACCACCGGATAGAGCCGGTTGAAGCCCAGCTCCGCCAGCTGATCGACGGCGGTCTGCATGCGGCCGCGGTCCCGCAGCACGGGCATGTCGTTGGCGGTGAGCCACACCCCCCGCAGTTCCTCCGGCTGGTCCTGAGCTTTCGCCGCTGGCGACAGCAGCGGCAGGCACGCGAGCACCCCTGACAGCACCCCAGCCAGCAGGACCCCGCTGAGGAGCAGGGCGATCCCGCGGAGGGGGCCGCGTCGGTTCAAACCGGCCATGGCTTCCAGGGATCAGCGCCGCTCATTCCTCCACGATGGGGGCGATTTCCCGCCGTAGCGCCCAGGGTCCGCCGGGTGAACAGGTGGCGCAGGAGGCCCGTTAGGGTCCGCAGGCGTCATGGCGACCGTGATGGGCCTGCTGGTGGACGGGGTCTGGAGGGACCAGTGGTACGACACCGGCAGCAGCGCCGGCCGCTTCGAGCGCTCGCGGGCGGCGTTCCGCAACTGGATCACCCCGGATGGATCGGCCGGTCCAAGCGGCGAGGCCGGCTTTGCCGCCGAAGCCGGCCGCTACCACCTCTATGTGTCACTGGCTTGCCCCTGGGCCCACCGCACCCTGATCCTGCGCGCCCTCAAGGGGCTGGAGGACCTGATCCCGCTCTCCGTCGTGCACTGGTTCATGGGCGAGCGGGGCTGGACGTTCCAGGCGGCGGAGGGGGTGGTGCCGGACCCCAACGAGGGCGCCGAAGCCCTGCACCAGCTCTACACCGTGGCCGATCCCCACTACTCCGGCCGGGTCACTGTGCCGGTGCTCTGGGACCGGCAACGGCGCACGATCGTCAGCAATGAATCCTCCGAGATCCTGCGGATGTTCAACAGCGCCTTCGATCACCTGGGAGCCCGGGTGGGGGACGTCTATCCGGTGGCGCTGCGAGAGGCGATCGACCGCCTCAATGAGCGGATCTACGCCACCGTCAACAACGGGGTGTACCGCTGTGGTTTCGCCACCACCCAGGAGGCGTACGAGGAGGCGCTGGGTCCCCTGTTCGCCACGCTCGACTGGCTGGAGGAGCACCTGGCCGGCCGGCGCTATCTGATGGGACCTGCGATCACCGAGGCGGACTGGCGCCTGTTCACCACCCTGCTGCGCTTTGATCCGGTCTATGTGGGGCACTTCAAGTGCAACCTGAAACGGCTGGTGGACTACCCCCACCTGTTCGCCTACACCCGCGATCTCTACCAGGTGCCGGGGGTGGCGGAGACGGTGAACATGGCGCACATCAAACGGCACTATTACCAGAGCCACACCATGATCAACCCCACGGGTGTTGTGCCTGTGGGTCTGGCGATCGACTATCTCCTTCCCCATGGCCGGGAGCTGGTGGGAGCGGCGGCGGATCCTGGGGATCGGTCACATCGAAGCAACTGAAATCAAGGAACACGCTGTCGGGGCCGTCGATCTGCACCATGTCGCGGAACTGCTCCCCCAGCCGCAGATCGGCCGCCCCGTAACTGCAGCGAAAGTGCACCGGTGCCAGCAGGATTTCGTCGAGTCCCTGGAAGGCCACGAGAATTTCAGCCTGGCGCCGCTCCAGCTCCTCCCGGCTGAGGCCGAACAGGGGGCTGTGCTGGTCGACGCGGTGCATCACGGTCCACATCAGCTGGAAGCTGATCGACTGATCACGCACCAGCGGCAGGGACACGAGGCGGCGCATCCGACGGCCGCCGCTCTCCTCGTTCATGGCCAGGGAGGCCCGGATCCGCCCATCCACCAGGTTGTTCTGGCGCACGTTGGCCACCCGGAAGGTGAGGGTGGGGTGCCCCTGCCAGGGTTCGATCGTGGCCACGCGGCTGAAGCGCAGGCGGGCCCGGCTGCGGGAGAAGCGGGCAAAGGCCAGGCCGGTGGTGACGGCGATGAACAGCAGCCCGAAGAAGGCCTCCACCGTGACCACCAGATTCACCCAGAGGCTGCTGGGATGGAGCACGCCGTAACCGATCGAACCCAGGGTCTGGACGCTGAAGAAGAAAGCATCCAGAACCGAAAGGCGCTGGCCATCGGGGGCCCCGCCGATGCCATCGAGATCCAGCGCATAGAGCAGCGTGAAGGCGAGATTCAGCAGCAGATAGCTGGCGGCGATGCTGAGCAGAAAGCCCAGCCAGGGAATGGCCAGCATGAAGCGATAGGGCTCCCGCCAGTGGCGGTGCCAGCCCCGCCGTTCCTCCGCATGGAGCATCCCGCCGCGGTGGCTCAGCCGCACCGTCCGGATCGGCTGGCGACGCTCGACCGATGGGCCCATCCCAATCCAGTGGTGGCAGAAACCATCGTGACATCGAAAGGTGCCCAGGGAATGCCACCTTGCACACCAATAAGAAATGTGGGACCGCCTCCTGGGCGCTCTGATGTGCCATTGAGACTGGGCCCCAGATGACGGCCTCAGACAACGCGAATGGCAGATTCCGAACGGGGCAGAACATTCAACAATATCGTCTCAGGCATCGCCGCCATCGCCGGCACCATCGGATTGATTGTCGCCACGATCACCTCCAACGAAGTCAACAAGCTGTCGCAGCAATCACGCACGGCGGGACTGGTTGGTGATCTCACCGATAAACTCACATCAAAGCAACTTGGCAGAGACATCTCCCTGCTGGCCATCGAGCACATGCTCAACACTGAGCCGGGGAAGGATAAGGCCCCGAGGGACAAGTTACTGCTCGCACGCATCTCGATTCTGCTGATCGAGGGGTCATCCGGGGAAGAGTCGATCAATGCTCAGAATAACAATTCCCGCCAAGCGTCCGCCACCCAGACCCAGTTCAACCATGGTGTCGACCAGGCCGCGAGGGTGCTGAACCGTCTGGTTCAGAGTTCCGGCGAAGCCTGCAATGACTACTACCAGCAGCAGGTGTTCAACCTCCATCTGAAACTTGGTGGCCAGGACCTGACGCCGGCTGCTGACATCCAGGCCGATTGCGGTGAGGCCGGGGCGCTGGCGATCGAAGCGCTGCGCAAGCAGGTGGAAGGCAAGGACAGCAATGGCGAACAGTCGGTCAGCGTCTCCCAGCTGGCCCAGGACCCGATCGTCGATCCCAGGCTGGTGGCGGGCTCCCTGGCCCAGGCCAGGGTGGTCAACCAGCTCAATGCCGTCAGGCTCGAAACGGCTCGGGCCAAAAGTGCCTACACCGAACCAAGTCTGGCCGTCGTCACCGTCCATCTGGATAATCCGTCCATCGCCGAGCAACTGAAACCCATCCTGGTCCAGCTCTCCGCCAAGCGCTGGTACATCGTCTCTGGCGTGCGCTTCGTGGAACCGTCATCGAGCAGCTGCGGTCCATACAACTCCGTTCGTTTCTTCCACAAGGCTGACAACGACCTGGCCGAGAAGCTGATCGCCCAGATCAGCGCCCTCAAGACAACCTCGCCATCGGTCCGCGCCCTTCTTGCCGGAACCGGGAATACAAAGCCCGGCATCTCTCCCATCGACCTGAGCACATGGAGGTACGCACGCTCCGTCCCCCAGGGCACCGTGGAACTGTGGCTGGCCTCCAAAGGCACCCGCTGCCAATCGGCGCCGGCCGGTGCGTGACGGGGTCAAAGTGAGGGATGGCTGGTCATCGCTCAACCTTGGACCGCCCCCAGCTGCTGAGCGCCGCCGGCCTCGAGCGGCGACTGGGGGATCGGCTGCTCTGGAGCCAGCTGGATCTCGCGCTGGCCGGTGGTGATCGCCTGGGGCTGGTGGCGCCCTCGGGGGCAGGGAAAACCCTGCTGCTGCGCACCCTTGCCCTGCTCGATCCCCCCGAGGCGGGAACGTTCCGCCTGCTCGGGCGTTCGCCGGCGGCCTGGGGTCTGCCGCGCTGGCGGGCCATGGTGCTGTATCTGGCCCAGCGGCCCGTCGCCGGAGGGGGAACCGTGGCGGCGAACCTTCGCGCGCCCTGGCGGTTCCGGGAGCGGCGCGGGCAGGGCAGCTGGAGCCACGGGCGAATCACCGGCTGGCTGGCGGCCCTGGGGCGCGATCCCTCGTTCCTGGACTACGACGCCGAGCGGCTGTCCGGCGGTGAGCTGCAGTTGCTGGCCCTGCTGCGGGGCCTGCAGTTCGATCCCACCGTGCTGCTGCTGGATGAACCCACCGCCTCCCTCGACGGAGCCACCACCGCCGCCGTCGAGGCCCTGCTGAGCGACTGGCTGGCCACCGGTGCGCGCGCCTGCGTGCTCATCAGCCATGACGGCGAGCAGATCGATCGTTTCGCCACCCGCACCCTGGAGCTGCAGCGATGACCCCCTCGAGCGCCGGCGCCCTGACGATCAGTGATGGCCGCCTGGCCCTGTCAGGCCTGCTGATCCTGGTGAACGTGGGGCTGTCGGCGGCGCTGCGCCTGGGCCTGGGCCGCAGCCTGCTGGTGGCGTCGGTGCGGATGGTGGTGCAGCTGCTGCTGGTGGGATTTGTGCTCGAGTGGCTGTTCCACCAGGACCAGGCGCCCCTGATCGTGCTCGTGGGGGCGGCCATGGCGATGATCGCCGGCGTGTCCGCCGTCCAGCGCACCCGGCACCGCTTTGCCGGCATCTACTTCAACAGCCTGCTGTCGGTGATGGCCTCCTCGGCGCTGGTCACGGGCCTGGCGGTGTCGGGGCTGATCCGGCCCCAGCCCTGGTACAACCCCCAATATCTGATCCCCCTGCTGGGGATGGTGCTGGGCAACACGCTCAACGGCATCTCCCTGGGACTCGATCGCTTCATGGACGGCCTGCGCAGCGGCCGCGATCAGGTCGAAACAGATCTGGCCCTGGGGGCGACCCGCTGGGAGGCCTGCCAGACGGTGGTACGCGAGGCGATACGCGTGGCGATGATCCCGACGATCAATTCGATGATGGTGATGGGCCTGGTGAGCCTGCCCGGGATGATGACCGGCCAGATCCTCCAGGGGGCGGCACCGGCGGCGGCGGTTCGCTACCAGATCGTGATCCTGTTCATGATCGCGTCGGCGACGGCGCTGGGGGTGTTCGGCGTCGTGGGCCTGGCCTACGCACGGCTCACCAGTGCCGACCACCAGCTGCGGCTCGACCGCCTGGTGCGGCCTCGCGGCGGCCGATGACGAGGCTGCGTAGAGTCAAACCAACGATTGATCAGACTTGAAACAGCTCGTCGGGCCACTGCGCAGGGCATCCATCTATGGCGTCATCAGCTATCTGGGTCTTGTTCTGATCAATAACTCAGAGCTGAACCTTCCCAATATGTGGATCGCCTATCTTCCGATGTTCATCGGTGTCTATGTGGCGACTCAATGGCTGGATAGGACGTTTGGGGACTGAGAGACCTAAGAGCCGGATGCGTTGGTTCGGCGGCGTGGGCGCACCAGCAGGCCGTCCTTCGGGGAGGGGCTGGGAATGACCATGAGAGTCAGGTCCTGATCCGGCTCGAGGGCAAGGCTCAGCGGTTTGAGCAGCCCCACCGCCAATAGACGGATGTCCAGCTCCGCCAGCGCCTTCCCCAGGCAGACGCGCTCACCGCCTCCATAGGGCAGCAGGGTCACCATTTCGCCCTGCTCCAGATGCCGCTGGGGCCGGAAGGCGGCCAGATCCTCAGGGTCCATGCCATGGCGATGGCTGGCGGTGATGCTCACCTGCACCACCCGCTCGGCCGGAACCAGCACACCCGCCAGGGCGACGGGCTCCCGGGTGCGGCGAAAGAAGCCCCCCACCGGCGGTGTCAGCCGCATCACCTCCTTCACCACCGCATCCAGGCGCGGGGCTCGCTGGGCGTCGTAGGCGCTCACGGCGTCCCCCTCGGCAGGGGGCCAGCTCAGGCCGTCGAGCTCCTCCAGCAGCCAGGCCAGCTCGGCGGGATGCTGCAGCAGGGTGAGCAGCAGGCAACTGAGCGCGGAGGCGGTGGTTTCGTAGCCGGCGAACAGCAGCAGCAGCAACTGCTCCGCCACATCGTCGTCGGCCAGGGGGAGGCCGGCCTCATCCAGGCCGCCGGCCAGCAGGTCGAGGCCGCCAGCCGCAAGGGGAGCTCCGGAAGCCGAGGCGACCTGGGCCTTGTGAAGCACGGAGCCGAGGCGCCGCAACAGGCGCTGACGGGCCTGGCGGGCGCCGGCGAAGGGACTGCCGGGCAGGGCGAGCGGAAAGGAGAACAGGCCCCGGCACCAGATTTCGAAGTCCGTGAACAGGGCGTCACGATCGGCACCATCAAGCCCGAGCACCGTGGTGGCGATCACGGCGAAGGCGAAACGCCGCAACCGGGGCACCAGGGCCACGGGGGCTGGCGCAGCCAGCAGCTCCTGGTTGAGGCCCTCCACCAACGCCACGATCGCCGGGCTGTAGCGCCTCAGGGCGGCGGAGGCGAACAGCTGGCCCACCACCCGACGGCGCGCCTTGTGGTCGGCGCCGTTGCGGTTGGCCAGGGACAGCGGCCCGAGCAGCTGCCTCACACTGTCGGGCCACCAGCCCTCGACCGCGTCACCCTGGGCGAACAGGTCGGCAATGGCCTGCCCACCACGGATGAACACGGTGCGCTGCCCCAGCAGGCTGGTTTCGTAGACATCGCCGTAACGCTCGAAGCGTGAGCCGGCAAAATCCGGATCGCGGAAAAAGGCGAGGGTTTCGAGCACCCCGCTCACCGCTGCTGTGCTGGGAACGGGCCGAAGGGTGGCGGGGTCGGGGAGCAAGCAGCGTCATCCGGGGCAGTCTCCAGGCTGGCAGCCAGGTGATCGCGGTGCGACGCCGCTGGCGGCAAGCGCAGCGGCCTGCCGCATTGGTGGCGTGTTGAAAGGGGGCCAAGGATGGCGAGAAGGTTGAATCGATGACCCACAGGGATGTGGGACGGACAGGCTCTTTTCGCCAAGGAAAAGTGGGCCTAAGAAAGTGGGCCTAAGGAATCACCTTGGCGGGCTCGTGGCCAGGGCCGAAGTAGCTGCGGATGGCATCCTCCATCAACGTCTCGGACAGCAGGGGATTGTTGATGAGAAGACCGACCTTATCCTTTGGTTTGTAGACCACATAATAGGGGTCGTCCTGCTTGGGAAAGGTGAACCCAAGTTGGGCCGAAGGATCGCCTTGGTCGAGGTCGATCAGCACGAAGTTGACACGACCGGCATAGAGCTGTGACTCATAGGCAAAGCGCTGGAACTGCGTGGGCATATTCTGGGGACCCTTGTTCCGGTAAGCCATGATGAAGGTCGGCAGACCAGGCTTGAGAATCAGCCGGTCGACCTCATCAACAGTGACATGATAAACCGGTGGTCGGATCTTCAGAAAGCGGGTGATTTCAGCGCGCAGACGATCGGTTGAGATGGAATGAACGACAACTTCGGCACCATCCTTGAGATCCTTAACAGTGCCGATCATCTTCGGATTGTTGTTGACGAGCATGAAAATCGGGCCACGCCTCCAGGCTTCGTTGTGGCTGATATCACTCCATGTCTTCGGGTACTTGGCCTGGTCAAGCCGGTAGAACTTGATAGCCCCAACATAGTTATTGCTGTCGCGAGCGATCAAATCGAGCTGGGCCGTCTGTGTGGGACTGCTTTCCTTACTGGAATACACAACGACCATGGACTTATTGCCTAGCTCCAGCAGGAGGTGCGCCGCGTTGGCATCCGTGAGTTCTTCCAGCTTGAGGATGGCATCGACAGTTCTCTTGGCTGAGCCTGCACTGCTCGAGATCACCATCGTTGGGCTCGATGCTGAAGCAGGGCGGCCATAGCTACACACGCCGGAAGACGCCAGTACAACGACGCAAAGAGCAGCTGGGTTCCATCGAAACAATGGCTCTCCCCCAAACGGTCGATCAGGGAAACAGTAACTCAAGCTGCCAGTCTGTGATCTTTCTCGGTAGGTTTCTCCATGCGCCGTGGAGCATGCGGCGGCTTCCGGTGGAATCACTGAAGGCCAGATACGATCCAGACCCGGCAGGGCAGACCGGATGGTTGCGGCCTGGTGCGACGTCTGGAGATCCCGATCGAAAGAGTCTTAGCTTCCTTCAGCGCAACGCGGTCCCAAGGCGTCAGATGGATGAGTGGGGCGGGTGTCGATAGGGCCCAAGCAAGGGCCGGACGTCTGACGTGACCCCCTTTAGCGGTCCAGGCCTTATGAGAGTGGTTGGGTGTCGTCATGCGGCAGCTCCCTGTTGAGCTGCCTCCAGGGGCGTACGCCCCTGGAGGGCCGAATGGGGCCTGAGTGTGTTGTACTCCCAGCGCCAGCGATCGGCCAGGATCTGCGCCTCTGGGGCTGTGGTGAACAGCTCGGTGTTGAGGAACTCATCCCGGAACCGGCCATTGAACGACTCGGCAAAGCCGTTCTCCCATGGGGATCCCGGTGCGATGTAGGCCGTGCTGGTGGTGGTGCTGGCCTCACACCAATCCCGTAGAGCCTGCGCAATGAACTCCGGCCCGTTATCGGACCGGATGAACGCTGGCGCCGGGTAGAGGCTGGTGAGCTCCTCCAGCACCGCCACCACATCCTTGGCCTTGCAGCGTCTGCCCACACGGATCGCCAGGCAGAGGCGGCTGTGCTCGTCGATCACGTTCAGGAACTTGAGTCGGCGGCCATCGGCGGTGGTGTCGAACTGGAAGTCCATGGCCCACACCTGGTGGGGATGCTCGGCCCGGTGGCGGCGCACCGAGCCGTCGGCGGGTCGTGCCCGCTTGCGCTTCCTGGGAGTGGGCCGTTGCAGGCCTTCCTCCCGCGAGAGCCGTTGCACCCGCTTGTGGTTCACCGTCCAGCACTCGCGCCGCAGGAGGCGGTAGGCCATCCGGCGGCCCCAGCGGATGTGATCCGCTGCGATCTCCCGGAGACGCTGCCGGAGCTTGGCCTCCTCAATCGAGACAACCTTGCCGGGATGACGCTGGGTGCTGCGGTGCTGGCCCACCACCCGGCAGACGAGGCGTTCAGAAGCCCGGTAACGCTCCTGCAGGACCGTGACAGCCCTGCGGCGACGTTCCGGGCTGAGAAGTTTCTCGTCGCACCGCAAGGTGGGCCTCACGGCGCAACGAGGTCCTTGAGCATGGCCTTCTCCAGCTCCGTTTCCGCCAGCAGCTTCTTGAGACGGGCGTTCTCCTTCTCCAGCTGGGTCAGCCGCCGGGCCTCCTCGGCCTGCATGCCCCCGTACTGCTGGCGCCAGCGGTGGTACGTGGGCTGCGTCACCTCGATGACGCGGCAGACGTCGGCGACGGTCTTGCCCTGGGCGCTCAGCTGGTCGGCGGTCTTGAGCTTGCGGATGATCTGCTCCGCTGTGTGCCTGGTGCGTTTCATAGTGGAGTCCCCGGCCCAGTCAGGCCGGCTGAGAACTCTCATTCACCCTGGAGCGGTTTCCGGGGTCCACGTCAAGAGTGCCCAGAAATCGAATCAGCCTTGATGCAATGGGTGGAAGAAATGATGCTCATGATGTCGTCATGACGATGCGGCACCTGGGACTGAGCGCGCTGCGGAACCTCAACCCCCAGCAGCGGCGCTTACAGGTGCAGGCATGAACGACCTGGTGGGAAAGCACGGCTAACCTCTGTCGGGCCTCCGCCACCTGGTCGCCCCATTCCGCCCATCAGCATCGTGCCATGAGCCCACTGACCCCTCTCAGTCAAACTCTGCTGAGCGCCAAGCGCCGTAAGGGCGTGAGCTTCGCCGAGCTGGAAACACTTCTCCAGCGCGATGAAGTCTGGATCGCCAGCTTGCTGTACGGACAGGCCTCGGCCTCTCCAGAGGAGGCGGAGAAGCTTCTGGCGGCCCTGGATCTGGATCCAGACCTGGCTAACGAGCTGACAGCCCCGCCCGTGAAGGGCTGCCTGGATCCGGAGGTTCCGACCGATCCATTGATTTATCGCTTCTATGAAATCATGCAGGTGTACGGCCTGCCACTCAAAGATGTGATCCAGGAAAAATTTGGTGATGGCATCATGAGCGCCATCGACTTCACCATGGAGGTGGACAAAGTGGAGGATCCAACCGGCAACAGGGTCAAAGTCACCATGTGCGGAAAGTTTCTGCCCTACAAGAAGTGGTGATCAAAACCTCGTCCAGGCTGGTCTGACGCCGTGGCAAGGGGCCTCTCTCATGGGAGGGCCTCCGACCGTTGGCCAAGCCTTCCTGGAACGATGAGCGTGGATTGAAACTTTCACCCCTTTGCGCAGATAGGGCTCAGTTCCCGATGGGTGGATCGGGGAAAGTCAATCGGGGCGACAGGATTCGAACCTGCGACCTAGTGCTCCCAAAGCAGGTATCGAGACCAGTCAGAAAGCGTGATGGCGCGTCAGAACTGCTCTCCTGACTGAGCGTGAACGGCACTGATCGGGCAGAAGCGGTAGGTTTTGCGCGGATTTTGCGCGGCTACCATGCCACGTGTGCGGCTTGGCGAGAGCTGGGAGCTGGCCCTGCGGGTCGGTGTCCGAAGTTCCACGGCCCGGGGCTGGACACTGCGGGAGCAGGACCACTTCGCCCGATTGGAGGTGCGGATCGCGGGGAGTCCACGACAAACAGTGGCACTGCCATTCCGATGGAGTCAGCAGGAGGTAGGCCCGATCCTGGCCCGGGTTCGAAACATCTACCTGCTTACCCTCAAAGGCCACGGCCTGCGGGACGCAGCTGCCATTGCTGAGGGCCGTGGACCGCGGAGGACTGACAGCTGGAGCGATGCACTGCAAGGCTTCCGAAGCCAGAAGCTGGAGCATGGGGGGGCGATCAAGCCTTCCACCTGGGAGCAGCACTACGCCCCAGTGCTGGAGCTGGCGTTGCAGCAGCTGGAAGGCCAGAAGCGACCCACGGATGCGATTTCGCTGCTGGATGCCTGCCTGCGGGGCTGGGCGCCAGGTAGCCGTGCCCGGCAGATCAGGGCCCAGTCCCTGGCCCAGTTCCTGCGGCACTGCGTGGAGCGCGAGAAGTTCCCTGAGAGCTGGCGACCACCGGCCGATCTGAGGCCGCACATTGGGGTCGCCGCTGCTGAAACCGCTGCAGGGCACCGCAAGGGAGACCCCTTCACCGACCTGGAGGTGTTGCAGCTGATCGACGCCCTGCCCACGGATGAGCCAGGCCGACGCTGGGCCGATGCCTTGCGACTGCTGGCGGAGCTGGGCCTCCGGCCGATCGAGCTGCAGCACCTGGGGGTGCGCAGCGATCCGGGCAGCGGCAAACCGTTGTGGTGGTGCAGCTACCGCAAGCGCAGCGGCGGTGGAATGACAACCCCGCGATGGGTGCATCCACTGCCGCTCACCGACTGGGACGGGCGGAGACAGGATTGGCAGCTGCTGGAGCGCTGGCGCGCCGGCGCGATTGAGCTCCCGCCCCTGGGCGCCGGGCCGGGAGCCGCTGATGCGATCGGCACCTACCTCAAGCGGCAGCGGGGCTGGAGGGAACTGCGGGAACGCATGGCGACACGAGGGGAACGTGCTGTGCCGTACTCATTTCGGCATGGCTACAGCCTGCGGGGCCATCAACTCGGGATCGACCCGGGAAGTGTGGCGCTGAGCATGGGGCACTCCCTGGAGGTGCATCTCCGCAGCTATCCATGGGCGTCAGGTCAAGGAGCGGCAGCGGCGTTTGCCAAGGCCTTGGCGACTTAGCAAGACAAGGGCAGGAACTAAGCACATCCGGCAGCAGCAAGGGCATCTCTTGAGCTGACACTTGATCCCCCCTACCTGATCAACCGATGCGGTTCTGCAGGAACAAACGGCTGCCCGTCGTGTCGGCCATCCGCCAGGGGACGTCAATGAACGCTTCTGCCGCAAATCCAACGCGCCGCTCACTGCTGGACGTTGGATTGACTCCAGGGAGGGCACGCACTCCCGCTGGGGAGCTGGGGGTGATGGCGCGCGCGACGGTCCACAGCACCTGCCGGCCCTGGTGGTGCCGCTCGAAGCGATAGCCATAGGCCTCATGTCCGCTCCGCCAGGACATCACCCCCTGACCCAGCAGGGCAGCCAGATCGGTAGTGGTGAGGACCAGGGCGTTATCGGCAGCCTCGGCAAGCCCACGAGCCCGCAGCAGGGGATCCGCCGTTGGGGCAGCCGCCGCCTCCCGCATGGCCGCCACCAGCAGCGCAAGGTCGTTGCCTGGAGACCTCACGATCGCCGTGGCGTCTGCTGCTGTCACTGCCGTCGCACTGCCATCAGCCGCCACCGGCTTCAGGCCAGGGAAGGTCCCCATGGGCTGCCCTGACTGGAGGTGTTCGTGGAGCCTCTCCCCGAGTTCGATGAAGGCGCCCGGCCAGGTGGTGAGGGTGGAGGAGACGCGGATCAGCTCGACCCCGAGAGCGCGGGCGCGGGCCTTGAGGCCGTTGCGGCTGATCCCCCATCGTTTCTCCAGATCCCGGATGGAGAGATCGGCGGGCGCCACGTCAGAGAGTGCTGTCATGGTGTCGCGGTGCTGGCTCGATAGCAGGATGACGTGGATTTGGGATGCTGTCGAGCTGTCGCGCTGCCATCACGACAGCAGGTGAGGGTGCGGGTGCGGGTGCGGGTGGCCGGAGTGTTCTCCAGGGGCGGGGCAGCACTGCATCGGGAGAGAGTGCTGTCCGAATCGCCAATCCCCCAGCGGCCCCGAGCAGAGATCAACCATCTGATTGAAGCAGGGGGCGAGGAGGTCCACACCTGCCGCAGTTCCGCCCCTGTCGACCCACCAGCACTCAGAGGAACCGCAATGCAATTTCAACGCCACCTATGAGCACCGCCGTGACTGGACTGTCATCGAAGACTGTGCAATAAACTGTTGTATTCGGCAGTGACGTCGTCAAAGCCTAGCGTCCAGAAGTAATAGCCAAATGCTCCACCTTTGCATTGCCGCTCCATCTCTCTAGCGAAGATCACATCGACCACCAGAAAATGTGGCCAATAGAGTGGCTCAAAGAGCTTGACACCTGCCGGTACTGAGGAGAAATCCATGCACACACTGCCCACCCCATGTCCAGGGTAGGAAAAGTAGGTCGAGGATCCCTTATTGGCAAAGTAAGGGGCAACATCCTCCGCCAACGCAGTCTCCATCGCTCGTTCACGGAAGCAGGGTGGGGGATCAGTGATCCATGATGGTTGCGTACGGAACGACTTATCGGGCAAGAGGCAGTCAACCCTGGTTGCCACCTTCATGGCCCAATACTGTTCATGCTCGACGTCTTGAGAATGCTTGGTCCGAATCGTCCTTGCCTCAAAGCTGCAGCCTGCGTGACGATCGAGAAACGCCTTGAAGGAGTTCGATACTACAAAGAAGTCTCCCAAGTGATAGAAGTTCTGCATTCTGACACTGCTACGAGGAGGCTGTCCAAAGTGAAAGACAAGACCATCCAAGAAGGGCGGAAGAGTCGAACGGCGACATCGTTCATTCTGGCCGAGTAGTCCAACGTCAGGAGTGCCCCCAATGGCGCCTTCGAGTCTGTTAGGCGCGGGGTGACCGCATGGGGACATGAGGCTGAATGTGGTCATCTTCGAAAAGAGATAGTCGTAGAATTACACTCTAATCCTTGAAACAGTGTCTGCTTCCAAAAAGGACGCTCCTGCAGCGATCAGCCAGCCATCGCCAACTAGCATCGCTTGGCGACAATCATCAGAGTCTCGGCGAATACAGCAGAATTGGAGTTGACAGCTAACTACTTGTGCGAAACTACTCATTATTAAGCATGCTAACCGACTTTACTCAGACCATTGATCCGCATCCCATGTCACCAGGCGGGTCATAGGTTCCGTGCCAACCAATCAGCGCGCGTTCAAACGAATCCACATAGTAGCGGGAGCCAGCAGGAATCTTGATGACGCTGCCGCCATAGGCAACCAGCATTGTGTTTATTGCCTTTCGCTCTTGGGCTTCATCCCAAAAGTTGCTACTTGGGAACAGCTTGGGATCTCTTGGCGGACACCAGCAGTCATCCTGATCCAGGCAAGCCCGCTGCAGGACGCTTGCCAACTCATGGTGTTGATGCCTTCTTGCAATATCAGCTGCACTCTCATTCTCATAAGTGAGTGTCCCGATTGCCGTGCCAAGGCGAATCAGCTCGCGACAGGCTGCCTCATGACCGAAGCGGGCGGCCTGATGCAAAAAGGACCATCCGGAAAATGGATTCACGTATCTACTGCAGCCACTTGCGAACCGTGGTTCTGACTGCCAGAGGGTCAGAACATGCGCCCAGTTTCCCTTTTTTGCCTCGGCGTAGGCACTCTCAACGGATTGTTGCTTCTTCTCCACGCCCCGGCTAGTTCAACATGGCCACGAGGATTCTATGTGGTGCGTTGTCAGTCTTTCTCGGTTGGTCCATGCCCCACTGCTTCAGGGCTGAATGAGGGCGCGTAGTGACATCTACTGGCGCTGACGCTGGTTGATGGTCGATGGCCCTCCGCAGCCCCGTGGCCCGCGGCATCACATGGCCCAGCGCAGAGGCATTTCCTGCTGCGGATCGGCATCGCCTTCTTCATCGAGCCACTCCACACCCCAGTGGGAGCCGATGAAGCGGCCCACCACCGACGGTTCGTTGCCACCTGGGGCTCTACCTGGGGGTCCGCCTGGGGTCGCGCCCGAGCTGGCCAGAACCAAACGACTTCTGCTAGTACAGGTGTTCTCTGTGCTGGTGTTGTCGTGGCTGCTTCCCCACCCCGCTCCCGAGGCACACGGCTGGCCCCCAGCCCAGCGGCGGACGATGGCGGCTACGAGCAGTGGCCCTACCTCGATGAGGAGGTGCTGCTGGCCAGCCGCAGCCGCAAGGTCTGCATGACCTGCCACTGGTTTCGCCACCACGCCGGGGTGAACGGCATCCCGGTGCTCACCTGCCAGCTGCATCAGGGCTTGCTGGCCAATGGGGAGCACTTCACCCGCCGCTACCAGGGTTGGACCGAAGACATGACGCGCCAGCGGGGCTGGTGCCCGGAGGTGGCATGAGCAGCCGGCGGGCGGTGGTGGGTGTGATGGGCGATGGAGAGGGCGCCTCCGCTGAGGCTGTGGCCATCGCCGAGGAAATGGGGGAGTGCATTAGCCGCAAGGGTTGGGTGCTGCTCACCGGTGGCCGCCCGGCGGGGGTGATGGCGGCGGCCAGCCGCGGCGCATCACGGGTGGAGGGGCACCTAGTGGTGGGGGTGTTGCCCGATGTAGGCAACGACGACGACAGGCAGAGCACGGCGGAACTGGATCTGGCCGTGTTCACCGGCATGGGGATGGCCCGCAATGTGATCAACGTGCTCAGCTCCGATGTGGTGGTGATCTGTGGGGGCGGAGGCCCCGGCACAGCATCAGAAGCCGAACATGCGGTCAATGGGGGCAGGCCGTTGATCCTGATGGCGGTGCCGGTGTTGTGGCCATGGGCAGTTTCACGGTGAAGACACTCCCGGAACCCGGCTTGGAAGCCACGATGATTTCGCCGCGATGGCGACGGATGATCGCCGCCACGATCGAGAGGCCAAGGCCGGTGCCGCCCTGACGGCGGGAACGACCGGGATCACTGCGGAAGAAGCGATCGAAGATGCGTTGTTGATCGGCTGGAGTGATGCCCATACCGCTGTCCTGCACCTGCAACAGCCCAAGGTTTCCCTCGCGCCTCAGGCTCAGCAGCACCTCCCCGCCTGACGGTGTGTACTGAATCGCGTTCAAGAGCAGGTTGGACACGAGCCGATAGAGCTCCGATTCCACTCCCAACACGTTGAGATCGTCATCACCACTCTGCAGGCGGAGCTGCACCTCGGCAATCGACGCCGCCTCGCTGGTCTCCTCCAATAAATCGCATGCGATCTGCGTCAAGGAGCAGGACTGCATGGCGGCTCCGGCCTCGGGACCATCGAGCCGGGCCAGCAGCAGCAGGTCGCTGATCAGGCGGCTCAGCCGTTGCCCCTGCCCCTGGACCGCGGCCAGCATCTGGTCCCTGGCGACGGCGTCAGCCGGAGGCTTCGTCCTGTGGGCTTCCACCACGGCCAGCAGGTTGGCCAGAGGTGCGCGCAGTTCGTGGGCTGCATCGCCGGTGAACTGCTCCTGCTGCCGGTACGCCGCCAGCAACGGCCGCATCGCCAGACCCGACAGCCACCAGCTGGCCAGGCCTGCCACCACCAGGGCCAACACAACAATCGTCTGAGTTGCCCACCACAGTCGTTGCCGCTCTGCGTCGAGCCCGCTCAAACTGCGCCCGATTTGCAGATACCCCCAATCCATCTCCAGCGCATTCGCGCCAGGGTCCGCTGGCGTGTGGGAACGGTGCAGGTGGATCGAATACTGCAGGAAGCGTTCGCCTCCAGGCCCTGCCACCACCGTCCAGGCGGGGCCAGGGCGTTCTGCCTTGGCCCTTGGCGATCCCGGGGAGTGGGCGATCAGTCCACCGCTGGGATCCAGCAGGCGCAGGTAGAACCGCTCCGGGTCCGTGATGCTGACGGCGTGGCGCGGGATCAGCGAGGGGGCCGGCTGACATGGGGATCCCACCAGACAAAGCCCAGGCAGCACCGCGGCCAGCTGGGGAGAAGGCTTGGCTTCCGCCGGCAGCAACGGCTTAAGGCTGTCATGCAAGGTGCCGGCCAGGGTTTCCACCTCGCGCTCGAGGGCCGACCAGTTGGAGCGCATCAACAGGCCCAACATCCCAAGGCCTGCGCCATAGAGGATCACCCCGATCACCAGCAGGTAGACAGCCGCCAGCCGCATCCGGCTACGGGACATGGGACCAGGCCTGGCCATAGCGAGCCGTTCTATGGCTCTTCCTCAGGCTCCGGATCAAAGCGGTAACCCTTCGAGGGGACCGTGACAATCGGACAGGGCAGCCCGTGACTGGCGATCTTGCGCCGCAGCAGACGCACCTGGGCCGCCACCACATTGCTGATCGGATCCTCATCCAGCGACCAGAGCTGGGACCGCAGTCGCGCTCCGGGAATGATCTCCTGCGGATGCTCCATGAAAAAGGCCATGAGCTGGAGTTCCTTCGCGGACAGGTTGATCCTGGTGGTTTCCTCTCCCCGCTGAACGGTGAGGCAGCCCTGGGCCGGATCCAGCACATAGGGCCCGGAACTGAGCAGTGGCTCGCGGTAGTTGGGCTGGCGGCGTTGCAGCGCGCGGATCCTCGCCAGCAGTTCCTCCATCGCGAACGGCTTGCTCAGGTAGTCGTCGGCGCCGGCATCAAGGCCTTGCACCCGGTGGCTGGTGTCGGCCAGGGCAGTGAGCATCAGCACCGGCAGGGTCAGACCGGCCCCGCGCACCCGACGGCAGAGTTCAGGGCCTGAAAGACCCGGCAGCATCCAATCGACGATCAGCAGGTTGTAGGTGGCCAGCTCGCTGAGCAGCAGGCTCCAGGCCCCCAGACCCTCCGTCACGTGATCGACGACATGCTGCTCGGCCCTGAGCACCGTCTGGATCGCCCCGGCCAGCTCCGCTTCGTCCTCCACCAACAGGATGCGCAGGGGCATGGGCCTGGGCCAGAAGTCAGACATTGCGGCTGATCCTAGGTAGCGCAAGCGGTTTCACCTGTTTTTCATCCCCACTGCGGCATCCTCTGCGGGTCCTTGTCCTGCCCTCGCGGCAGCAGCAGCATGCGCGCCCTTCTTCTGGCCACCAGCCTCAGCCTCGGAACCATGACCCTCGGCAGCCTGGCCCTCGGCAGTCTCCAACCAGCCATGGCCCACGTGGGCCATGGCGATGAGTTTCAGCAGCAGGGGAATGTGCGCCAGGTGAAGGCCAGCGCCGAGATCGATTCCCTGCTGGGCATCACCACCGCCCCTGCCACCGAAGTCGGCGGTGTGATTTCGATTCCGGTCGCTGCGGTGGTGGATGCGGATGGCAAGCCCCTGGCGTTCGTGAAAAGCGGCACCACCTACGACCCGGTGTTCCTCCAGACCGGCGCCAGCAAGGGCGATCAGATCGAAATCACCGACGGCAGCATCTCGCCGGGAGACGACGTGGTGACCCAGGGGGCCCTCTCGCTCTACGCCGAATCCAAGAAGAGCCAAAGCGCCGTGGCCGCCAGTGAGGAAACCCCCGCCGCTGCTTCTGATGCCCCAGCCACCCCAGCCGTGGCCGCGCCCTCGGCCGCCGCAGGCCTCAACCCCCTGGTGATCGGGGCCGGTGCTGCGGTGGTGGTGGTGGGCGGTGTGGTCGTGGCCTCCCGCCTGGGGAAGAAGAACTGACACCCGAAGCCTGCGCTTTCTACCGCCACTCAACCCATTCCCATGTTTGAAAGCCTGCTCAACCAGACGCTGCGCACCTCGATCGCCAAACGCTGGCTGGTGGTTGTGGTCGCCATCCTGATCACGCTCTGGGGCCTTTCGATCCTCAGCCGCATGCCCCTGGATGTCTTTCCCCAGTTCGCCCCACCCCAGGTGGATGTGCAGACCACCGCCGATGGTCTGGCACCAGAAGAGGTGGAACAACGCATCACCGTGCCGATCGAATCGGCCGTCAACGGACTGCCGGGAGTGGAAACCGTGCGCTCCTCCTCGAAGGTGGGGCTTTCGATGGTGCAGGTGATCTTCGATCAGAACGCCGACATCAACCGGGCACGCCAATCGGTGGCGGAACGCCTGCAGCAGATCGAGGCGGAGCTGCCCGCCAATGCCAGCGCGCCGGCCATCTCCCCGCTCGTGTCGCCACTGGGCACGATCCTGCAGTACGCCTTCACCTTGAAGGGCGGCGGCCCGACCACGCCGATGGAGCTGCGCCGGATCGTTGCCACCACCTTCAACAACCAGATTCTGGCGGTGCCCGGTGTTTCCCAGGTGACCCTCTATGGCGGTGAAGAAGCCCAGCAGCAGATCCAGATCAATCCCCAGCAACTGCAGGCCCGCAATGTGTCGCTGCAGGCCGTGGCTGAGGCGGCTGCAGCGGCAAGCTCCAATGCACCCGGCGGTTTTTTGATCGCGGGCGGGCAGGAGAAACTGATCCGCGCCAGCGGCCAGGCAAGCAGCCCTGAGGAACTCGCCGATTCCGTTGTGACAGGCAGCAAAGGCCAATCGCTCAGGCTCGGGGATGTCGCCACCGTGCGGCTGGCCAGCGCCCTCAAGCGCGGCGACGGCAGCTTCAACGGCAAGCCGGCGGTGGTGCTGATGATCAACAAGCAGCCCGACATCGACACCCCCAGAGTCACACGTGAGGTGGAGGAGCGGATCGCCGCCCTCAGCAAGACCTTGCCGGGCGACATTCAAGTGAAGCGCACCTTCCGGCAGGCCAGTTTCATTGACACGGCGATCAAGAACGTCAGCAGCTCACTGCTAGAAGGCATCGCCATCGTCTCGGTGGTGATGCTGCTGTTCCTGATGAACTGGCGCACCGCCGTCATCACCCTCAGTGCCATCCCCCTGTCGTTGCTGATCGGCCTGATGCTGATGCGCGCCTTTGGGCTGGAGATCAACACCATGACCCTCGGCGGGCTGGTGGTAGCAATCGGCTCGGTGGTCGACGATTCCATTGTCGACATGGAGAACTGCTACAGCGGCCTGCGCCAGAACCAGGTGGCCGCCCAGCCCAAGAATCCCCTGCAGGTGGTGTACGAAACCTCGGTGGAGGTGCGCCAACCAGTGATTCTCTCCACCGTCATCATTGTGGTGGTGTTCGCGCCGATCTTCAGCCTCACAGGAGTGGAAGGGCGGATCTTCGCGCCGATGGGCCTGGCCTATCTGCTGTCGATCGCCGCCTCCACCCTGGTGGCACTCACCCTCTCGCCAGCGCTCTGCGGGATTCTGCTGGCGAACACACGGCTCCCCGCTGAGAGCACCTGGATCGCCACCTGGGCCGAGAGGGCTTACAGGCCAATGCTGGAGATGGCGCTGAACTCACCCAAGCGGGTGCTGGCCGTGGCCCTGGCCGTGGTGGTGCTGGCCTGCGCCATCCTGCCCAGCCTCGGGCGGGTGTTCCTGCCGGAGTTCCGCGAGAAGTCCCTGGTGAATTCGATGGTGCTTTATCCAGGCGTGTCGCTGGAGATGACCAACCGCGCCGGGCTGGCGTTGTCCAACACCCTCAAGGCCAATCCACTGTTTGAGTGGGTGCAGGTTCGTACCGGCCGGGCCCCGGGAGATGCCGATGGGGCAGGCGTCAACCTGGCCCATGTGGATGTGGAGTTGAGCGATGCGGCGATGAAGGATCGCCCTGCCGCCATCGCCGCACTCCGCCAAGCCTTTCTTCGCCTTCCAGGCGTGGCACCCAACATCGGTGGCTTCATCTCCCACCGCATGGATGAGGTTCTCTCGGGGGTGCGCAGCGCCATCGCGATCAAGATCTACGGGCCCGACCTGGCCGAACTGCGCAGGATCGGCGAGCAGGTGCGTGACGCCATCGAACCGATCCAGGGGGTGGTGGATCTGCAGCTCGAACCCCAGTTGCCCATCCAGCAGGTGCAGATCGCTTTCGATCGCAAGGCCGCCACCGCCAACGGACTGACGATGCAGCAACTCGCTGATGCGGTGGAGATCGCCCTCAACGGCAAGACGGTGGGCCAGGTGGTGAGCAACGGCACCGATCGCACCGATGTGGTGGTGATGCTGCCCGAGCAATCCCGTAACAGCCTCGATGCCCTGCGCGCCATTCCGATCTCAACCCCCGCCGGCACCATGCTGCCGCTGGGATCCCTGGCCCGGATTGACAACGGACTGGGCGCCAATGTGGTCAACCGGGAGGATGTGTCTCGCTTGATCGTGGTGTCCGCCAACGTCAGTGGCCGGCCACTGGGAACGGTCGTCGGCGACATCCAAAAGACGATCGACACCAAGATCAAGGTGCCCAGCGGCTACTTGATCCGCTACGGCGGGCAGTTCGAATCAGAGGAGCGGGCCACCGCCAACCTGGTGCTCTACAGCTTGCTGGCCACGATGGTGATTGCCGTGTTGATGTTCGTGTCCGTCAAATCTCTGCCGGCCACGATTGCCATCCTGATCAATCTGCCCCTGGCCCTTGTCGGTGGCCTGGTAGCGATCCTGCTCACCGGCGGTGTGCTTTCGGTGGCCTCCCTGATTGGATTCATCACCCTGTTCGGGGTGGCGGTCCGCAATGGCCTGCTGTTGGTGGACAACTACAGTCGCCGCCACGCCGAAGGGCTGGAGCTCAAGGAGGTGATCCGCGCCGGCAGCCTGCAGCGCCTCAACGCGATCCTGATGACCGCCCTCACCTCGGCCCTGGGCATGCTGCCGCTGGCCCTGGCCTTCGGGGCCGGCAACGAGATCCTCCAACCCCTGGCGATTGTGGTGCTCGGTGGTTTGCTCACCTCCACCAGCCTCACCCTGCTGGTGCTCCCCGCCCTCTATGCCAGTTTCGGACGCTGGTTGCTTCCCCGGCTCCGCAAGCCTGCGCGAGGCTTGAAGCCATTGGCGGCGATCCTGTGACGAGAGTGAGGGGTAACCCACAGCGGCAGGGGCTGATCGCTGGCCTGCTGGCCGCGGTGTTCTTCGGCCTCAGCGCTCCCTTGATCAGCGTCGTCAGCCAAGAAGGCTCGCCGCTGATGATCGCGGCGCTGCTCTACGCCGGAGCTGGCATCGCGCTGCTGATGGTGCGGGGGTTCCGTGGTCAGCAGCAGCAGGAGTCACCGGTGCAGCGCCGTGACCTTCCACCGCTGCTGGGGCTCACCGTTCTAGGGGGGATGGTTGGTCCGATCTGCCTGGTCCAGGGTCTCACCCTGCTTTCGGCGGGCTCCGCCTCGCTGCTGCTGAACCTGGAAGCGGTGTTCACGCTGCTGATCGCGGTGCTGATCGGCCGTGAGCACCTCGGCCGCAGGGGGCTGATCGCGGCCGTGTTGATCCTCTCCGGTGCCGTGCTGCTCACGGAGGGCTCTCTTCACGGAGCAACTCTGCAGGGCACCCTGCTGATCGCCGGCGCCTGCCTGGCCTGGGGGATCGACAACAACCTGAGCCAGCGCCTGAGCCTGCGCGACCCCCTCCAGATCGCGATGCTGAAGGCGATCGGGGCCTCAACTCCCATGCTGCTGCTGGCCCTGGCGGCCGGCCAATCCCTGCCGGCCTGGCCCGTTCTTCTCGGACTGCTGGTGATCGGCGCGATGGGCTACGGCCTCTCGATCTGGCTTGATCTGCTGGCCCTACGCCATCTGGGTGCGGCGCGCGAATCCGTGGTGTTTTCAACGGCTCCGTTCGTAGGCGTCCTGTTCTCCGTAATGGTGCTGCGCGAGGCATTCACTAGCGGCATGGGGACGGCCTCAGCCCTGATGCTGCTCGGCGTTGCCGTTCTGCTCAAGGAAGACCATGCCCATTGGCATCGCCATGACGCCTTCAGCCATGCGCATCGTCACAGGCACGACCCGACCTGCGGAGACCCCCACCACAGCCACGACCACCCTCGGAATGACCAGCTCTCAAGCGATCCACAGCAGGCCTATTGGCATGCCCATGAGCATCAGCACGCACCGATTGAGCACGAGCATGCTCACGTCAGTGATGTTCATCACCGCCATGGTCATCGCCAGGGAGGCTGAGACGCATCGCTACTGCTGATACTGAGATTGATTGAACCATCTCAAGTGAGATTTTTACACGGCTTTATCATGGATCTTCAGGCCAAGTGTTGACATGAACCTGTGGGCGGCTTCTGTCCTTGTGGCGAAGTTAAGAATCAGCGCCAGAAGTTAAGCAGGAACCTTCTGAGTGCTGCTGAGGAGGGCCGCCCCCTCCCCCGCTGGTGTCTCGCCCAGAGCCCTCGGCGAAAAAGGGAGCCGTGAGGCCCATGGGGCTGGTCCTTTTGGGACTCAGATCACCGAGACGGTGCAGCCCCGGGTGCCCTGCAGCTTGCGGGCGATCGCGAAGGTGGCATGGACCCGAAGGGTGCATCTTCCACTGGTTCAGCAGTCGCCGGCTGTCTCCAGTTGCAGGGTGCTCTTCCGGATGCCCATCTCTGCCAGACGGCGGCGCGCCTGCTCAAGGAACTCGCCGGCGTCTGTGAACGTTGCCGCTCGACACAGAATGTGAGCGGTCAGCGCGGTCCGTGAGGTGCTCACCCCCCACACGTGTAACTCCTCCACCTCAACCACACCCGGGAGGTCAAGCAGGGCCTGGCGGATCCGATCAACATCGATGTGCCGTGGAGCGGCATCCAGATTGACGGCGATGGCCTCGGCCAGCAGGCCCTTGGCGCTCCAGATCACGGCCGCCCCCACACCAATGGCGGTGACTGCATCGAGCCAGAGCCAGCCGGTAACACCCACCAGCACGGCACTGACCAGCACCGCCACCGACACGGCGGCATCGGTGAGCAGATGCAGCACAGCGGCCCGCTGGTTGAGGTCGTGGTGGTGGTCCTGCCCGAACAGGCGAGCTGAGATGAGGTTGACCGCGATGCCGGCGGCGGCAGCCCAGGCGACCGGGCCAGCTACGAGGGGCACAGGATGCACCAGCCGTTGAATGGCTTCCACCACCACCACAACACCGGCAGAGAAAAGAAGAAGTCCATTCACCAGGGAAGCCATATGGGAACTGCGCCCATAGCCATAGGTGAAGCGGCCGGAGGCGGGCCTTTGGCTGAGACGCTCAGCCCCCCAGCCAAGGAACAGGCCCACCACGTCCCCCAGGTTGTGGAGGGCATCGCCGATCAGCGCCACTGAGCCAAAGCCAAAGCCGATCACCAACTGCAGGGCTGTGAGGCCGCTGTTGAGCACGATGCTCCAGCGAAATGCCCCGGGGGCACTGCTGCGGTGACCATGATCGTCGTGGTGATCGTGATCGTGATCGTGAATGTGCACATGGTCGTGCCCGCTTTGGTTGCGGTGTCGATTACTCACGTTTATTCCTCTTGCTGGGCCGCCAGGTAGGCGGCGATCATGTCCTCCATCCCTTGCTGGGTGCGGCCATGGGGCCTCAGGCCCTTGGCGGCCCAGACCCGGTCCAGTTCCATCCGCAGAGCTTCTGGAATCCAGCAGGAGAGCATCACCTTCCCTGTCCGGCTGGAGGAGCAGCGACCTCGCTCTGGGGTCATCGCCTTAGTGTGTGAATGTGCACAATAGCCTTGATGAAGACAGCTTCCTCCTTGCCCATGGCCCAGGCTCCCCTTGGTCCCACCAAGGCTTCGGCGGAGGCCTCTCACGATTGGGATCTGACCTACGTCTGGTCCCATGAAGGCCAGACCATCCGCGTCGCCTACGGGATCTCTGGCGGCGATGGCCCTGCTTGGTTGCTACTACCCGCGCTGAGCACCATCTCCAGCCGCCAGGAGTGGCAGCCGTTCATCGAGGCGATCTGTGGCCGCTCTGGCGATGCCGACTCGTTACCCCGCCTGATCAGCGTGGACTGGCCGGGCTTCGGGGGGAGCGAGCGGCGGCGCCTTGCCTACGACGCTGATTTGCTGGCTGCCTTCCTTGTGGACTTCCGCCGCGACTGTTGCCCGGTGGATTGTGGTCTGCTGGCCGCTGGCCATGGAGCCGGCATCGCCCTACTGGCTGCCACACGCGGTCTGCAGACAAGGGAATGGGTCGTAGTTGCCCCCACCTGGCGCGGGCCGTTCCCCACCATGGCGGGGCGGCGGAGTCGGGCCTTCAACGCCATCCGTTTCCTGGTGGAAATACCCCTGATTGGTTCGCTGCTCTACCGCCTAAACACTTCTGCAGGAGTGCTGGGCTGGATGAGCCGGCGTCATGTGGATGTGGCCGGTCCGGGCCTGACGCAAGCTGGGTTGGAGGCACGGCAACGGATTGCCCGCCAGCCCGGTGCGCGCTTTGCCAGCACCGCCTTTGTGACCGGGGGGCTGGATCCGTTTGATCGCCCCGATGGCTGGCTGGCAGCGGTCTCCACCCTGCAGCAACCCCTCACCGTGGTGATCGCTGATCAATCGCCACCGAAATCCCTGGCGGCGATGACAGCCCTGTCAGCGGTAGCCAGCCGGGTCCTCCATCTCCCCGGCCGGTTGGGATCCCATGAGGAATTTGGCCCAGACCTCGCCAAACTGCTCGAGTATTGAGCCATCGGACTTGGCTTGGATCTTCTGTCCCCTTTCAGGACTGATCAAGCGATGGAGCAGCTGATCGCTCAGCAACGCAAAGGCCAGCTGGCAGCCATCACTACCGCCGTCCTCTTCGGCTGCAGCGCCCCCCTAATCAGCACCCTCGCCGTGGAGGGTTCAGCCCTGAGCATCGCGGCGCTCCTGTACGCGGAAGCCACCCTCGGGCTTCTTGCTGTCCGCCATCTGCGGCATGGGCCCTCGCAGAGGCTGCAGTCAACAGTTCAGACGCCCCGCAGCACCGTGGTGAGCAACGAAAGGTTGATCATCACAATCACACTGGCGCACAGCCAGCCTGCTGCCTGAAGCCAGAGCGGCGCTCTGAGCTCGCCCATCAGACCGCGCCGCCCGCAGAACCACACCAGCGGGATCACCGCGAAGGGCAACTGCAGCGACAGCACCACCTGGCTCAGCACCAGCAGATTCGTGGTGGCCCGTTCCCCGAACAGGATCACCGTGGCCATCGCCGGGATCAGGGCGATGCCGCGGGTGAGCAGCCGCCGTTTCCAGTCCGGCAGCCGGATCTGCATGAACCCCTCCATCACGATCTGGCCGGCCATGGTGGCGGTGAGGGTGGAGCTCTGGCCCGCCGCCAGCAGGGCCACGCCGAACAGCACGCTGGCGAGCGAGGTGCCCAGCATCGGCGTCAGCAGCCGGTAGGCCTCGCTCAGGTCCGTCACCGGCTGCGGCAGTCGTCCGTAGAAGCTGCCGGCGGCCAGCACCAGGATCGAGACATTGATCAGAAAGGCCAGGCTGAGGGCGATCAGGGTGTCCCAGGTGCTGAAGGCCAGCGCCCTGCGCTGCGTCCCGCGGCCGCCGGCCCAGAGGCGGGTCTGCACCAGTGAGGAATGCAGATAGAGGTTGTGGGGCATCACCGTGGCCCCGAGAATGCCGGCGGCCAGAAACAACTGCTGGCCGTCCCTGAGGCTGGCGGCCTGCGGAAGAAAGCCCAGGCCCACCTGGCTCCAATTGGGCTGCAGCAAGAACATCTCTACCGCGAAACAACCGCCCACAAGGGCCACAAGGGCAATCACCAGGGCCTCCAGTCGGCGGATCCCGAAGCGCTGCAGGGCCAGCAGCAACAGGGTGTCGGCGGCCGTGAGGCCCACCCCCCAGGGCAAAGGAAGACCGAAAAGCAGTTGCAGGGCAATGGCGCTGCCCACCAGCTCGGCCAGGTCACAGGCAATGATCGCCACCTCGGCCAGCAGCCAGAGGGGAATCCGGCAGAACCGCGGCAGGAGCTGGCTGCAGGCCTGGGCCAGATCCAACCGCGTCGCGATGCCCAGCCGGCAGCAGAGCGACTGGAGCACCATCGCCATCAGGCTGGAGAGCCCGATCACCCACAGCAGGCGATAGCCGAACTGGGACCCGGCCGCCAGATCGGTGGCCCAGTTGCCCGGATCCATGTAGCCGACGGCCACCAGGTACCCGGGTCCGAGCACCCGTAGGAACGTGCGCAGCGTGCCCAGGCCGGCAGGCACCTCCACGGCCTGCGTGTCGATGCGGGCGGCGGTGCCGAGCGGTGCATCAGGCATGAAGCGATGCCAGCGGAGCTGGAGGTTAGGGCGAGGGTGGCGTTGGTCCCTTATCGGGGAATGGCTGGCCTGGCAGGGTGATTGCCTGCTCAGAAGTCGCGAGGACCCGTGTAGCCACTGAGATCGGCGAGGGTGTTCAGCGGCTTGACGCCCGAATCCATAACGCCCTTGATCTGCCAGCTGGGATAGCCCTGAACCCCCTGCTGCTTGCACAGCTGCGCCTGGGTGTTGGCACCGTCTTCGGCACATTCGATCACCTGGAGCTTGGCGGCAGCCTCCTTGCCGAAGGCCTCCTTCTGGTCATGGCAGTGGGGGCACCAGTACGCCGTGAACACCCGGGCACCGACGCTGCTCAGATGCTCCGCCAGGGCAATCTTGGCCGGCGAACTGGCGCTGACCACAGCTGGGGCCGCGCGCCCGCTTGCAGCGACAGGCTGGTCCGCCGAGGCCGCCCAGCCCAGCCCCATCAGACCGACAAGGAGGGCTGTCATCACTCCGCGAAAGATCAGCTGGCCAAGGTCGATCCAGCGACCTCCAACAAGGCTCAACAGGAACAGCGCGAGGCTGAGGGCGGCTGACACCACACAGAAGGTGCAGAAGGCCTTGATCTCGAAGACCAGGAGCCCCATCAGCACCAGGCTGAAGACGGCCATGCCGCAGCTGACGAGGAACAGAGCCCACCAGTTCACCTCCGAGGCAGGGGCCCGCCGACCCCCTCGCAGCAACGGCATCAGGGCCAGTAGGAGCACCGTGCCGTAGGCCAGGAATCCAAACAGAGATAGTGGCTGGCCCAGCAGCGTGCCCCAGGCGCTGCCGAGCACCTTGTCGCAGCCATCGCTACCGCCCGGACAGGACAGGCTGCCGATCCAACCCCAACGCTTGGCGGTGATCGAGCCGGTATCGATCATGCCGATCGTGGCGAGCGCGGCCATGGTGAGGCGCACCCAGGGCCGGCCTGGCTCCTGGGCGGCCCGACGACTGGACAGGAGCTTGGATGGTGTAGCGCTGCTCACAGACTGAGAGAAGGGTGGAGATGCTGCCATTGAAAAGCCTGAAGTGGCTTCAGGGTCAAGGGCCTAGCGTTGCGCCAGGGAGGCTTGTCCGCCCGAGTTGCCAACCCAGGGGGATGAGTCCATGCAGATCGGCGAGCTGGCACGGACCACCGGGGTCAAGATCGAAACCATCCGCTATTACGAACGCGAGCAGTTGTTGCCGGTGCCGCAGCGCACGGATGGCAACTATCGCCTCTATTCGCCGCGGCATGTGGAGCAGTTGCGTTTCATCCGCTACTGCCGCAGCCTTGACATGAGCCTGGAGGAGGTGCGCCTCCTGATCGGGGTGCTCGACACACCGTCCGGAAGCTGTCAGACGGTGAATGCCCTGCTGGACGAGAAGATCGTCGAGGTCGATGCCCGCGTGAATGAGTTGCATAAACTCCAGGATCAGCTACGGCAGCTCAGAGGGCATTGTCAGCAACCGGATGAGGTGAAGACCTGTGGCATCCTCATGGAGTTGAACCGTTCGGCTGGAATCGATAAGGCTCAGATCTGATCGTTTCCGACCAGGCTCAGTCCTTGATCTTGCCAAGCGTGGGAGTGCGAAGCAGCCGCAGACCATTGGCGATCACGATCAGGCTGGTGCCCATGTCCGCGAAGACCGCCATCCACATCGTGGCATTTCCGGCCACGGTGAGCACAAGGAAAAGGGCCTTGATTCCCAGTGCCAGCGCGATGTTCTGGCGCAGGATTCGGAAGGTGCGGCGGGAGAGGGCGATCGTTTCCGGTACGCGCATCAGATCGTCGTTCATGATCACCACATCGGCCGCTTCGATGGCGATGTGGGTGCCCGCGGCCCCCATCGCGAAACCGATGTCCGCCTGGGCCAGGGCCGGGGCATCGTTGATGCCATCGCCGGCCATGGCCGCGAATCCATAGCGGGCCTGCAGATCGGCCACCGCCTCGAGCTTGTCCTGCGGCAGCAGGTTGCTTTTCACCTGCTCGATGCCGGCCACGGCCGCGATCGCACTGGCTGTGGCTGCGTTGTCACCCGTGAGCATCACCGGGGTGACGCCGAGGGCCCGCAGGGCGGCCATGGCCGCCGCCGAGCTGGGCCGAACGGTGTCGGCGACGGCGATCAGGGCGAGCACGCCGCTGTCATCCGCCAGCAGGCTGAGGGAGCGGCCTTGGCGCTCGTGGACCTGCATCGATGCTTCCAGTGCGCTGGAGCAGAGTCCCAGCTCCTCGATCCAGCGGTGGTTGGCCAGCATCAGCGGCCGCCCCGCGATCACGCCGCGCACCCCCCTTCCGGGGAGGGCCTCGAAGGCCTCCACGGCCAGCCGCTCGCCATCAAGGCCTGACGCCATGGCCCGCGACACCGGATGGTCGGAGCGCTCCGCCAGGCTGCTGGCCCACTGTTTGAGAACGCCAGCGGCTGCTCCTTCTTGCCGTAGAGAGAAGGCCACCAGCTTGGGTTGGCCCAGGGTGATCGTGCCGGTCTTGTCGAGCGCCAGCACCTTGATCTTGCGGGCCTCCTCGATGTAAAGCCCGCCCTTGATGATGATGCCGCGGCGGGCGGCGGTGGCCAGGCCGCTCACCACCGTGACCGGGGTGGCGATCACCAGCGCACAAGGACAGGCGATCACCAGCAGCACCAGGGCCTTATAGATCGCCTGGAGTGGGGTGAACCCCAGCAAGGGCGGCGCCAGCAGGGCAACGGCCAGGGCCACCACGAACACTGCCGGGGTGTAGCGGGCCGCGAAGCGATCGACGAAGCGCTGGATCGGAGCACGGGAGGCCTGGGCTTCCTCCACGGCCTGGATGATGCGCGCCAGGGTGCTGAGCGAGGCAGGCGCCGTCACCTGGATTTCCAGGGCGCCGCCCTGGTTGATCGTGCCCGCAAACACCTCATCACCTGGGCCTTTGTCGACCGGCAGGCTTTCGCCGGTGATCGGGGCCTGGTTGATCGCACTCTCGCCGGAAAGCACCGTGCCATCAAGCGGCAGGCGCTCGCCCGGGCGGACACGCACCACATCTCCGATGGCCACAGCGCTGGCGGCCACGCGTTGCCAGCGGCCATCGCTCTGGCGGATCTCCGCCTCGTCGGGGGCCAGGGCCATCAGGCTGGTGATCGCCTGGCGGGCCCGCTCCACCGCCCGCGCTTCAATCGCCTCTGCCACGGCATAGAGCGCCATCACCATGGCGGCCTCCGGGAAGCGGCCGATCAGGAAGGCGCCCGTGACCGCCACGCTCATCAGCGCATTGATGTTGAGCCGGCCCTGGCGCAGGGCGGCCAGGCCCTTGCGAAACACGGAGAAGCCCGCCAGAGCGATCGCGGTGATGGCGATCCCGATCTCCACCAGCTCATGGCCCGGGTAGGCGGGAACGACCAGATGCAGCAGCTCTGCCGTGAGCGCCAGTGCCAGGGAGCCCGCCAGGCGGAGCCGTTCAAGGCGCCGTTCGGCGCGGGTCTGGGCGGCAGAAGGCCGGTGATCGGAGCTGATCGGCTCCGGGTTGAATCCCAGCCGGCGGATTGCGGCAAGGGCGGAGTTGAGCCCTGCGGCTTCGGCATCGATCGCCAGAACGCGCTCGGCCAGCAGGAACCTCAGGCCGCGGATGCCGTCGACACCTGCGAGGGCATGGCGGATCTCGGTTTCTTCGGTGGCGCAATCCATGGCGCTGATCCGAAACAACGCTTCTCTGGCGCTTGCCGGCTCCGGCTGCGGCTCCGTGGTGGCTCCGGCCTTCTGTTCACTGGTTCCGCTGCTGCAGCAATGTTCAGCCATGGTCTCGTCATCCAGACACCAGCAAACAGCCTGTAGTCACTTCAGGGTCAAGGGTCTGGGCGGCACCGTGTGGCCGCTGGCTGTTGATCAACGCAGATAGGGACACTCCCGATCCCGCAACTCCTGAGCAAGCCCATCGGCTTGCCGGGCCAGCTTGGCTCCAGCCGCCGTGTAGAACCTGAACTGCTGGCGGTTGACGTAGAGAACCCGCCGGCTGCGCAGCAGCTGTGCTTCCGCCTTGTGGCGGCACTCGATCAGGGCCCGGTAGTCGATGGTCGGCTCGTTGCGGTCGTTGGCATTGGCCCCATCGGCCTGCTGGCTGAGGACCGGGCAGATCCGTTCACGGATGGTGCGGACCAGGGCGATTTCGGCCTTCATGGCCTGCTCGGCCAGGGCATTGCGTTGCTCCAGCAGGTTCCGGCACGCCTCCATATCCGCCGCCGTCGCCGGAGCCGCCAGCCACCAAAAGGCCAGCGACAGGGTCAGGACGTGGCGCATGAACGGATCAACGTGATCGAGCTTGTGGCAGTGAGAGAGAGTGCGACTTGCGAAATCGAGAAAGCTCACCCGAAGGCGCACCTTCTCCCCCGAGCGCACCAGCACTGTGTCTTTTCAGCGGCGCTGGGATTGGTCGCGGCCATCACGGGCATCCATCCGATCGGGATCGAAGGGCTGGAAATTGATCACGCCCCCCAGCCCCAAGCCCATCACGATGGCATGGGGCTGGGAGAAGCTGGGCATGTCCTCCGGTTGCGGCAGAAGGTTTTTGGGAGACCTCAGGGGAAATGACGCGAGAAAACACTGGTGCGCCCGGTGGAGGAGAAGGCCAGAACGCTGTAAGACTCTGTTGCCTTGGCCGATTCCATACCAGGAGAACCCAACACCATTCCCGGTACGGCAAGGCCCAACACCGGCGGGCGACTCCGAAGCAACCTCTTGACATCGGCGGCCGGAACGTGGCCCTCGAGGACATATCCAGCGACCTGGGCGGAATGGCAGGACGCCAGCTGACTGGGGACTCCCAGTCGACGTTTGACACTGTCGGAATCGGCGATGACGACATCTCGCACCTGGAAGCCGTTGTCGCGCATGTGCTGGATCCATCCCTTGCAGCACCCACAACTGGCTGAGCGATACGAGGTGATGGGCACCGGAGCGGTGGCCGCCGCCACTGGCAGGGGTGAGCCGACTCCTGTGGTGACAGCTGTGAGCGCGCTGATGCCGGCGAGCAAGCCAAGGAGAGGCGAAGACCGAAACAAGTGATCGGTGTTCATGGAATGACGATGAGGCTTGCCATTACCTTAAGGTCTCCAGTCAGGAGGAGAGTCAAGCCCTGGAGGGCTGGCATCGGCCGGCGCAGATTTGCTGTGGCCCTGGTCCTTGACTCTCCCGCCAAGGGGAGACCATACGGTGAGCTGCTGTGACCCTGCCGCCATGCGCCCGTCCCACTTCACCGCCACCTTGATCGGGCTCGCCTCTGCCCTCAGCGTGGCGGCTCCTGCCCTGGCCCAGATGCCCGGTGGCATGAATCATGAAGGGCACCAGGGCATGCCGGGGATGATGGACATGCCTGGGGTGTCTGCCCCTGCCGGATCCTCGCCGGCCCATGCCGGCCACGCCCATGACGTGGGTCCCGCCGGTGCCACCTACGACCTGCGCTTCATCGATGGGATGGTGCAGCACCACACCGGCGCGCTGCGGATGAGTGAATTCGTCTTCGGCATCGGTGCACCTGGCGTGGGAGCCCTCGGCAAGACGATCTGGCGCGATCAGGCGGGCGAGATCCGGGCCATGGGGCTCTGGCGCAAGGCCTGGTATCCCCAGGCGCCCGTGTATCCCGTGGCCCTAGCCAGCGGCGGCGATCCCGACAGCCTCGCCGGCCTCACCCGCATGAGCCAGGCCCAGATCGATGGCATGCGGATGATGGGTGAGATACCCACCAAGGACAACCGGGTGGTCTGGTTCCTGGAGGGGATGCTCGAGCACCACGGCGGGGCGCTGATCATGGCCCACGACGCCCTGGCCAAGAGCACCAACAGCACGATTCGGCGCTTTGCTCGCGGCGTGATCGTGGCCCAGCGGGCCGAGATCATCGAATTGCGCAGGATGCTGGCGGTGGAAGGATTACGCAAGAGCGAATATCACAACTACGACGCCCTGTTTGCGCTCTGATTGTTGGCGCTCTCCTCCACCACCTCCAGCACGCCGCGCACCATGTTCATGCCGCAGTGGAAGGGATAAACACCGGCTTCGGTGGGCGGCAACTCCAGGCTGGTGGTGGCCTCAAGGGGTAGATCGAGGGTTTTGTGGAAATCGGGGAAGATCACCTGGGCCACGCAGCCGCTCGGATCGATGCGGTGAAACGACAGCCTCAGTGGCCTCCCTGCCTTCACCTGGATTCTCGAGGGCGCATAGCCCCCATCGACAGTGATGGTGATCTCCTGCACGCCCGCCTCGCTCTCGCCGGCCGCCACGCCACCGCCATGGCGGCCGAGGAACCACCACAGTCCCCAGGCGATGAGAAGCAAGCCAACCATGGCCACCAGCCCTTTGAGGGCCATGGGTTGATCGATGGTGCGCCAGAGGGGCGCTGCGGCAGCAAGGATCTGCATCAGGTGCTTGGAAGTGGTAGGCGCGCGGGGCGGAAGTTCCGCAGCCTCAGGGCATTGCTCACCACCGACACGGAGCTGAAGGCCATGGCGGCGCCGGCGATCATCGGGCTCAGCAGCCAGCCGGTGAGCGGAAACAGCAAGCCCGCCGCGAGTGGGATGCCGGCCACGTTGTAAGCGAAGGCGAAGAACAGGTTCTGGCGGATGTTGGCCATGGCGGCCCGGCTGAGTTCGATCGCCGCCGGCACGCCGGCCAGGTTGCCGGAGATCAGGGTGATGTCGCTGGCGGCGATCGCCACATCGGTGCCGGTGCCCATGGCGATGCCCACATCCGCCTGGGCCAGGGCGGGGGCGTCGTTGATGCCGTCGCCCACCATCGCCACCGGGCCCTCGCCCTGTTCCTTCAGCTTGCGAATCACCGAGGACTTGTCGGCGGGACGCACCTCAGCAATCACCCGCTCGATCCCCACCTGGGCGGCCACCACCTCGGCGGTGCGTCGGGCGTCGCCGCTGAGCATCACCACCTGCAGACCCAGATGCCGCAGGGCGGCCACGGCGGCTTCTGAACTGGTTTTGAGGGGATCAGCCACACCGAAGCAGGCCTCGATCCGCCCGTCCACCAACACGGCCGCCACACTGCAGGCGGCGGCCTCGAGACGCTCCACCAGGGGCTTGAGGGCGGCCGTGTCGATGCCGAGCTCCTCGAACCAGCGGGGGGTACCGACCCGCACCTGCCGGCCGGCGACCACCCCCTGCACGCCGCGGCCGGCCACGGCCTCGAAGTCCACCACCGCCGGGAGTTCACGGTCCTTCAACTGGCTGCGGGCGTAGGTCGTGATCGCTTCGGCCAGGGGATGCTCCGAGCGGGATTCCAGCGCGGCTGTGAGGGCCAGCAGGGTATCGGCCGGCAATGCTCCACCTTTCAGCCGTTCGAAATCGGTCACCTCCGGCTGGCCGCGGGTGAGGGTGCCGGTCTTGTCGAGCACGATGGTGCGCAGCTTGCCGGCCGTCTCCAGGGCCTCGGCGCTGCGGAAGATCAGCCCATTCTCGGCCCCCTTGCCGGAGGCCACCATGATTGAGGTAGGGGTGGCGAGGCCCAACGCGCAGGGGCAGGCGATCACCAGCACGCTCACCAGAAACAGCATCGCCAGCACGGGATTGCCGCTGACGAGGAACCAGACCACGAAGGCCGTAATCGCCAGGGCAATCACCACCGGCACGAACCAGCCCACCACCTGATCGGCCAGGCGCTGCACCTGGGTGCGGGAGCTCTGGGCCTGGCGCACCAGCTCCACGATCTGGGCGAGCACGGTGTTGCCCCCCACCCGGCTGACGCGGAACGTGAAGCTGCCGCTGCGGTTCATCGAGGCGCCGATCACGGCATCACCGGCGGCTTTGGCGACAGGCGTGGGTTCACCGGTGAGCATCGATTCCTCCACCCAGGAGCTGCCTTCGCTCACCTCCCCATCCACCGGGATCTTTTCGCCGGGACGCACCTGCACCAGGTCCCCCACCACCACCGTCGACACCGGAACTTCAACCGGTTGTCCCTCCCGCAGCACCCGGGCGGTAGGGGGCTGCAGCTGCAGCAGCCGCCGGATCGCTTCTGAGGTCTGCCCGCGGGCCCGGGCCTCCAGCAGGCGGCCCAGCAGCACCAGGGTGAGGATCACCGCGGCGGTTTCGAAGTAGACGTCGGTCGGCAGGCCTTCAGCGATCAGCACCTGCGGGAACAGGGTGGTGAACAGCGAGGTGAGGTAGGCGATGCCTGTGCCTGCCGCCACCAGGGTGTTCATGTCGGCGGAGTGCTGGCGGAAGGCCGAGACGGCCCCGGTGAAAAAATCACGCCCGCACCAGAACAGCACCGGAGTGGTGAGGATCAGCTGGGTCCAGGGGCTCGTGAACCAGAGCGGCAGGAAGGAATGATGCCCAGTGCCGAGCATGTGGGGCAGGCTGGAAACCACCACCAGGACGGTGAGCACGGCCGCCACGCTGACCTTGCGGCGCAACAGGGTGCGCTCCCGGGCCAACTCCCGCTCCATGCCGTCCGCCGATGCGGCTGGGCCCTCGGCATGACAACAAGACGAGCTCGGGGAAGGGGTCATCCCTTCAAGCTAGTGGTGTCCAGTTAGGTGGAGACTCAAGTCCCGTGATTTTCGTAGCCTGGTCCCTGATTGTTCGCCTTTGAGCTCAATGATGCTGGTCGCTCGCGGGGGCCGCCGAGCAGCAGGCCCACGCCTGAGATGGCAATGATCAACGTAAGAATGCCGATGATCGCCGAGTAATAGGGCTGCAGGTTGAGCATCCCGAAGTTGCCCGTGTGGACCTTGAGCAGCCAGAAGGCATCGATGTTGTTCGCCAGCATCAGCCCATAGATCGAACCCGACAGCGCGGTGATGATCAGGGGGACCGCTGCGATCGGCACCAGGGCTCGATGGATGCGGCGGCGCAGATGGCGGCGGCTCATGGGGATCGCCGGCTTGGGGTCAGTTGTTCTGCAGGGCCTTGTGGAGCGCCTGCTCATTGGCACAGGGCATCCACAGCGAGCCCATGGCAAAGGCGCCCTTGCACTTGAGCTCGACGGCGCGTTGCTCCGCCTCCTGCTTGGTCTTGAACATGCCCTTCATGTGCGCCGCAGCGGGTGCAGTGGTGAGGAGCGGGGCGAAGGCCACCGCCGACAGGGCGACCAGCAAGGCCCACCGGTAGGGCTGTTGGAGGGGGCTGGTGTGGTGCGGGATCATCGGGTTGTCGCGGGGATGGTCAGGGCAAGAATCAGAGGCGGGAAGGGCACGGTGGGGTCACTTCTCCTTGGAGACGGCCTTCTCATAGACATCGAAGTTCTTGCAGGGCATCCACTCCTTGCCCATCGCGAAGGCGCCGCTGCACTTGAGCTCCTTGGCGCGCTGTTCCGCAGCGGCCTTGCTGGGGAACATGTCGTTGGCCTGGGCCCGAACGACGCCGGGGTTCAGCAAGGCGCCAGCCGACAGCAGGAGAGCCAGAGCGATGCGGTTCACGGGGTGGTGGGGGAGCAGGCCTGAGGTCACCTTAGAGTCTCCCCACGGCAGGAGAGTCAAGCCCATGGGAGCTGTTGGCATGAAGACCGGCATGAAGATCGGGGCGCTGGCCGGCCGCAGTGGCCTACCGGTGAAAACCCTCCGCTACTACGAAGATTTCGGCCTGCTGCCGGCGGTGGGCCGCAGCGAAGGCGGTTACCGCCTGTTCGGTGAGGAGAGCCTGCGGCGCCTGGAATTCATCCGGCGGCTCAAGAGCCTCGGCCTGACTCTTGATGACATTCAGGAGTGTCTGGCGGTGCACGATGCCGGTGAGCTCCCCTGCGTCGACATCCAGCGGCAGCTCCAACGGCAGATCGATCTGGTGGACGAACGGCTGCGGGAGCTGCGTCTGTTCAGGAGGGAACTGCAAAGCCTGCTGCAGAACTGGCAAAGCGATCCAGCGCCGAACACGGCCGTGATCTGCCCGAATCTCAACGTCTGAGCAGCCCCCGGCCGGGGGAGGTCGCATGAACATTTGGCTGGATTGTCAATCCACTCGCGAGCCCGTGGACACCTTGGAGATGGACAGTTCGCGAGCGGCGTCGAAAGGATGGCCAACAACGATCCACGACGAAGATTCTTCGGACGGCCAGCCCTGCTGCTGGCCACGGGAGGCATCATCACGGTCTCCCTTTGGGCTGGCACCCGGTGCCTGTCCCAGGGTATGGGCGATGCCGGCATGCCCGGCTACGGGGGCGGTGCCGGCATGCCCGGGTATCGAGGAGGCGTGGGTGGCCCGGGCCAGATGGGGATGGGCCACTCGGATCAGCAGTTCATCGTGATGATGATCCCCCACCACGATGGGGCGATCGCGATGGCCGATCTCGCCCTCACCCGCGCCAAGCGGCCCGAGATCAAGGAACTGGCGAAGAGCATCAAGGCCAGTCAGACCAGCGAGAACGCCCAGATGCGCGCCTGGTACCGGCAGTGGTTTGGCAAAGATGTGCCCAGTTGGGGTCCGGGCACTGGCTGGGGTTGGCAGAACGGCATGGGCATGGGTGGAGGAATGGGCATGGGCGGGGGCATGGGCATGGGCATGGGACAGATGGGTGGTGGCACGAACCTCTCTGCCCTGAGCGCAGCCCCTGACTTCGACCGTGCCTTCATTGAGCAGATGATTCCCCACCACCAGATGGGCGTGATGATGGCCTCGATGGCCCAGACCAATTCGCAGCACCCGGAGCTTCGTCAGTTGCAGCAGGCCATGGTGCGGGTGCAGAGCGATGAAATCCAGCAGATGTCCCAGTGGTATCGCAGTTGGTACGGCACACCCTGAGGCCACCGATGGATCCGTTCTTCATCCTCGATACGCCGAAATCCTTCGAGGCCGCCAGCGCCGCCCTGCAGAAGGCGGTGGCGGAGCATGGCTTCGGCGTGCTGGCCGTGCATGATCTGGGCAACACCCTGCGCAGCAAAGGTCAGCCGTTCCTGGAGCAGTGCCGCATCTTCGAGGTGTGCAACCCCCAGCAGGCCGCCACTGTGCTCAGCACCACGATGGCGCTCAACATGGCTTTGCCCTGCCGGATCTCCGTCTACACCGAAGCCGGCCAGACCCGCCTCGGGATGATCCGCCCCGAGGCGATGCTTGCGGGCCTCTCGGCCGATCCCTCCCTGCGGGAGGTGGCCCGGGCGGTGGAGACCTCCACCACGGCGATCATCGAGGCCGCTGCGGCCTAGCCTGGTAGACCTTTAAAGGTGAGCCCACAGGCCACGTCCGCCCTGGCACCCCCGTACTCACTGATCCTGCCCAGGCGTCGCCGCAGCCCACCGAGGCCCTGGCCGGATCGTTCCAGCGCGTCACCTTCCACAATCCCGACAACGGCTTCTGCGTGCTGCCCATCAAGGCCCGCAGCAACCGGCACCTGGTGACGGTGGTGGGCCATGCCGCCGAGATCAGTTCCGGTGGATGGGTGACTGTCAGCAGCACCTGGGTGAACAGCTGCGAGCACAGCCAGCCGTTCCAGGCCTCCTTCCTCAGGGCTTCCGCTCCAACCACCGCGCAGGGGGTCGAGAAGTGCCTGGATTCGGGGATGATCAGCGGGATCGGCCCGACCTACGACGGTGACACCCTTGCGGCTTAGCCTGCGATCTTCCTATCCACTCCGCTCTGAGATGAGCGCCGCAGGGAGGTAGCCAGAACCATCCCCTGGGAGGAGCAACGCCTCGGCCTTGAGCTCACCCCCAGACAGATGGCGCCGACCGGACGATCGAGCCACTCAGGCCCACCACCTGCACCAGCGTCTGCGGCCCGCTGATCTGGCGTGGCGGCCATCGCAGAGCGGGTAGCGGTGGGAAAGGCCGCAGCCGCAGACCATCACCGTGCTGGCTTGATCAAGCCGCAGCTCCCGTGACACCCAGCCAGTGCCGAGGTGGGCGCCATCGCAGATCCAGCCATGGCGGCTGCGGCCGCAGCGGCAGAGCTGGTGCACTCCCGCTGGCAGCTCCAGGGGAATCGGACCCGCAGAAGGCGGAGCCGATTCAGCCATGGCACTCACAGCCACAGCCGGCGTGGCAGGGCTCACCGTTGGGGTGCCCTTTGGCGCAGACCTCGCTGCAGAACAGCAGGGCGCCGTTGCGGAACGGGCTGTCCGCCTGCACCGTGCAGTGGCAGCCTGGGCAGGCGCACTGCAGCGTGGTTGGTTTCTCCAGGGTCGTGGTCATGGCCTCTCCTTGCTCTGTGCCGATGGGCCCAGTCTGGTGCCGTCAGCACCGGGCAGGAACGGCTTGCCGTACTGACAAGCCGGGCTGCTGGACCTATTAATGAATCAGAGGCCACGACCAGGGCAGCGCGAGCCCAGACCCTGCAACCGGCCCAAGGGCGCTCGATACGGGGCGCCCTTCTCATTGGGGGCGTAGCCAGCCTTTCTGCAGCTGTCCTCAGATGCAGAACATTGGCTCTTCGCGGTAAACGTGTCCGGCTTCCCCGGCAGCGCCACGGTTGCTCAGGTAGCCAGGCCTAGCGTTAAGGCCACACCGCCGGGTGGGCCATGGCCGTGGTGAACCGCTGCGCGGTGGGGATCTACCCCAGCGAGAAACTGCTTGCGTGGGCGCGGCAGCACGACCTGGATGTCGATGCGGCTGGAGCCAGGGAGCCCTGCCTGTATCTGATTCCCGACTACGAGACAGAAGAGGAGGCTGAGGAGATCCTCAAGGAGGTCTTCGAGGCGATCTTCGAAGCCGAGCTCGACTACTGGCATCGCGACACCGGCACCTGGCCGGCGGAGCGCACCTACGCGGTGTTCCGCAAGTGGTTCGACGTCCGTCTCTACCCCCTGATCCAGGACCTGGTGGGCGAGGAACTCACCGCCACCGAGGTGGATGAGGAGTTCCTCGGAAAGCTGCGTACGGAGCTGGAGGGATTGCACTCATCCCCCCCTTGAGTCATCTGATTTCGGCATCTCGCCACGACGAGGGACTCCCGCGAGAGGCTGGGGTTGTCTGGCGTCACCCCTGAGGCTCTATGGATCCTGTGGCTGAGATCAAAGAAGCGATCGCCACCTATGCGGCCAGGAGCGTGGAGCAGCGCAGTCGCTGGTACTCGCCGGCAGCTGAGGCCTATGCGGCCACCAGGCCCAGCTACCCGCAGCAACTGGTGAATGCGGTGGTGGCTCGATCGGGCTTGACGGCAGCATCCACGATGTTGGAGGTGGGCTGTGGACCGGGTACGGCCACGGTGTCGTTCGCGGAGCTGGGCTGCCGGATCGTGGCCATCGAGCCCAACCCGCAGTTCTGTCTGCTGGCTGAGGAGATCTGTCAGCGGTACCCGAACGTCGAAGTGGTGAAGACATCTCTTGAGGAGTGGGAACCTCAGCAGGAGCGGTTCGATGCCGTGCTGGCGGCCACCTCCTTTCACTGGATCCCGCCGGAGATCGCCTATCCGAAAGCAGCCGGTTCCTTGCGGGAGAACGGCTGGTTGATCCTGCTGTGGAACAAGGAGCTGCAGCCACCTCTGGCGACCCATGAGGCCCTGCGAGAGATCTATCGCCGCCATGCCCCTGAGCTGGAGCGCCCCTACGAGGATGCCGCCACCGTGGCCGGGATTCTCACGGCCTTGGGGCAACTCGTGATGGAGTCGCAGCTGTTTCATGGTGCCCAGCAGGGTCAATGGCTGGTGGAAAGCCTCCTGAACATTGACGACTACCTGACCCTGCTGACCACCTACTCCCCTTTTCTGGCCCTCGATCCGGATGTTCAGGCAGCCCTGACATCTGACTTGAGGCGAGCCCTGCAGCAGATCCACGGAGACACTGTGCCGCTGACTTACACCACGGCGTATCAGATGGCCCAAAGGGTCTGAGCACGAGCATCTGACGAGCGGCTATGACGTTCCCCCCCTTGCCGATATGCCTCCGCCTGGGCCAGACTCTTGGACTCGCCACTGGGTTGGCGGCAGTCCTCCTCCTGGGCTGCTCGCTTCTGAGGCCTGGCCAGTCTGCGGATGGGCGCGCCACGGTGCTCTCGATCGGTGACGGTGACACCATCCGCGTCCTGCAGGGCCAGCAGCGGATCACGGTGCGGCTGGCCTGCATTGATGCCCCCGAGATGGCCCAGGCTCCCTATGGCGCCCAATCCCGCGCCTACCTGCAAACGCGGCTGCGGATCGGTTCCCCGGTGACGCTGCTGCCGCAGACCGTGGACCGCTATGGCCGCACTGTGGCGGAGGTGATCGGGGAGGTGAACCTCAACCTGGCGATGGTGGAGGACGGCCAGGTGCATCCGCTCCGCGGCCCTGCGGCTATGCCTACCGCAAGTACCTGGGCCAGTGCGACGCCAGGGAGTATGTGGAGGCCGAGTTCCGGGCGTCCCGCAGCCGCTACGGGGTGTGGAGGGTGCCGGGTGGGATCACCCGCCCCTGGGACTTTCACCGTGGCAGAACAGCGGGGCGATCAGCCAGCAGCACCGGGGGGATTCCTGGTGGCCGGATGGTTCGCTGCGGTGAGATCGGCTCCTTTGCCCGCGCCCAGGAGTTGTTGCGCCAAGGACACACCTATCTGGATGGGAATGGTGATGGTGTGGCCTGCGAAAGCCTCCGCTGAAGGGTCGGGCAACCGCACCTTGCTGCTCTGGCCGACATCGGCAGGTTCGTTATGGTCGAGCTAATCGATGCTGCACCAACATGGCCCTCACTGGATCTGAACTGCTGACCAAAGTCAAGGAGCAGGGCGATGCCTCCAAGTCCGACCTGGTGCGGGCTGCCGGCTACGTCAGCACCAAAAAAGATGGCAGCGAACGGCTGAACTTCACCGCCTTCTACGAGGCCCTGCTGGAGGCCAAAGGCGTCAGCCTTGGGGAAGGCAACGGCAACGGCAAAGGCAAGGCCGGCCGCAGCCTCAGTTATGTGGCCACGGTGCAGGGCAATGGCAACCTCTTGGTGGGCAAGGCCTACACCGCCATGCTGGATCTCAGGCCCGGCGATGAGTTCGAGATCAAGCTCGGTCGCAAGCAGATCCGCCTGGTGCCGGCCGGCGGAGCCGACGAGGAGGAGTGAGCGCTGCTGCCTTGCAGGGTATGCCCTGCACGCGCTGCCGACCCCATCCCTGATCCTTAGGTGGAGCGGTTCAGCTTTTGCTGCGAGAGGCTGTGACATGGGCCACGGCAGCGGTCCGGAGCGAACATTCCCTCCTGGAACGACTCTGCTCTGAGCATGCGCTCAGCCCAGCACCGGTTGCAGTCCCAGATGCTCCACGTAAGGCTGGAAGTCGCGGTCACTGAACAGCAACGGCAGGTTGGCCTCAATGCAGGCGGTGGCGATGATCCCGTCGATCGTCTTACGCACCGTGATCCCCTTGCTGCGCAGCTGCCGGTCGTTATCGGCTGCCGTCTAGGCGTTGCTTCCTTCCAGCATCGGCTGCAGGTTCAGCGAACGGAATAGCTGCCGGGCCTTCGCCACATCACGCCCATGGCGGCATCCCTGCAGAACCTCCACCAGGATCAGATCGCCGATCACCAGCGGCGTCTCCCCGAGCAGCCCATCGAGGCGTTCCACCTCGGGCGTGCTGACTCCATTGAAGAAGTCAATCCAGACCGAGGAATCAACGACGATCACGCCGGCTCATCGGGCCCATCGAGCCGCTGGGCCTCCAGGTCACCGTCCCAGGGAAGCTGCCCGCGGAACGCCCGCATCTCACCCTGCTGCTGCAGCCGCACCAGGGTGCGCAGGCCCAGTTCCACGGCCTCCCGCTTGCTGCGGGCCCCACTGACCTGCATGGCCTGCTGCATCAGGGCGTCGTCAATGACGATGTTGGTGCGCATGGCCCAGCCATCTCAGCCCATGGGCAAACCGTAGGCCGTTCTTACACATTCGGGGCGGGTAGAGCAGGCCCGGCAAGATCCACCCGAGCCGGTTGGCCGGCCCTCAACCCAGCACTGGCTCCAGCTCGTCGGCGCTGCGGGCGGTGAGGGCGGCGATGCGCCGCTGCACTCGATCGCCGTGATACAGCACCGGACTCTTGCCGCTCGGCCACTTGCGCATCCAGTCCTCACCGGGCACCAGCAGCCCCTGGGTGCGCCAGCGGTAGAGGGTGGAGATCGAGACACTCAGTGCTGCGGCGGCCTGGGGCGCCGTCAGCCAGGGGGAGGGGTTCATGGCCTCAGGAGCGGAGGTGTTTGGGATGGCGGGCGACCAGCTCTGCGGAGACGGCCTCGATCAGGGCCTCGGGGCCGGAGGCCGTGACCAGATCGACCAGGGCCTCCAGGGCGGTGCTGGGCAATTCGCGCAGGTGGATCGCCACCGCCTGGACGGCGCCAGGGCGGCCAGTGCCGCCGGTGCAGGGATCGGGGCTCATTGTCCGAGTGCCTCGGCGGGCTTGATCGTCCAGAAGGGATCGCCGCGCTTCTGGACCGCTTCCCCCAGTTGCTCAGCCAGCTGCTTGCGCTTCTTGAGCTGGCCCTCGAGCTCCTTGATCGACGCGGGGTACGACCACGACACCCGGCCCTCCTGGCGGTAGAGGCAGAAGCCCCCCACCGTGGGCAGGTTCTTCTCCGGCAGGGCCCCCAGCTCCACCAGGGCATCAAGCCTGGCGGTGGCCTCGGCCAGGCGCTGCTTCATCGCCTCCAGGGAGGCCTTGGCCTCGACGGCGGCCCAGAGGGCTTCAGCGGCCTGCTGCGTGAGCGAAAAGGACGACGGCCATTCCAAAGCCGAGGAGGAAGCCAGAGGATCCAGCCCAACAGAGGGCGAGCTGGTGCTGGTGTCGCCGCGCGGCGCGGCGACGTTCGAGGAGGACATGGCTGCGGGGTGGATGGGGACGAATGAGGAACCCAGGCAGGTGCGGGCCGTTCAAAGTGCGTCAGCAGCAGTTACCTAGGCTAAACACTCTATGCCCTAGCGCTCGCTAGTGCAAGTAGTCAAAAGGGTCGCCAGTCCCGCACGTAGCTGTTGAACACCCGCACCCAGCGGCGGCGGCATTCCTCGGCGGTGTGGGTCCTGATCTCGCAACGGCCTGGCGCGACCCAGATCGTCAGCGCCCGGCCCATCGGCAGCCCGTAGTGCTGCTCGGCCATCGTCAAACCGGCCCCCAGCTGGGCGCGGGTGTCGTACTTCTTACCCCGCTCCGACAGGCTCTTGAGGTCGGCGATGCCGTAGCTGCCATCCGGGAACCGCAGCAGCAGATCGAGGGTGCCGGCCACATTGCGCTCCAGGTCGTAGAGCATCAGCTCACTGGCCACCACCTGCACATGCCCCCAGAGGGGCTCGGCCAGTAGCGGCGCGATCCAGTCGCCGTAGGCGCCGTACCTCTGCCCCCAGGGATCGACCGGGAGGCCGGCCTCAAGCCCCGCCGGCCAGAGGTGGCGGGGAGCCTGCCAGCGATGCAGGGCGAAGTGCTGCAGCGCGGCATGGCAAGTGTTGCCGCGCGGCTCCCACACCTCCCGCCAGGCCTCGATCCAGGCCAGGGCGTCCTCGTTCTTGCAGACCCGGCCGATGACGCCGGTAATGGAGATCGGGAACCAGTGCGCTGAGTCGGTGAGCCGGTAGGTCCAGGTGCTGTCGTCGCGAGTGATCGCCAGGGGCTCCAACCAGCCCGCTGCGGCGCCGTTGGTGGCCGCCGGGGTGGCCGCGAACGTCGCAGCTTCGAGAGCGGTAGTAGCGGACGCTATTGGATCAGCGCATGCCATGTATGAACCCTACTCCACCTCACTAGCGTCACGCCATTCGAGCGTCCAGCCATGGTTATGTCCCTTCCCTTGACCCCGCAATCCCGCACCTCCGTCGTTCTGCTGCTCAGCCCCGAGCAGGCCGCCTGGCTGCGCTCCCACGCCGGCCGCCGCGGTGTCTCCTCCTTCATGCGCCGACTGCTGGCCCAGCTCATGGAGGACGAGCGACGGGAGATCGAGCGGGCCCGGCGGCGTTTCCAGCGCTCCCGGCACAAGGCCGAGACTCCGAGCGGGGCCCGCTGATGGCCGCCTCCCCCGCAGCTGGCGGTTGGGCGCAGGCCCCGTACCAGCTCCTCGATGCCGCCAGTGCGCCCGGCGGCAAGGGACGTCTGCTGATTTACCTCCTGGTCCATCGCCACGGCCACGGCAGCCCGAACGGTTGCTGGGCCTCGGCCGCGACCCTGGCGCGGGAGGCCGCCATGAAACGGGACGACGTCTTCTCAGCGTTGCGCTGGCTGGTCGCCCACGGCTGGCTGATCCGTGAGCAACGACCCGGCCAGCCCTCCCTGTACCGCTGCCGTCGCTCACCCGTCCCCCCTTTGGGGGACACCCCCGACATGGGGGGCGGCACCCACCCCCCGGATGGGGGACACCCCAAACAGGGGGCACCCCCCAAAAAGGGGACACCACCCATCCCCCAAACGGTGACCCCACCCACCCCCCCTTTGGGGGACACAAACAAGAACCCAGGAACAAGAACCCCAGAACAAGAACCCGGACCTGCTTCCAGATCTCTTTCCACCTGTTGTCTTTCTGCGCCGGAGGCCCTGGGGCCACACACAGCAGGCAAAGCATCGGCGGAGCCACCGAGGGAGGCGCCCGGGGTGGCTCAGCCGCCCGCCGCCATCGAGGAACCTTGGCCAGAGCCCTGCTGGGGACCGCCGCCGCCACCACCACTGCCGCCGCCTGCGGTGGCCCCCCATCTGCCGGTGCCGGTCGAGGCGCTGCCGCTGCCTCTGCAGTGCATCGCCGATCGGATTGAGGCCTACTGGTTGGGCAAGGGCGGCAACCGCAGCCAGCAGGCGTTCGCCGTGATGCTCGAGGAGCTGAGCGCCGTGGCGCAGCGGGCCGGGCACCAGGGCGCGGCGCGGTTCCTGCGGCAGGCGACCCAGGCGGGCTGGCCGACGCTCAACGCCGACATCTGGCTTGCCCAACACCGCCAGGAGCTGGCCCTGCAGCGGCACCCGGCCTATCAGGTCTTCCGCGCCGCCTGAGGGCCATGGCGCCACCAGACGAGTTCTCGCCCAGCGTTTATGGCTAAGGATCGCTAGGTACCACTAGGATCGCCCTAGACCACGGCAAGAGCCAGCATGTTCAGCGCACCGGTGGGCCACAAGCGCCACGCGCTCAACCGCGACCTCGGTTTCCGCCGACCGCGCCGCGCCTGCTTTGCCTGCTACGACTCCGGCGTGATCGCCAACGGTGACGGCCTCGTCAACAGGATCCTGGGCGACTACGACCGCACCTGCAACGGCCAGCGGATCCCCGGCTGTGATCTGCCGCTGATCTGCCACTGCGCCGCCGCTCACAACCCCGCCTCGCGGGGGCTGCGGGGACCCGATGGGCCGATCGCCCAGGGCCTGGCCTCGGAGCTGACCCGCGACCAGGTCGCCAGCCTCCACGAGCAGCGCCTGGCCTCCTGGCAGGAGACGGAGCGGTTGATGCGCGATGCCCTGATGGCCCGTGCCGCCGGGGATCCACAGGCGACGCCCTGGTTCATCGCCGAGGTGCGCCACAGCGTGCGTGCCCAGGCCGACCGTCAGGCCGCTGCGGAGCAGACGGATCCAACGGAAGACGGCCCGCGGCGCCTGCAGCCCCTGGGCGGCATCCTGGCCGAAACTCTCTCCAGCCCCGAGGGTCCGCTGCAACAGATCGAACCCCAGGTCGATCCTCCGGCAGCACCACAGCCGGCGGCCTGAGCCGGAAACCCAGGACTCCTTCCCCAGCTGGCTGCAGCCTGAGCCGCCGCACTGCGAGGGCCCGGGATCCACGCGGCCAAAATGGAGGGGCGGCAAGGCCAGAGGCGAACGGGCCATCAGCCCCGTATCGCAGCAACGGACGGGGTCAGTATCGAGCCACAACCACCGGGCACCAGGAGAAGCGGAAACTTAGCCCTGTAGCATCCTCCTTAGCGCCAGCTAGGCTTGCTCCATCGCTGCGGAACGATGCCCAATGCCGCCAAGGGGCGCGGCGACCGCGCCGAACGGGAAGCTGCCGAACTTCTCTCCCTGCTGCTGGGAACGACCATCCGCCGCAAGCTCGGAGCCGGTCGCCTCGACGACCAGGGCGACCTCGACGGCCTGAATGATTTCGTCCTCCAGGTCGCCGACTGGAAGGACGTGGCTCGCGCGGCCCGCGAAAAGCCCGCAAGCGCCGAACAGCAGCGCCACCACGCCAAGGCCGCCCACGCCGCCACCTTCGTGCGCTTCCGCGGCGGCACCTGGCGCGTGGTGCTTACCCCCGAGCAGTGGGCCCGGCTGGTGCTGGAGCTGCGGGAGCCGGCCGATCCGGACGCCCTGCTGCCGCTTCCCCCTGACGCCGCCCTGCCGCCTTTGGCGGCCTGACCGTTCTCCCTCCCTGCTCCCCTCCGCCCGCACCATGGCCACTGCCGACCCCGACAGCCTTCTGTCCCAGGACATCCGGGAGCGCTTCGGGAAGACGATCACCGCCTGGATTGAGCGGGCCGGCTGGAGCCACGACACCCCCCTGCGCTGGGGCAAGGCGGCCGGCTTCAGCTCCTTGGCCGACTCGACCTTCAACCGTCTGCAGCGCGGCAAGATCGCCCAGCCCTACCCGATGACGTTCCTGCAGTTCGGGTTGATCAACGACCGTCTGGCCCGCAAGGACTACGGGCTGGAGCCCGACGATCCGCTGCTGCCGCGGGTCGCCCGCCAGCGCCCGATCGAACATGAGGACGGCCGGCTCTGGACCGCCACGGATTTCTTCTCCCACTTCATCGGCGAGCTGGAGGCGCCGGCCTGGGCCAGGGAGCAGCCCCTGCCCAGCCTCGAGCAGGCGGTGACGGCCAGTGCCGAGGCGGTGACGCTGTTCAAGGCCGCCGCCGAGGCGGCCGGCCTGACGCTGCCCCAGGCCTGGGAGTCCCTGGCGGCGGTGGCGGCCACGGAGCCGGCGGATGTGATGCCGCCGCTGGGAACCGAGGAACTCGATGTGCTGCGCATGGTGCTCAGCGGCTGGCACACCTGGACGCCGGAGCAGCTGGGCCAGCTGATGGACCTGGATGGCGGCCTCCGGCCACTGATCCTGCTGCGCTACTGGAAAGACACCAAAGACGTTGCCCATTAGGGCTCCCTACTACTAGACTGGCCAGAGCTTCAGGACTACTGGCTTGGCCTCTTCTTCTCCTGTGGTTACTGAACCACAGTCCTCGTATCCGGAATCGCTGGAGCTCTCGCTCCTCGCCTTCCACCGCAACGTCGGCCCCATCCGCAAGCAGTCGGAAGCCAAGTACGGCGCCTTCGCGGATCTGCGAACCGTCCTTGAGGCCATCACTCCGCACTTGCTTGATCAGGGCCTGCTGCTGACGCAGAACATGGCGGAAGGCCCCGACGGTTCCTGCCTGCTGCGCACGGTGCTCACCCACGCGCCCAGCGGCGACGCGATCTCTTCGTCCTGCCCCATCCCCACCCTCCAGGGGCTGCTGGATCGGGTGCATCAGCTGCGGCAAGAGGCGTTGCAGCGCTTCCCCATCGACATGCCCCTGGCGGCCCTCGGCGCCCTGCCGCCCGTACTGCCGCCGCGCCCGGCCGATGGCGACACGGCCTTGCCGCCCCTGCCACCGCGCCAGCCGGGGTTGCGGCTGGACGACCAACTCAAGGGCCTCTACACGCTGCTGGGGCAGCTGGGCACCACCACCAACCCCCTGCATTCCCTCGGCGGCACAGTCACCTACCTGCGCCGCTACCAGATCCTCTCGTTGCTCTGCCTGGCGGCGGAGGACAGCGATGGTGAGGCGGAGCGTCAGCCGCCGCTGAGCACCAGCCAGCCCTCTCCCCAGGGATCGCCTCTGGCAGCTCCGCCTGCGCCAGCCGCCGCACCCACCCGCCGCCGCCGTGCCGTTCCACCGGCCCCGGCCCAGAGCCAGGGCCAGAGCCAGCCATCAGGCCCGCGGCCTGCACCAACTCCCGCGCCGCCGGCTGCCGCCCCGGCGCTGCCCCAGCAGGCACCCGGCCCGAGTGGACCGGAGGCGGTTTCTCAGGCGCCTTCTCCAGCGGCGGAGCCTGCGCCGGCCCAGGTGGAGGCCTCCCAGCCCCAAGGGGTGATCCATGCCCTCACCCCCTCCGAGGTGCAGCAGCTGATCGGAGAGATCCGCTCGCTACCCGTAGAGACCATCCCGCACCTGGTCAGCGCCTTCCGCCAGCAGTTCCGCCTGCCGGACCGGGCCCTGGTCTCCGACTACATCAGCACCGCCGACCACGCCGCCTTCATCAGGCAGCAGGTGATCCAGCTCGCCCCGGCCATCGCCTGATCTTTCCCCGCGATCGTTCACTCATGAGCCCCACCTCTCCAGAGCTGGACAGCCGAGCGCCAGCACCTGCCGCACGCGACATCGACAGTGATCTGCTGCAGCAGGTGCTCCGCCATCCCACCGGTGCCGCCGGCTGGTTGCTGCAGCACCGCCAGGGCCAGCTGCATCAGCAGTTCAGCGAGGCCCTCGCCCGGGTCTTGCTGGCCTGCCACGACACCGCCAAGCCCGGTGAGCTGACGCTCAAGATCCGCATCAGGCCCAACCCGGACGCTCCCCTCCAGGTGCTGATCAGTGATCAGGTGATCGCCAGACCACCGCAGCAGGCCACCACCAGGGCCTACCTGTTCCACCCCGATGACCTGCGGCTGAGGGGTGAGGAGCCCGGCCAACTCTCGATTCCCCTCGCTGGCTGACCATGGCCCTTCCCAAGCTCACGGTGAAGCTGTTTCCCCCCAAACCCGGCAAGTCCTATGCCGCTTCCGGGAATCTCACCATCGCAATCTCTGATGTTCATGCCTTCGCGGAATGGCTGCTGGGCCAGCAGGGCGAATACGACGACTACCTGCAGCAGAACGTGGTGCGAATCCTGGCCTTTGAGTATCACAACACTTCCCGCGGTGGCTCCACCTATCGAACGGTGCAGCTGCGCGATCCTGCCGACCTGGCCGCACCCTCTCCCTCGCCTGGATCCCCGGATGGGCCGCACCTGGGAATACTTCCTAGTAACTCCTACGCCGACGAAGTTCCATTCTGAGATGCACCATGGCAACCCATTCCCATCCCCCGGATCAGCAGCTCGTCCGCCGCGTCCTCGATGCTTTCGAGCGCGAATTCTGGGCCGGTCACCATGACCGCGGCCGGCTGCTGGCGGCACCCCTGCGTGTGATCCACCAGGCGATCGACCCCGCCGAGGCCGCCGCCGGCCACATCGAGGAGCTGCTGGCCGCCCTGGAGGGGAATGAGCCACGACCCGCCCCGCAGGGCTAGCCAGGCCGCCCTCCCCTTCGCCGTGCCCGCCATGCCGTTGCGACCCGACAACCAGACCCTCCAGGAAGAAATCCGGCGGGCCGCAACCCGGCAGGCGGCAGCGCCGGCGTTGCCGCTGGTGCGCGGTGCCGGCCCATGAGCACGCCTGCGACCCCAACACCGGCCCCATCCGCCTGGGAGTGCCGCGAGTGCCTCTGGCTTCTCAACCCCAGCCAGCGGGAGGTGCTGCGGCTCCAGGACGCCCGCTGCCCTGGCTGCGGCCGCGCGCTCGGCGCCTTCCGCCCCATCCACCCCACCCCCTTCCGCTGATGCTCCGCCTGCTGATCCGCTCCCATCCACCCCAGGAGCTGCTGCCCCGCCACTACGGGCTGGTGGTCACCGACTGCTACCGCCACCGCCTGCTGGTGGCACCGATCCCGCTCAACCTCGCCTTTCGCTGGCTGCTGGAGCTCTGGCTGCGGTTGCGCAATCCGGTGCCCCCTGACCAGCTGGACCGGCTGGCGAGCCGCTTTCTCTACGCCCAGGCCTACCGCGAGGGCTTCCGCTCCGGCAACGCCGCCCGCTACCCGCCCGGCACCGCCTTGGTCTTCACCCGAGCGACCAAGGACACCGTCGTGGCGGCCTGGGGCGTTCACGTCGATGCCGAGGAGCTGGCCCAGCGGGTGCTCACCGCCGCCATCCGCAGCGGGCCGGATCGGCGCAACGCCCACGCAACTGTTCTGTGATGGCGCTCCCCCTCTCGACACTTCTGCTGCTGGACTGCGAAACCACCGGCCTGGAAGTGGAGACCGATGAGCTCTGCGAAATCGGCGCCGTGCTCTTCTCGGTGCCCCACCGGGCGGTGCTGCAGCAGCTCTCCTTCCTTTTCCCTGTCGCCGCCAACGGCGCCGAGGCGATCAACGGCATCGACGCCGCCCTGACCCAGGCGCCCCAGCCCCGCCCTGAGGCCGCCGCCCTGTTCCGGGCCATGCTCAACGCCGCCGATGCGGTCGTCTGCCACAACGCCGCCTTCGATCAGCCCTGGGTCGAGCGCTGGCTGGCCGCCGCCGGCCTCGCCACAACCGAGGACCAGGGCAAGCCCTGGATCTGCACCTGCGAGGGCATCAGCTGGGCTGGCCTGCGGCCCAGCCCGTCGCTGGCCGCCCTGGCCCTGGCCCACGGCATTCCGGTCTGGGCGGCGCACCGGGCGCTGACCGACTGCATCTACCTGGCCCAGATCCTGGAGCGCGATCCGCAGCTCGAGGAGCACCTGGCGGAAGGACTCCAGCCGCGCCAGCTGGTGGCGGCCGATCTGCCCTTCTCCCGCAAGGACGAGGCCAAAGAGGCCGGGTTCCGCTGGCTGCCTGAGGCCAAGCAGTGGCAGCGCCGCTGCACCGCGGCCCAGATCGAGGCCCTGCCGTTTCCGGTCATCCCCTTGGAGCCCAGCTGATTCCCCGCGGCAAGGAAAGCCCCTCGCCCGACCATCACCAGGGCCCGCAGGCCATCGGGAAGCTCCGCCGAACAGGGCCAGCAGCCCAGCTCCCGCTCGCTCGATGGCCCCATCAACGCCAGGATCCACGGCCATGACTGACATATAGGGAGCGCTAACCCAGTAGCGGGACCGCCAGGGGCTGGGCCTGGCCACAGCCGCCCTGCGGGCGCCGGGCCACCGCAGCCGCGGGCGAGACGCCCTGCCGCCGTGACCCAACCGCCCCAGCCCGGCGGTGGCGATGCGCTCTTTCATCGCCAGCGCCAGGGTCGGTGACCGCGCAGCGGCCTCACCGACTCGCATCGCCCTGGCGCGGCGTGACACGCTGACGCACCGCTGCCTGGCGGCTGCACTGCTGTTCGCTACTGGCTAAATCCAGTAACCTGTGGCTAGCTAATCACTATCTAGCTACGGCTACCGAACCTGCTACTGCTGAACCCCGCCAGCAGGTGCGTGCCGCCCTGCAGCTGGCCCTTGGCGAGATCGAGGCTTCCTACCGCGATGCCGCCATCGAGGCCCTGCGCGATTCGGCGCCCCAGGAAGACGACGACGGCAACCCCGCCTGGCCAGCGCCGCAGAAGCCCAGGCGCAAGCGCGGTGTTCCCGATGGTGTCGGCAACAAGTTCCCCCACCAGACCCAATCTCCGCGGCCCACACGGGCGGAGATCGAGCAACGCCTGGCGCAACTCCAGCTCTGGCTGGCCCAACGGCAGCCCACCCTGTTCATCCGCGACCAGGCGGCCCTGCTCTGGGGCATGTCCTCCTACTGCACCCTCAAGAAGTACCTCCGCGTGGCGCGCTCGCGGATGGTCGAGGAGCTGGTGGACGACCGCCTCATGCACCAGGCGGAGCAGATCTACGCCCTGATGGACGTGGCCCGGCGCGCTGCCGATGCCGAGCAGTTCAGCGCCGCCGTGGGTGCCCACCGCGTGATCTGCGAGATCGCCGGGATGCTGCGCGCGCCGATCAAGCCGCCCACTGCCGCCTGATGCCCGCCCCTCTCGCCACGGTTTCCGTCCCCACGGTCCCGACAGTTCTGCGCCCGGGGGCGATCTCCGCTGGCGGCCTGCTCGTTTCCCCCGCCCACGGCGATCCCTGGCGGGATTGCGGGCTGCTGGGCCTCCGCGATCCCGCCATAGCCCAGCAGGGCCTGGCGCCCCTCAGCCTGGAGGGCTTCATCGCCGAAGCCTTCCCCGCCTACGGCTTCCACCGCTGGGCGCGGGTGCTCATCGCCCTGCTGCAGCAGATCGCCGATGGCGAGCTCTCGCGCCTGATCGTCACCTGCCCGCCGCGCCTGGGCAAATCGCTGCTGATCTCCAAGCTCTTCCTCGCCTACTTCGTCTACCGCCACCCGCACATGTTCGCCGCCATCGCCTCGTACTCGGGCGAACTGGCCTACGCCCATTCGCGCGAGGCGCGGCACTTCTACAGGGCCACCGGCAACCCGCTCTCCAGGGATTCGGCAGCCGTGGGCAACTGGCTGACACCCCAGCGCGGCGGCTGCATCGCCGCCGGTGTGGACGGCCCCTTCAACGGCAAGGGCTACTCGCTGGGAATCATCGATGACCCCTACAAGGGCCCCCACGACGCCGGCTCCCCCCGGGTGCGTGCGCGCATCGTGGAGTGGCTGCGCTCGGTCTGGTTCCTGCGGGCCGAACCATCCTTCATCGACGCCGGCAGCGGCGCCCTGCAGCGCAACCTCTCGGCCCAGGTGATCGTCCTCACCCGCTGGGATCACGAGGACATGGTCGGCTGGTTGCTGGCCGAGGAGCTGGGCGACGCGCCCCAGGGCTGGCATGTGCTGGATCTGCCGGCGATCGCCGAGCACCCCAGTGATCGGCCTGCCTACCCGCCCTCGGTGACCGTTGAGCCCGACTGGCGCCGGCCGGGGGAGGCCCTGTGCCCGGAGCGCTTCCCCCTGCAGGAGCTGCTCAAGATTCGCCACCGCACCGGCGCCTTCTGGTGGTCCGCCCTTTACCAGCAGCGGCCCAGCCCCACCAAGGGGGGCATCTTCCAGCGGGCCTGGATCCAGCCGCCCTTCCAGCGGCAGCAGCGCCGCCGCTTTGCGCCGCTCGTCCTCTCCTGCGACCTGACCTTCAAGGACGAAGACGACAGCTGCTACTGCGGCTTCGTGCTCATGGGCCTGCTGGCTCCGGATCCCGGCGGGCCCCAGAAGCTGGAGATCGAGGTGCTCTGGGCAGTGCGCAAGCGGCTCGGGCTGCCCGGCACCATCCATTTCCTGCTCGCCGCCAGCGCCGCCCTGCACAAGCAGGGCCTGCGGCCCCATGCGGTGTTGGTGGAGGACGCCGCCAACGGCCCGGCCGTCGTTCAGGTGCTGCGGCGCAAGATTCGCGGCCTGCTGCCCATCCCGCCCCGCGGCAGCAAGGAGCTGCGTGCCCATGCCGTCGCGCCGCTGCTGGAATCGGGCCAGGTGGCCTTCCATCACCGCGCCGAACCGCTCAGTGAGGAACTGCCCCGTTTCCCCAAGGGCAGCAAGGACCTCACGGATGCCTTCTGCCACGGCGCCCTCTGGCTGGAGGAGCGCTACTGGAAAGGCCTTGGCGTCCAGGACGCGCCGGTGCCGCTGCTGCTCTCGCGCTGATGGTCCGGCAGCTCTCCCTCTTCGATCCGTCCCCTGCGGCGGAACACCCTCAGGGGGAGCACACAGGAGGTGCACACCCCGGCGGTGAGCACCCGCCAGCGCCGCAGCGACCGCAACCACCGCGCCGCCGCCGAGCTCTGCACCCCCGTGCGGCTTCCCACGCACTGGCACTGCAGCACCTGGATCTGGCCGACACGATCGCCGGCAACTTCGCCCGCCGCACCGTCCACCCGTTCGAGGATCTGCGCCAGTTGGCGATCATCGGGCTGCTCAAGGCCGCCGAGCGCTTCAATCCCGCCGGTGGCCGCCCCTTTCGCCCCTACGGCCGCACCTACGCCAACGGCGAGATCATGCACTTCCTGCGTGATTCGGGCTTCGCGATCAAGGTGCCGCCCACCTGGCGGGATCTGCATGCCAGCGGGCAGAAGCTGCTGCGCCAGGGCACCGTACCCGCGCAGGTGCCCCAAAAGCTCGGCATCAGTGCCGAGCGCTGGCAGGAGATTCAGGAGGCCTGCTCGATCACCGTTGTGGCTTTGCCGCCCGAGACCTAAAACGGCTGGCGATCGCTGGAACGACCCAGCTCAGCAGCGGGCAGTGGATCTCGAACCAAGGAGGCAACTCTTGCTCCCACCTTCTGCATCTAGATGTTAGGCGATGACAAAGAAGGTCAAGAACTCAGCGATATGAGTTATAGCTCAAAGCTAAGCTGCATAACTGGTTCACTATTGGCAATAGCGACTTGTCCTTCCGAGCCACCACCCATGTCAGGAGAACGTGCCTTGGAGGCCGCGACGTTCTTCAGATATGGCAATAGACTGCCTTGGGATAGATACTCGGATCTGGCAAGTGCGGCTGATCGAGCTTGGCAAGCCAATGACTTTTTGGGGTTAAACTCGATATCGGTGAAGCAATCATAGTTAACAAGTTGCCGAAGAAGTTCAAGTTGCTGGTAGAGCGCGCCTAGATACAACCAATCATAGAACTCTGTGCCGGAATCTAAGTTGAAGTAGTAGTTGCCAATTGCCCATCCAGAAAGATCGTGACATGCTTCATGCTCTCGGGCTCGCTGACGCGCCTCTCGTGGTTGCAGAAAGTATCTATCGTTGTCAGGTCGATTCTGGCCAGCATATATCTTGCTGCCCTGATAAACGGTCTCCACCGAAGCATTCAATGGTGGATCACAGAGGAAGCGAAGCTGCAGATTGAATGCAGATAATGCAACGCCAAGTGGCGTTTCTGATTTGGAGGAGATCTCAAGAGGATTGCGAAGATCCGTAGTGCTAATGATACTTGAGTGGAGAGAGGCAATCGATCTCTGTTTTTGAGCTACAGAGAATCCTGGGTACCATTCAAACTCTATCTGAATTTCTTTAGTTGCCGGACAAGAGCCACGGTGATTATCAAAAAAAACTGGACGGGTTGCCATATTCTAAGCCCTCTTCCATTGTTCCCAGTCGAGCCTTGGGGAAAAAAGCTCGCGAGATACAACCGATGTGATTCCCCTTGAATCAAGGAGTGGTTGATACTTCTGCTTTGTCTCTACGCTCGAGAACGCGATACGGACAATGTCTGATGATGTAATCATTGTTGGAACAAGTACTTCAGCTTGGGGAGATGTCGGACAAGACGCTGGAAGGCCTGAATGGCGGCCCTTCCCTTGAATGGTGCTTGAAAACATACCCTGAAAGGCGGCAAGTCCTTGAAACTCAGAACTTGGTCGCCTTGACAGATCGGATGTAGCGGCATTATATGGATAGAATAGACAGTTCTGTCGCCAAAGAATACTCACGTCAATCAGAAGAACGCACCAATCAACTGTAATACCCTGGGTATATCTGTAAAACATTTGGTAATTAGGAAATGACACTGATACGCATACATGATCAGGCTTCCCATCGTATCGATACTCATCTAGGAGGCTGCTGAAAAACCAGCCCAGCCGCGGGAGAATGGCCCAACGGCACTGAGCGAATGCGCGGCCAGCAGGAACGCACCGGC
>NZ_JAFKRJ010000050.1:0-26653 GCF_019038515.1 Synechococcus sp. CCAP 1479/10 | reverse complement strand
ACACCGTCGGCTCGCGCCTCTCGATCCCGTAAGCCTGCCCCCCGCTCGAGCTCTCGCTCTCTGGGGCGCAGTCCAAAATCATATCACCTTGGGCGAGCAGACCAGGGGGAGGGCCCAAATCAGCGGTTCCTTGCCTGCCCAGCTGGGGCCAGCGCCAGATCGGAGCAGCCCCAGGGACGGGGGTGGGCCCAGCAGAGCTGCTCCCCGGCGGCAGGACGGGCTGGAGCGGCTGGCTGGGCCGAGCAACCGGGGAGCAGGTCAGCGGCGCTGCCAGCCCGTCCCTGAGGGACGTGCCCAGGGCCTGTGGACTCCCCCAGACCCGTGCGGACCGACCTGCCGGAGAAAGCGCCAAAGGCGAAGCCCAGGCCCACGCTCACAGGGGCTGCCGGAAAACGGGCACAAAAAAAAGCCGCGATGGCTCGCGGCTTGAAGGGTATGGAGGGTGGCGGAAGACGACCGACGACTCAGAACAGGCCCAGGGTGAGGGACTTGTCGATGGGGAGGCAGGCGCCAATGCCCAGGTAGATGGTGAACACGGTGCCGAACAGGAAGGCACCCATGGCCACAGGCCGGCGGAACGGGTTCTGGAACTTGTTGAAGCTCTCGATGAAGGGGATCAGCATCAGACCCAGGGGGACCATCGTCTGCAGGGTGATGCCCAGCAATTTGTTGGGGACGACCCTGAGGATCTGGAACACCGGGTAGAGGTACCACTCGGGGAGGATCTCCAGCGGGGTGGCGAAGGGATCGGCCCGATCACCCAGCATCGCCGGATCCATGACGGCCAGGCCGACGAGGCAGGCGATCGTCCCGAGGATCACCACCGGGAAGATGTAGAGGAGGTCGTTGGGCCAGGCCGGCTCACCGTAGTAGTTGTGCCCCATGCCCTTGGCCAGCTTGGCCCGCAGCTTGGGATCGGTGAGGTCAGGCTTCTTGAGGATGTGCATGGTGGGAGCTCGGAGCGCTGGTGACCGGTGGGGGAAGGCTAAGGGGAAGAACGGGGTTCAGAGCGGGCCGGAGATGCCCTGCTTACGGATCATCAGGAAGTGGATCAGCATGAACACCGCCAGCAGCCAGGGCAGAACGAAGGTGTGGAGGCTGTAGAAGCGGGTCAGGGTGGACTGACCGACGCTCTCACCACCGCGGAGCAGCTCGACCATGAAGTCGCCGACCACCGGGACGGCGGCGGGGACGCCGCTGACGATCTTCACGGCCCAGTAACCGACCTGGTCCCAGGGGAGGGAGTAGCCGGTGACGCCGAACGACACGGTGATCACGGCCATGGTGACGCCGGTGACCCAGGTGAGCTCACGGGGACGCTTGAAGCCGCCGGTGAGGTACACCCGGAAAACGTGCAGGATGAGCATCAGCACCATCATGCTGGCGCTCCAGCGATGGACCGAGCGGATCAGCCAGCCGAAGCTGACGTCGGTCATCAGGTACTGGACCGAGCTGTAGGCCTCCACCACCGTGGGCTTGTAGTAGAAGGTCATCGCGAACCCGGTCGCGAACTGGATCAGGAAGCAGACCAGGGTGATGCCGCCCAGGCAATAGAAGATATTGACGTGGGGGGGGACGTACTTGGCGGAGATATCGTCGGCAATGGCCTGGATCTCCAGGCGCTCCTCGAACCAGTCATAGATCGGGGACGACTTGGCGCCGGTGGACGAGTTCGCCATGCAGCGTGGGGCTTGGGTTGCGAGAGTCTACCGATCGTTCTGACCCCCCCGTGAGAGACCCGGCCCGCCGCTCCCTGCCGGCTCAATGCTTTGCAACAGGGCTGCGCACCCGATTGGCGCCGCTCCGGCTCCTGGTGGGGACCGGGCTCTGCCTGCTCCTGTGCCTGCCGCTCGGCATGCCCGCAGCGGCACTGGCGCTCAACGATGCCCAGCAGCTGGTGGTGGAGGCCTGGCGGCTAGTGAACCAGAGCTACGTCGATCCGGAGCAGCTGGAGGCGGTGCAGTGGCGGCGCCTGCGCCAGAAGACCCTGGAGCAGCCGATCAGCAGCTCGCTGGAGGCCTACGCGGCGATCGAGGCGATGCTGGCCCCCATCGACGACCCCTACACCCGGATGCTGCGCCCGGAGGAGTTCGCCACCCTGCGCTCCAGCACCCAGGGGCGGGTGAGCGGTGTGGGACTGCAACTGGGCCGGCGGGCGGGGGACCAGCGGATCGTGGTGATCGCCCCCCTCGACGCCTCCCCCGCCGCCGACGCCGGGATCGTTTCCGGCACGGAGATCCTGCGGGTGAACGGCACATCGGCCGAGGAGCTGGGGCTGGACGGCACCGCCGCCCGGCTGCGGGGACCGGCCGGCAGCGACGTGCTCGTGGCCCTGCGCGCCCCCTCGGGACAGGAGAGCGAGGTGCTGCTCGATCGCCGCGAGGTGGATCTGCAACCGGTCCGCAGCCACCGCCTGCTCAGCGAGGGCCACAGCCTCGGTTACCTGCGGATCACCCAGTTCAGCGAGCCGGTGCCCCAGCAGGTGCGGGCCGCCCTGGCCGCCCTGACCGCCCCCGGTGGCAGCGGGCCGATCGAGGGGCTGATCCTGGATCTGCGTAACAACTCCGGGGGCCTGGTGGCCGCCGGTCTGGCGGTGGCCGACGGATTGCTCAATGGGGACCCGATCGTGGAGACCCAGGACCGGGGCGGCATCGCCGACCGGCAGCAGGCGGGTCCTGGACAGCTGTATGGCGGCCCCATGCTCACCCTGGTGAACGCCGGCACGGCCAGCGCCAGCGAGATCCTGGCCGGGGCCCTCCAGGACAGCGGCCGCTCGCGCCTGGCCGGCAGCCGCACCTTCGGCAAGGGGCTGATCCAGACCCTGATCAACCTGAGTGACGGCAGCGGCCTGGCGGTGACCGTGGCCCGCTACCTCACCCCCAGCGGTCGCGACATCCAGAACCAGGGCATCGAACCGGACGTGCGGCTGCCCCAGCCGGAGCCGCTGGAGCCCGATGGGGAAGGGGACACCTGGCTGCAGGACGCGGCCGGGCTGCTGGTCGCCGGTCTGTCGGCCCCGGTCCCATGAGCCAGCGCACCTACCACGATCCCCTCCATGGGGCGATCCGCCTCGATCGCCAGGATCCGGCCGAGGCCCTGGTGATCGACCTGATCGACACCGCCCCCTTCCAGCGGCTGCGGCGCATCCGCCAGCTGGGGCCCGCTTTCCTCACCTTCCACGGAGCGGAATCCAGCCGCTTCACCCATTCCCTCGGCGTGCTGGCGGTGGCGCGGCTGGCCCTGCAGCAGCTGGAGCGGCTCGACCCCTCCCTGTCCCGGCACCGGGACGTGCTCTATGCCGCCGCCCTGCTGCACGACGTGGGCCACGGGCCCCTCAGCCACTCCGGCGAGGAGATGTTCGGCCTGCGGCATGAGACCTGGTCGGGCCGGCTGATCCGCGACCATGCCGCCCTGCGGGACCGCCTCGATGACGGCGCCCCGGGCCGGGCCGCCCTGGTGGCTGATCTGCTGGAGCACGGCCGCCACCCGAGCCGGGCCATCAAGGCGCTGGTGAGCAGCCAGCTGGACTGCGACCGGCTCGACTACCTGCTGCGCGACAGCTACAGCACCGGCACCCGCTACGGCCAGCTGGATCTGGAGCGGATCCTCGCCAGCCTCACCCTGGCGCCCGACGGGGATCTGGCCCTCCACCCCCGCGGCCTGATGGCGGTGGAGCACTACCTGGTGGTGCGCCATCTGATGTACCGGAGCGTCTACAACCACCGGCTCAACATCGTCTGCAACTGGCTGCTCAACAGGGTGATCAGCGTGGCCCGCAGGCTCGGCCCGGGCCTGGTCTGGGCGGACGCCACCATGGCCCGCTGGCTCTGGGACCGGGATCACCTCGACCTGGACAGCTACCTGGCCAACGACGACATCCGCACCGGCTACCACCTGGTGCGCTGGCGGGAGGAGGGGCCTGAGGAGCTGGCCGATCCCTGCGGGCGGCTGCTGGAGCGGCGCCTGCCCAAGGCCACCGACGTCAGCGACCTCTCCCCGGCCAGCCAGATCGAACTGCTGGCGGTGGCAAGGGGGCTGTGCGAACGCGCCGGCCTGGTGGCGGACGGCTGCTGCGCCCTGGAGCAGCGCCAGAGCCGGGGCTATCACCCCTATTCCGGGGGCCTGCGCCTCTGGGACGGCCAGCGGCTGCAGGCCCTCGAGCAGCGCTCGCCCCTGGTGGCCAGCCTCTGCCAGACCGTCGACATGGCCTGGCTGATCCATCCGGCCCGGGTCAGCGATGCGCTGCGGGAGACCCTGGCGGTGCGTCGGCAGGACGACGCCGGCCGGCGGGACCTCTAGGTTCGCTGCACCGCAGGGCATCGTCGTGGCAGCCGCACTGATCCAGGCGATCGATGGCCAGCAGCCCCACCTGCTGCGGCTGCCGGCCGAGGAGGGATCCGCCAGTGCCGTCGAGGAGGTGCGCTATGCCCTCGGCAGTCGCCAGCCGCCGGCGGGCTCCGTGGTGCTGGAGGCGGGCCGCTGGCTGCTGCGGCTGCCGGACCTGCGCCAGCTGCAGGAGCTGCTGGATTCGGTGCAGCTGGAACTGGTGCGCGTCGCCAGCCGCCGGCCGGAAACGCTGGTGGCCGCCGCCGCCCTCGGCCTCGACACCGATCCGGGCCCGTCGCGGCCGGCGCCACCCGCCGCGGCCCCGGGGGCAGCGGCGGCCGATCTGCTGGTCCATCGCGGCACCCTGCGCGCCGGTGACCATCTGCAGGGGGAAGGTTCGGTGCTGCTGCTGGGGGATGTGAACCCCGGCGCCCGGATCAGCGCCGCCGGCAACGTCCTGGTGTGGGGGCGGCTGCGGGGCGTCGCCCATGCCGGTGTCAGCGGAAACCGGGAGGCGCGCATCGTGGCCCTGCAGCTGCGGCCCCTGCAGCTGCGCATCGCCGATGTGGTGGCCCGGGGCCCCGAGGGTCTGCCGCCGCCGGGGCTGGCCGAGCAGGCCCAACTGGTGGACGGGGAGATCCGGATCGATCCGGCGGCGCCCGACTTCAGCGGTGGAGCGGGGATCAGCGGTTGATCAGGCCGAAGGCCCCGAGCCCGCCGGCCACCGCCATGAACCACAGGGGCGAGATCCGGGTGCGCAGCATCAGCACGCAGACCAGCAGGGACACCACCACCCCGGGGGCGTTGGTGTCGGCGGTCTGGAGGATCTTGACCCCCACGGCGAACAGGATGCCGAGGGTGATCGGACCCAGGCCCCGCTCGAAGGCCACCCGCCAGGGGGACTCCCGCAGCCGGTTCCAGCTGAGGCAGGCCACCACCATCAGCAGGGTGGAGGGCAGCAGGATGGCGATCTCGGCGCCGTAGGCGCTCAGCAGGGCCCAGCCGGGCCCCTCGGGCCAGCCGGCCCCCATGCCGAGAAGCCCCACGATCATGGAGCTGGGGCCGGGGGCCGCCTCGGCCAGGGCGTAGATGTCGGCGAACTGGGCGGGCCGCAGCCAGCAGTACTGGACGACGCTGAGGTGGTGGTACTCGGCCAGCAGGGTGTTGCCGCCCCCCAGGGAGAACAGCGACAGGCCAAGAAAGGTGCCCATCACCTGCAGCAGGTGGCCGAGATCGTTGAGGCGCATGGGGGCGCAGCTGGCCGCCTCGGCGGCGGCCGCCAGCAGCAGGGGCGGCATCAGCGCGGATCTCCGGCCGGGGGCCCGGGCTGGGACCGCCGCGGCCAGTACCAGGCCATCGCCAGGGGGCCGGCCACCAGCACCAGCGGCACCAGCCGCACATGGAAGAACGTCATCAGCACGAAGGTGACCGCCGCCAGCAGCAGGGCCATCGGATCCTTCCAGTACTCATCGAGGATCTTGAAGCCCATCGACAGGGCCATCCCCGCCGCCGCCGCCACCACCCCCGCCAGCACCCGGTCGAGGGCGGGCAGGCTGTGGAACTGGAAATAGAGCAGCCCGATCGCCATCAGCAGGGTGAAGGGCACCAGCAGCATCCCCGCCAGGGCCGCCAGGGCCCCGGGCAGGCCGCGGAAGAAGGTGCCGACGTAGACGGCCATGTTGATCTGGTTGGGGCCGGGGAAGAGCCGCGCCACGGTGAGTCCGGTGAGGAACTCCTCGTTGCTCATCCAGCGGCGCTGCTCGACGATGATCCGCTGGCTCCAGGCCGAGAGGCCGCCGCCGAAGGCGGACAGGGCCACCATCAGCATGCCCGTGAACAGCTGCCCCAGCCCGGGCGGAGCGGCCGTCGGGGCGGGGGCGGGGGACTCAGTCATGGACGAAATGGGGATCCGGAGGCAGTTCCCCTTCCTCGTGATACTTGGGGTCGAGGGGATCGGGGGCGTTGTACTTGTCGGCGTTCTCCCAGTCGGTCTCGAACATCTCGCGCAGCCGCGCCACCACCTCGGGGGCATCGCTCTCGATGCCCAGTTCGCGGCGCAGATCGAAGGCACTGCGATCGATGTTCATCGAGCCCGTCTGGGCGAAGGCCCCATCCACCAGGATCAGCTTGGCGTGCAGCTTGGGCCGCTGCTGCCTGCGCACCTTGACGCCGAAGCGCTGCATCACCCGCAGGGAGGAGAAGGTGTCGTAGATGTCCCAGTCGCTGATGCCGTGCTTGCCGCCGCACAGCACCCGCACCTTCACGCCCCGCTCCCGGGCGCTGATGATCCGCTCCAGGATCACCGCATCGACGAACTTGGGGTGCTGGATCCAGAGGGTGCGGGTGGCGGCATCGACGATGCGGGCCATCTGACCGCGGCTGTGGGCGCTGCTCCACACCAGGCCCACCCCCAGATCGGGCTGGAAGAAGACGCGCTGCCAGTCGGCCTCGAAACCGGCGGTCACCTGGGCCACCACGGCCGGGTTGTAGGTGAGCACCCCGTAGTCGCGGGTCTCGGTGAAGTACTTGTCGGCCAGGTTGAAGGTGGCCACCAGGGCGGTGTGCCGGTCGACCACCATCGATTTCTCGTGGGTCACCGGGAAGGCCTCGCTGGTCCAGGCGGTGTCGATGCCCCAGCCCTGGAGACGGGCGAAGGCCTCGTCGTTCCAGCGGTCGCCGCCGGAGGTATGGGGGTTGAGCATGACCCGCACCTCCACCCCCCGCTCACGGGCCCGCCGCAGGGCCTCCTCCACCGCCTCCGACTGCAGCTTGAACTGCTTGAGCAGCAGCTGCTCGCTGGCGGTCTCGATCAGCGCGACCACCGCGTCCACACCGTCGTCGGGCATCACCAGCAGCCTCTGGGGCCGGTGGGGGGCAGTGGTCATCGCAGCGTGGAGGGGATGGGCCTTTCTAGCGGCAGTTCCAGGCCTTGGCACAGCCGTTCCGCCCGGTGGGATTAGCCTGCGCCGACGCCCGTGGACGCCGTGACGTCAGCCTCCCCTCGCATCATCCTCATCTGCTCTGGCAAGGGGGGCGTCGGCAAGACGACCCTCACCGCCAACCTGGGGATCGCCCTGGCCCGGCTGGGGGAGCGCACCGTCGTTCTCGATGCCGATTTCGGCCTGCGCAATCTCGATCTGCTGCTCGGCCTGGAGAACCGGATCGTCTACACCGCCCAGGAGGTGCTGGCCGAAACCTGCCGGCTGGAGCAAGCCCTGGTGAAGCACAAGCAGGAACCGAATCTCTCCCTCCTGCCCGCCGGCAATCCCCGGATGCTCGAGTGGCTCACCCCCGAGGACATGCAGCGCATCGTCGCCATGGTGGCGGAGCGGGCTGATTTCGTTCTGATCGACTGCCCAGCAGGGATCGAGGACGGCTTCAAGAACGCCGCCGCCGCGGCCCGCGAGGCGATCGTGATCACCACGCCGGAAGTGTCGGCCGTGCGGGATGCCGACCGGGTGATCGGCCTGCTCAACACCCGGGGCGTGACGCCGGTGCAACTGGTGCTGAACCGGGTGCGGCCCAAGATGATGGCCAGCCAGGAAATGCTGGGCGTCGATGACGTCACCGACATCCTGGCCCTGCCCCTGGTGGGCCTGGTGGTGGAGGACGAGCAGGTGATCGTGTCCACCAACCGGGGGGAACCGCTCACCCTCAACGGCAACGGATCCCCCGCCGCGAAGGCCTACCAGAACATCGCCCGGCGCCTGCGGGGCGAGGACATCCCCCTGGAGGATCCCTCCAAGGCCCGCAGGGGCCTGCGCGCCCGGCTGATGAACAAGATCCGCAAAACCACCGGTCTCTTCTGAGCACCATGACGCTGTTCGATTTCATCCAACGGTTGCTGGGGCGCCAGAAACCCAGCGGCACCATGGCCAAGGAGCGGCTGCAGCTGGTGCTGGCCCACGACCGCAGCGACCTCAATCCCGAACTGCTCGAGCAGATGCGGCGCGAAATCCTCGAGGTGGTGCAGCGCTACGTGGAGATCGACATCGAGGAGGGCGACGTGAGCCTGGAGACCGAGGACCGCGTCACCGCCCTGGTGGCCAACCTGCCGATCAAGCGGGCCCGTCCCCTGCCGGCCCTGGTGGCGGCAGCCGCCGCCGTGGGCATGGCCCAGGCCCCCGATGCTGAACCCGCCCCGCAGGAGCTGGCCGTTCCCCTGGCCAGCGAACCGACCGAAGATCCCTCCCCCGCCGATCCCGACTGAGACGCCGCCGCCCGGGAGACGGCCGGCGGGAATCCTGCAGGCAGTGCAGCGATGGCAGGCCGTGGCCGAAGCGTTCCCGGTGGCGATCACCCCAGCGGAGCAACTGGTCCTCGATCTGCTGCGCCAGGGCGACAGCAACCGCCACATCGCCGCCCAGCTGGTGCTGAGCCCGCGCACGGTGGAGTGCCACGTCTCCCATCTGCTGGCCAAGACCGGCTGCCGCAGCCGCACCCAGCTGCTGCTCTGGGCCCTGGCCCAGGGATAGGCTGGGCTGGGCCAAGGGCCCTTGCCGGCTTAGCTCAGTGGTAGAGCAGCGCTTTTGTAAAGCGAAGGCCATCGGTTCAAATCCGTTAGCCGGCTTGCCAGGGGATGGGCGCCGCCACCGCCCTTACCATCGGCGCAGCACAGCGCACGGGAGGCCATGGCGAGCCACACCTGGCTGGTGGCAGGGCTGATCGTCCTGCCGGGGGCCCTGGCCCAGGTCCCACCGGGCCCGCCACCGCCCCTGCCGCCAGCCCGCTCCGGCGCCGAGATCCTGGGCAGTCCCGGCATCCGCACCCGCTACGCCGATCCCAGCGGCCCGGCGCCAGCGGCTGGGTCCAGAACGCTGCCGGCCGTCGGCCCACCGGCGCGCCCCCTGACGGTTCCCGTCAACGAACGCGTGGATTTCGCCCCGACGATGGAGGAAGGCCCGTTCCAGCAGCCCACCTTGCGGGGGCTGTTCCGCTGGGATCTGCAGCAACCCGCTTCCCGCTGAAGGGCGTCAGCCGATGGCCTGCCAGAGCGACAGCAGGCCGAAGGCCAGGAACAGGCCTCCACTGAGGCGGTAGAGCACCCTCTCGCTGATCCTGCCGCCGATCCACTGGCCCGCGCCCACCGCCAGCCAGGTCACCAGGGCATGGCCCAGCAGCGTGCCGGCCAGCAGGCCGGCGAAGGTGAAGGCCGGCGCCGCCGCCAGAAAGATGGTGGCGAACTGGGTGCGATCCCCGAGTTCGGCCAGGAACACCAGCACGAAGGCTTCCCAGATCACGGCCCCCGGGCCACGGATGCTGCCATCGCTCTCGGCGGCGTCGATCGCCTCCCTGGCCTCCTGGGCCTCCTCCTTGGCGGCATCGGCGGGCAGGCCGGCGGCATCCACCAGCAGCTTGATGCCGAAGCCGAGGAACAGGGCCGCTGCCAGCCAGGGAACGATGGCCTGGGGGAGCCACTCCCTGAGGCCGTACCCCATCCCCAGGGACAACAGGGTGACCAGGGTGAGGGCGGCGAAGGCCCCCACGAACACCCAGCGGGGGCGATGGCGCGCCGCCAGGATCAGGGCCATGAAGAAGGTCTTGTCGCCCAGCTCGGCCAGGGTGATGGCCGTGAGGCTGGAGCCGAAGGCGGCCAGGCCGGGATCACCGGCGGGGGGAAGGGTCATGGGGGCGTCGGGCACGCCTCCATCGGCGCTGGACAACGGGACCGGCCGCGGACAAGGGCGATGCCGGGGGAATCGCTGGGGAGGCTAGGTGCCGGCCGGCCCCGGGCGGCCCCTGGGTGGGCGTCACGTCAGCGGGGGGCCATCAGGCGCCGGCGAACAGCCAGAGGCCGAGGGCCAGCAGCAGCCAGCCGAGCCAGCCCAGATCGAAGATGGGGGTGGCCAGGTGCACCAGGGGCACCAGCGTCCAGTGGCTGAGGGACACCCCCAGCAGCACCACCAGCAGGAGCGGCAGCATCAGGCGCCCCCCGCGCCCGCCGGCGGCGTGGCCCCGGAGCGGAGCACCGCCCAGGGGTCGTCGCTGGACTCCTCCCCCCGCCAGGCAAGGACGGTGCTGGCCTGCCCAGACCCCGGGGGCCAGGGCAGGGGCTCCAGCAGGGCCAGCCCGGGAAACTGGCGGGCGGCCTCCGCCGCCGTGGTGGCCGCAGGCTGGCCGGAGCGGTTGGCGCTGGTGGTGGCCAGGGGGCCGCTGAGGCGCAACAGCTCCCGGGCCTGCTCGCAGGCCGGCACGCGCAGGCCGAGGCTGGTGCCACCGGGGTGGAGATGGTCGGTGAGGGCTCCGGTGACCGGCAGCACCAGGGTGACGGCCCCGGGCCAGCTGGACCGGGCCTGCTCCAGCCAGGCCTCCTGCCAGGGCACCCCGAGGACCGCGATCAGCTGGGGCAGGTCGGCCCCCATCAGGATCAGGGGCTTGTCGGCGGGCCGTTGCTTGAGGCGCCAGAGCAGGGCGGCCGCCGCGGGCCGGCAGGCCAGGGCCGGCAGGGTGTCGGTGGGGAACAGGACGGCCTCCCCGGCCGCCAGGCACCTGGCCAGATCGGCGGGACCGTTCATCGGGCGCCGGGCCTCCAGGCACTGGCGAAGCGGGCCTGGCCCTCCAGGTCGGCGTGGACTCCGGGGCGCTCCAGACCGGCGGCGCGCAGCAGCTCGCCGACCGCCTCGCTCTGGTCGTGGTGGTGCTCCAGCAGCAGCAGGCCGCCAGGGGCCAGCGCCTGCAGGGCCCCGGCCACGATCGGGCGGAGGGCCGTCAGCCCGTCGGGGCCGCCATCGAGGGCCTGCCGGGGTTCGTGATCGCGCACCACCGGCTCCAGGCCGGCCAGGGTGGCGCTGGGGATGTAGGGCGGGTTGCTCACCACCAGATCCAGCCCGCCCCACCAGGGCTGCAACGGCTGCCACCAGTCGCCCGCCAGCAGGGTGACCTGGCGCTGCAGGTCCCAGCGGGCGAGGTTGGCGCCGGCCTGGGCCAGGGCCTCGGCGCTCGTCTCGACGGCAAAGCCCCGGCTGGTGGGCAGGCAGCGGGCCAGGGCGATGGCCAGGCAACCGGAGCCGGTGCCCAGGTCGGCCCAGCAGGCGATGGGGGGGCCCGGCCGCCGCAGCTCCAGGGCCAGGTCCACCAGCAGCTCCGTTTCCTGCCGGGGTATCAGCACCCCGGGGGCCACCGGCAGTTCCAGGTCGCGCCAGGGGCAACGGCCCACCAGGTACTGGAGGGGCTCGTGGGTGTGGCGGTGGCGGCGCCAGAGGGCTTCGAGCGCCTGCAGCGGGCGATCGAGCCGGACGGTGGCCTGCGGGTGACACCAGAGCGACTGCAGCTGGCTCCAGCGCAGCCCGCCGCCCAGATCCAGCAGCCAGTCGAGGTCGGCGGCGGCGCCGCCCCGGGCCAGCAGGCGGCGGCGCCACTCCAGCAGTTCCGCCCCCGTGACCGTCAGGGCCTCGGACCCGAGCGACGGTGGTGCGGAGAGCGGGGCTGAGAGCGGGGAGGAGAGCGGGGGGGTGCCGGCCTGGGAACGCATGGGGGGAGCCTAATCAGGGGCGACGGCCTCAGCAGGGGCGCCAGCAGAGGCCCGCTTCGGCCCGCAGCCGCCCGGCCAGCTCCAGCTCCAGCAACCGGGGCATCAGCTCGGCCATGGGGCGATCGAGCGCCAGGCTCAGCTGCTCGAGGCTGGCACCTCCGCCCACCGCCGCCAGCAGGCCCTCGGCCGCCATCACCTCGGCCTCCGCCGGCTCCCCTGGCGGTGCCGACCCTGGCCCGCGGCGGGCCAGGGGGCCGGGACCCAGCTGGTCGATCAGGTCGGCGGGGAGGAGCAGGGGTGTGGCCCCCCTGGCCAGCAGCCGGTTGCTGCCCATGGCCGAGGCCCGACCGGCATCGGCGGGCACCACCCACAGGGGCAGCTCCAGCTGCCAGGCCAGTTCGGCCGAGTGGAGCGCCCCGCTGACGACCGGGCACTCCACCACCACCACCGCAGCCGCCATGGCCACCAGCAGGCGGTTGCGGGCGGCGAAGCTGCCGGGACGTACGGCGGCGCCCTCGGCCAGCTCGCTCACCAGCAGACCCTGACGGGCCACCTGGCTCTGCAGCAGTGCGTGATGGAGGGGATAGGCGCGACCCAGCGGTGTGCCCAGCACCCCCACCGGGGCCCCTCCGGCCGCCAGACACCCCTGGTGGGCGGCCCCATCGATGCCCTCCGCCAGCCCGCTCACAACGGGCCAGCCCGCCTCGGCCAGGGCCGCACCGATGGCCTGGGCCATCGAGAGACCGTGCAGGGACGGGCGGCGGGTGCCCACCACCGCCACCGAACGGCGCTGGCCCAGGTGGGGCCAGAGGCTGCCCCGTCCCTGCCAGCACAGCTGCAGGGGCGGCCGCTGCAGCTCCCCCAGGCCCGCTGGCCAGCCCCGGTCGCCGGGGACGAGCACGCCGCGGCCGAAGCGGCACCGGGGCGCAAAGACCTCCAGGGGCCGGGGCCCCCAGCGGCGGCGGAAGCGCTCCACCCCCGCCACCAGCCCCTCACCGAGACCCGGCACCGCCGCCAGCTCGGCAGCGGAAGCCCCCCAGGCGGCGGCCAGCCCACCACAGCCGGCCTCAAGGGCCCGCAGGCGCTGCCAACCGAGGCCGGGGCAGCGGCTCCAGAGCAGCCACCACAGCCGCTGCTGCCGGTCCCAGACCGCAGACATCCTGCGGGGGAACGCCCCCTGCACCAGATCTCCCATGGCCCGCGCCGGCGTCCGATCAGCAGTACAAGCGTACTATGACTGGATCCCGGTGACGGGTGGTCCCTCCCGCAGGATGGTCAGGGCCTGCTCCAGGTCCTGCGGCAGCCGCCGCTGCAGCCGGCGCCGCTCCGCGCCCCCGGAGAGATCCACCAGAACGAGGTCGACGCAGGCCTCGGCCGCCAGCCCCCCATCCGGGCGCAGAAAGCGGCTCTGCCAGGAAAGCTTCACGCCCTCCCGCGGCAGCACCCGGCTGTGGATCGCGACCGCGTCACCGTGGAGCAGGGCCTGGCGGTAATCGATGCGCAAGCCCACCACCGGCAGCTCCAGCCCACGGGCCGACAGGTCGCTGTAGTGGAGGCCGGCCCGGGCCAGGGCCTCGACGCGGGCCTCCTCCAGCCAGGCCAGATAGGCCCCGTGCCACATCACGCCGGCGTGGTCGGTGTGCTGCGGCAGCACCCGCCGGTTCAGGCACCACCAGCCCGCTTCGGAGCGCTGCATCACGGTCTTCACCACGGGGGACTGCGGACAGAGGATCAGCCATAGGCTGATCCAGAGCCTCTTTGACGTCCGTGTTCCGCAACCTGCTGATCGCCGATTCCGGCAAGGGTCATGTGGAGGAGATGGTCCGCATCCTGCGTGACATCCCCCCCTGCCGTCAGGCCCGGATCAACCTGCTGCACGTGATTCCCGAGCAGGGGGGTCTGGATCTGGAGAGCCACCGCCAGCAGGCCGAGGTGCTGATCAAGGAGGCCATCGAGCGTCTCGGTCTCAGCCCCGGCGAGGTCAACACCCTGGTGCGCGAGGGCGACGCCAAGCTGACCGTGCTGAACGTGGCCGATGAGCTGGAGGCCGACCTGATCGTGATGGGGTCGCGGGGCCTGGGCCGGCTGCAGTCGATCCTCGGCAACAGCGCCAGCCAGTACGTCTTCCAGCTCTCCACCCGGCCCATGCTGCTGGTCCGGGACGACCTTTATGTGAAGGCCATCAACCGGGTGCTGGTGGCCATCGACGGCACCGGGGTCGGCGACGATGCCCTGCGGCTGGCCTGCGAGCTGGTCCAGGGCATCCCCGGCGGCAGCCTCACCGGCGTGCATGTGTCCCGCCAGGACATCACCCCTTCGCGGGGGGGACGCACCCCCGGCGACGACGTGCTGCAGAAGGCGATCCAACGGGCCCGCAGCTTCGGCGTGGAGATGAAGGGCGTGCATCTCACGGGCGACATCGCCCGCGGTGTGTGTGCCGCCGCCGAAGAGGCGAAGGCGGATCTGGTGGTGATTGCCTCCCAGGACCGCAGGCCGCTCGTGGCCCGGGCCCTGGTGGATCTCGACAAGCTGCTGGGCAGCTCGGTCAGCGATTACATCCGGGTCCACGCTCCGGCTCCGGTCCTGCTGGTGCGGGAACCGGAGGGACGGGCGCGCTGAGGCCGACTCAGCCGCCCTGGCGGCTGTTGGTCTGGATGTAGAGAATGATCAGAAAAACGGCGGGAACCAGAACGAACAGGAGGCTGGCAACGAAGCCGAGGTCGTTGGTTTCCATGACTGCTGGAGAGGTTCTGAGAAGGTATCACCGCCCATCGGCGGGAAGGACGCCCCCTTCATCGCTCGTTGCGGATGGGCCGGCCTCCCCCTCCGGCTCCTCCTCCTCGGGGGGGAGGGGCCAGGCGGTGGGACCCTCCGGCAGGGGCTGGGTGCGGGCCCGGGCCAGGTCACCCTCCCGGTCCGCGAGTCCCACCTGGGGCATGGTGAGCACCATCACCGATTTCTGCACCAGGGCCTGACAGGCCAGCCGCCAGCCCTGGGGACGCCGTCTCAGCTTGAGCTGCTCCACCGCCGTCTGCTCCGTGAGGGCGTTGGCCGCTCCGCCCTCCACCACCTCCACGAAGCAGGTGATGCACTGGCCGCAGCCGCCGCAGTTGCCCAGCCGTCCCTTGAGGCCGTACAGCTCGATGCCTTCGCGCAGGGCGACCTCGCGGAGGTTCTCCCCCGGATAGCACTCCACGTCACGCTGCTCACGCACGAACCGGATCACGGGCATGGCGGAAGCCTCTGGGGGAACTGGACGGCTCCCATTGTGAGGTGCGCCGTTGCGGTCCGTTACCTGGGCCCCGTGCCGTTGCCCGCAACCCTTACCATCGCCAGCACGGATCGGTATCCACCGAGCGTCTCCTTAGCCGCCATCGCCCCGGCGACCGGCTTCGGCAACTGTCAACCCAGACCTGACCCCCCAATGGGATTGCCCTGGTACCGGGTGCACACGGTCGTCATCAACGACCCGGGCCGACTGCTGGCCGTGCACCTCATGCACACCGCCCTGGTAGCCGGCTGGGCCGGCTCCATGGCGCTCTACGAGCTCGCGATCTTCGACCCCTCCGACCCGGTCCTCAACCCCATGTGGCGCCAGGGCATGTTCGTCATGCCCTTCATGGCCCGCCTGGGCGTGACGGGCAGCTGGGGAGGCTGGAGCGTCACCGGTGAAACCGGCGTCGACCCCGGCTTCTGGAGCTTCGAGGGCGTGGCCGCCGCCCACATCATCTTCAGCGGCCTGCTCTTCCTGGCCGCCATCTGGCACTGGACCTACTGGGATCTCGAGATCTGGCAGGACCCCCGCTCCGGGGAGCCCGCTCTCGACCTTCCCAAGATCTTCGGCATCCACCTGCTCCTGGCGGGTCTCGGCTGCTTCGGCTTCGGCGCCTTCCACCTCACCGGTGTGTTCGGTCCGGGGATGTGGATCTCCGATCCCTACAGCCTGACGGGCCACCTCGAACCGGTGCAGCCCGCCTGGGGACCCGAGGGCTTCAACCCCTTCAACCCGGGCGGGATCGTGGCGCACCACATCGCCGCCGGCATCGTCGGGATCATCGCCGGCATCTTCCACATCACCACCCGACCCCCGGAGCGCCTCTACAAGGCCCTTCGCATGGGCAACATCGAGACGGTGCTGGCCAGTGCCATCGCCGCGGTGTTCTTCGCGGCCTTCATCGTGGCCGGAACCATGTGGTACGGCTCGGCAGCCACCCCGGTTGAGCTGTTCGGCCCCACCCGCTACCAGTGGGATCAGGGCTACTTCAAGACCGAGATCAACCGCCGCGTCCAGACGGCCATCGACAACGGCGCCACCAGGCAGGAGGCCTTCGCGGCCATTCCCGAGAAGCTGGCCTTCTACGACTACGTCGGCAACAGCCCCGCCAAGGGTGGTCTGTTCCGCGTGGGCCCGATGATCAACGGTGACGGCCTGCCCACCTCCTGGATCGGACACATCGCCTTCACCGACAAGGAAGGCCACGACCTTGAAGTGCGGCGTCTGCCCAACTTCTTCGAGAACTTCCCGGTGGTGCTCCAGGACGAGCAGGGCATCGTCCGCGCCGACATCCCGTTCCGTCGGGCCGAAGCGAAGTACTCCTTCGAGCAGCAGGGTGTGACGGCCACCGTCTACGGCGGTGCCCTCAACGGTCAGACCTTCACCGACCCGGCGGATGTCAAGCGGCTGGCCCGCAAGGCCCAGCTCGGCGAGGCCTTCGAGTTCGACCGTGAGACTTACCACTCCGACGGCACCTTCCGCAGTTCCCCCCGCGGCTGGTTCACCTTCGGCCACGCCTGCTTCGCCCTGCTCTTCTTCTTCGGCCACATCTGGCACGGTGCCCGCACCCTCTACCGTGATGTCTTCGCCGGTATCGACCCCGATCTCGGTGAGCAGGTGGAGTTCGGTCTGTTCGCCAAACTGGGCGACCGTTCCACCCGGCGCCTGCCCGAGGGCTACGTGCCCCCGGCCGGTTCCACCCTCAGCTGACCGCCAGTCCCCCCGAGGATTCCCATGGAGAGCTTCGCCTACATCCTGATCCTGGCCCTGGCCATTTCCACGCTGTTTTTCGCGATCGCCTTCCGCGATCCCCCGAAAATCGGCAAGTGACCAGCCTTCCTGATTGATGCAGCCCCCGGGAAACCGGGGGTTTTTTCATGCTTAGGGCCCCAACCGGGAGCCCCCCCTTCTCTTTGCGCGCGTAGCTGTTTACACTCCGATCACTTGGACGCGTGCCCGGGGATGCAATGTCCCTCCTGCCAACACACCGATAGCCGCGTTCTGGAATCAAGGGCCGCCGATTCCGGGCGCAGCGTGCGGCGGCGAAGGGAGTGCCTCAACTGCGATTTCCGCTTCACCACCTACGAACGGGTCGAGACCGTTCCGATCACCGTGGTCAAGCGCAACGGCAGCCGCGAAACCTTCAACCGCAGCAAACTGCTGCACGGTCTGCTGAGGGCCTGCGAAAAGACGGGCCTGGAACCGGCCCGGCTCGAGGCCGTCGTTGACGACATCGAACTGGCCCTGCAGCAGCGGGTCGGCCGCGAGGTGAGCAGCAACGAGATCGGCGAGCTGGTGCTCCAGCGCCTGCGGGAGATGAGCGAGGTGGCCTACGTGCGCTTCGCCTCCGTGTATCGCCAGTTCCAGAGCGTCAGCGATTTCGTGGCCACCCTCGAAGGGCTGGGCAGCCGCGGCAAGGCCAAGAGCCGGCTGGCGGTGGTGGGCTGAACCCGGCCCCAGGCCCGCGAGCCGATCGGGGCGCCGGTCCATTGATAGAGTGATCGATCGGGTGTGCGCTGCAGGCGGGCAGCCATCCCGTTCCTTCGCACTGCCACCGGCAGACCGCCCCAGCTCCATGACCCTCACTCCTTCTTCCGAAGCCGACACCCTCGAGGCCCTCACGCCGATCAGCAGCGAGGAGGCCGCCGACATCGAGACCACAGCCGATCTCGATCTGGCGATCCCGGAAGAGGTGCCCAGCGCCGACGACTCCAGCAGCCGGGTCAGCGCACGGGACGGCGACGGTGTGGGCTTCACGCTGGACGAGTTCGCGGCCCTGCTCAGCAAGTACGACTACAACTTCAAGCCCGGCGACGTCGTCAACGGCACCGTCTTCGCCCTGGAATCCAAGGGCGCCATGATCGACATCGGCGCCAAGACCGCCGCCTTCATGCCCCTCCAGGAGGTGTCGATCAACCGCGTCGAGCACCTCTCCGACGTGCTCGAACCCGGCGAGGTGCGCGAGTTCTTCATCCTCAGCGAGGAGAACGAGGACGGCCAGCTGACGCTGTCGGTCCGTCGCATCGAGTACCAGCGCGCCTGGGAACGGGTGCGCCAGCTGCAGAAGGAGGACGCCACGATCTACAGCGAGGTGTTCGCCACCAACCGCGGCGGCGCCCTGGTGCGGGTGGAGGGTCTGCGGGGCTTCATCCCCGGCAGCCACATCAGCACCCGCAAGGCCAAGGAGGAACTCGTGGCCGACTTCCTCCCCCTCAAGTTCCTCGAGGTGGACGAAGAGCGCAACCGTCTGGTGCTCAGCCATCGCCGCGCCCTGGTGGAGCGCAAGATGAATCGCCTGGAAGTGGGCGAAGTGGTGCTGGGTACCGTCCGGGGCATCAAGCCCTACGGCGCCTTCATCGACATCGGCGGCGTCAGCGGTCTGCTGCACATCTCCGAGATCAGCCACGAGCACATCGAGACCCCCCACACGGTGCTCAACGTCAACGATCAGATGAAGGTGATGATCATCGATCTCGACGCCGAGCGGGGCCGGATCTCCCTGTCCACCAAGGCCCTCGAGCCGGAACCGGGCGACATGCTCAGCGATCCCCAGAAGGTGTTCGACAAGGCCGAGGAGATGGCCGCCCGCTACAAGCAGATGCTGCTTGAGCAGGCCGAGGACAGCGAGCCCATGGGTGTCTCCCTCGAATGAGCACTGTTCGGATCCGCTGACGATGGTTCACCTTTCCCTGCGGGGCACCCCGCTGCCCTGCGGGGACGGGCCACTGGAGGCGGTGCTGTTCGACAAGGACGGCACCATGAGCCACAGCGAACCGATGCTCGAGGCCCTGGCTCAGGCCAGGGTCTTTCACTGTCTGGCCCTGGCCGGCCAGGCCGAGGGCGACCCGGAGCGCCTCCGCGACCTGGGCGCCCTCCTGCATCGCGCCTACGGCCTTTCCGCCGAAGGGATCCACCCGGCCGGCACGATGGCGGTCGGCAGCCGCGACCAGAACCTGGTGGCCACCGGCACCGCCCTGGCCCAGGTGGGCTTCGGCTGGCCCGAAGCCCTGGCCATGGCCGAGGCGGTGTTCGCCCGCACCGATGGCCTCCACGGCCAGGGGAGTGCGCAGCGGCCAGCCCCCACCCCCGGCCTGCGGCCCCTGCTGGAGGCCCTGCGCCAGGCGGGAGTGCGTTGCGCCGTGATCAGCAACGACCATGTGGAAGGCATCGAGGCCTTCCTGGCCGCCCACGATCTGGCCGCCTACGTGCAGGCCATCTGGAGCGCCGAGCACCAGCCCCGCAAGCCCGACCCCGCCGCCATCCACGGCCTGTGCGAGGAACTGGGCGTGGCGGCCCAGAGCTGCGCCCTGGTGGGCGACGCCAACAGCGACCTGCGCATGGCGCGGGCCGCCGGGGTGCCGGTGGTGCTCGGCTATCGGGCGGGCTGGCGAAGGCCGGTGGCGCTGGATGGCTCCTTCCTGCAGCTGGACCACTGGCAGGAGCTCGCCGTGGTGCCAGGACCGGCGAACCGGGGGGAATAAGCTCAGCCATCGACTGACCCCACTCCCCTATGAGCCGTTTCGTCTTCACCTCGGAATCGGTGACGGAAGGCCACCCCGACAAGATCTGCGACCAGGTGAGCGACGCCGTGCTCGACGCGCTGCTGGCCCAGGATCCCTCCAGCCGGGTGGCCTGCGAGACCGTGGTGAACACCGGCCTCTGCCTGATCACCGGGGAAGTCACCACCAACGCCCGCGTCGACTTCAACACCCTGGTGCGGGGCGTGATCGAGAAGATCGGCTACAGCGGCGCCCGTGCCGGCGGCTTCGATGCCCGCAGCTGCGCCGTGCTCATCGCCCTTGATCAGCAGTCGCCCGACATCGCCCAGGGTGTGGATGAGGCTGACGACCACGACGGCGACCCCCTCGACAAGGTGGGCGCCGGCGACCAGGGCATCATGTTCGGCTACGCCTGCGACGAGACGCCGGAGCTGATGCCGCTGCCGATCAGCCTGGCCCACCGGCTGGCACTGCGGCTGGCCCAGGTGCGCCATGACGGCAGCCTCGGCTACCTGCTCCCGGACGGCAAGACCCAGGTGAGCGTGGTGTACGAGAACGACCGCCCCGTGGCGATCGACACGATCCTGATCTCCACCCAGCACACCGCCGAAGTGGAGGGCATCAGCGACGAGAAGGCGGTGCAGCAACGCATCAGGGAGGACCTCTGGTCCCACGTGGTGCTGCCCGCCACGGCCGATCTGCCCCTCAAGCCCACCACGGAGGGCACGCGCTTCTACGTCAACCCCACCGGCAAGTTCGTGGTGGGCGGCCCCCAGGGCGACGCGGGGCTGACGGGCCGCAAGATCATCGTCGACACCTACGGCGGCTATGCCCGCCACGGTGGCGGCGCCTTCTCGGGCAAGGACCCCACCAAGGTGGACCGCTCCGCCGCCTACGCCGCCCGCTACGTGGCCAAGGCCCTGGTGGCTTCCGGCCTGGCCCACAAGGCCGAGGTGCAGCTCAGCTACGCCATCGGCGTGGCCCGGCCCGTGAGCATCCTGGTGGAGAGCTTCGGCACCGGCGCCCTCAGCAACGCCGACCTCACCGCCCTGGTGCAGGAGCACTTCGACCTGCGCCCCGGCGCCATCATCGAAGCCTTCGGCCTGCGGGAACTGCCCCAGCAGCGGGGCGGACGCTTCTACCAGGACGTCGCCGCCTACGGCCACTTCGGCCGCAAGGACCTCGACCTCCCCTGGGAGGACGTGACCGCCATCGCCGCCACCCTGAAGCAGGCCACGGCGAGCCGTGTCAGCGCTGTATCTGGGGGTTGACCTCGGCAGCAGCGGCCTGCGCCTGGCCGTTCTGGGCGAGGCCGGCGCTCCCGACGGGGACCCCGCCAGCCCCGTTCTGGAGCGGCAGTCCCCCTACCCGGGCCGCTTCGAGGATCCCGAGGCCTGGCGGCAGGGCCTGATCGATCTGCTGGCGGCCGTGCCCGAGGAGGTCCGCCGGCGGGTGGCGGCCGTCGCCATCGATGGCACCTCCGGCACGCTCCTGGCCTGCGGTCCAGGAGGCCGCCTAATGCCGCCGCCCCTGGCGGACGCCCTCCCCTACCACCAGGCCTGTCCGGAGCAGGCCGGGGCCATCGCCACCCTGCTGGCCGCGGGGAAAGGGGCGTGGGACGCGGAGAGCGGGGCGTGGGCCGACCATCCCGCCGCCAGCAGCAGCGGCAGCCTGGCCCGGGCCCTGCGTCTGCAGTCCCTGGCCCGGGAGACGGGCCTCGCCCAAGGCCTGCTGCTGCGCCACCAGGCCGACTGGCTGATGGGCTGGCTGCTTGACGACTGGCGCTGGGGCGAGGAGGGCAACAACGTGCGGCTGGGCTGGGACCTGCAGCAGGGCCGCTGGCTCGCGGGGGTGGCCGAAGGCCTGGGTGCCGGTGCCCTGCCGGGGATCCGCAGCAGCGGCAGCCGCCTGGGGCGGCTGGCTCCGGCGGCGGCGGCCTGCCTGGGCCTGCCGGCGGACTGCCAGGTGGTGGCCGGCAGCACCGATGCCAACGCCGCGGTGCTGGCCGCCGATCCCCAGGAGGGCGACGGCATCACCGTGCTGGGCACCACCCTGGTGCTGAAGCAGTTCGTGGCCGCCCCCCTGGCCGGGGCCGGGCTCAGCAACCACCGGGTGGGCGGCCGCTGGCTGGCGGGGGGAGCCTCCAACGCCGGCGCCGGCATCCTGCGCCGCTTCTTCGACGACGCCCAGATCGCCGAACTGAGCCGCCAGATCACGCCGGGTCGTCCCACGGGGCTGGCCCTGCGGCCCCTGAGCCGCCGGGGCGAGCGCTTCCCGGTGGACGACCCGGCGCTGGAGCCGATCCTGGAGCCGAGGCCCGCCAGTGATGCCCGCTATCTCCAGGCCCTGCTGGAGGGTCTCACCGCCATCGAGGTGGCGGGCTGGCGGCGGCTGCGGCAGCTGGGGGCCCCGGCCCTGCGGCGGGTGATCAGCGTCGGCGGCGGCGCCCGCAACAGCCAGTGGCGGGCCCTGCGGTCGCGCGCCCTGGGGATCCCGGTTCTGAACCGACCGAAACGCACGGCGGCCCTGGGCATGGCCCTGCTGGCGCGGGCCAGCTCCAGGATGGGGGCCGAATCCGTCTCGCCCCGGCCATGAACGAACGTCTCAAATCGATCCTCGCCATGGCCCTGTTCGTCGTGCTGGCCGGCTATGTGGGCTTCAGCGGCGTGCGGCTGGGTCTGCTGCTCTGGCAGCGGTTCGCCGGCGCCTGATCCCAGAATTCCCCCAACCGACCTGAACCCATGGCCGCCGATCCCCTCACCGCTGCAGTGAGCGACCGCATCTGCAAGCACATGAACGACGACCACGCCGAGGCCGTCCTGGCCTACGCCCGCCACTACGGCGGCTGCACCGAGGCCAGTGAGGCCCGGATGGTGGCCGTGGAGCCCGAGGCGATGCGCCTGGAAGTGGACGGCACCCGGGTGGAGGTGCCCTTCGACCACGCCCTCACCGACAGCGAGGACGCCCACCGCACCCTGGTGGCCATGCTGCGGTCGCTCCCCGGGAAGGCTTGAAGCAGCGACTGCGCCGCCGCCGGCGGCGCCGGACCCCTGACCCTTCTCGCACGCCTGAGCCGGCTTCCGCTCGACTGGTTCGCCGCCACCCCCTGCCCCCTGTGCCGTGGCCTGCAACCACCGCAGCACGGGGCCGGAGCGGCCTGCCCGGACTGCCGCCGCCGCCTGCCCCTGCCGGCCGGGGCCCTGAGGGGCAACGAGCCCCTGCTCTGGTGGGCGGCCGGCTCCTACGACGGCGAGCTGCGGCGGTTGCTGCTCGGGCTGCGGCAGCGGCCTGAGCCCGCCGGGGTCGGCGCCCTCGTGAAGGTGCTGGCGGAGGGATTGCCCCAGTGGCGGCAGCGGCCGCTGGTGGTGCCGGTGCCGAGCTGGAAACGGCAGGGCAATCCCCTGCCGGCGCTGGTGTGCCAGGAGCTCATCCGCCAGCTGGGCTATCGCCGCGCCGATCTGCTGGAGCGGTCACGGCCCGTGCTGGGCCAGCACCACCTCGGCAGGACCCTGCGCCTGGCCAACCAGGAGGGGGCCTTCCGCTGTCGCCGGGGCCCCCGCCTCGGCGAAGCCCTGGGCCGGCCGGTCCTGATCGTCGACGACATCGTCACCAGCGGGGCCACCGGCTGCAGCGCCGCCACAGCCCTGGAGACCCTCGGCTGGCAGGTGGTGGGACTCCTCTGCCTGGCCCGTACGCCCCGGGGGCGCACCCGGACGGGCCGCCCCCCCAGCGGGCCGTGATCTAAGATCCCAGCGTCGCTTCGGCGACGGGCCGGGATAGCTCAGTTGGTAGAGCAGGCGATTGAAAATCGCCGTGTCCCCAGTTCAAATCTGGGTCCTGGCATTGCGTGCGGACTGCTCTGCAGCCCATCACCATGCCCCATCAGCCCTCGACCTCCAGCCAGATCTTCAACAACGCCGACAGCTTCGCCCAGGCGTTCGATGAGGCCTGGCAGGAGCACAGTCGACAGGATCCCTCCCACGGGCTCTCGACCGCCGAAAAGCTCGAGGCGATCCTCGGCCGGGTGGCTGGCCACCCGTTCGCCGAAGCTGATCCGGCCATGGCCCGCCAGGTGGGGGCCTTCAGGATCCGCCTCCTCGACCTTTAGGTGGCGCCCATGAGCAGCTCCCTCGCCCGCCTTCTCCAGCTCCTGAGCGGTGGCTTCAGCAACCAGAGCCAGGCCTTCGACAATCCGCCCATCTACGCCCACATCCTGGTCAAGTTCCGGCCCTTGCCCCACCTGGCCCCGGGCTCGCTGCTGCTGGAGCAGTCCTACGCCATCTCACCCGGCACGCCCTACAGGATCCGGGTGCTGCGGGCCGAGCGCCGCGACGGCGACCTGATCATCCACAACCAGGCCCTCCAGGACGAGCAGCGTTTCTGGGGCGCCATCGAGGATGAAGAGCGACGCCGCAGCATCGCGGAGAGCGACCTCCTGCCCCTCGAAGGCTGCACCTACGTGGTGCGGGAGGTGGGCGAGGGGTTCGCCGGCGAGGTGGAACCCGGCTGCCGCTGCCTCGTGGAGCGCAAGGGAAGCCTCGCCTACCTGGTCAGCAGCTTCGAGATCGATTCCCGGGGCATGCGCACAATCGACCGGGGCCACGACCCGGCCACCCATGAGCAGCTCTGGGGATCCCTGGCCGGCCCCTTCGAATTCGAACGCACCGACGACTACCGCGCCGAACTGCCCGCCGCCTGGCTGGAGATCTGATCGGGCAGGGGCCCTTTCAGCCGGCGATCAGCTCGTCCATGAAGGGCTGCTCCCCCTCGTCCAGAAAGGGATCGATCTCCTCCTGGGCCAGATCGAAGGATTCCGCCACCGGCAGGGAGGCCGGCGGCTCCTGCTGCAGCGCCGGCGGCTGCACCGCCTGCAGATGGCGGGAGGTGCCGGCGCGATCCAGTCCCCGCAGGGCCGCCTCGATCCTGGCCAGGCGCTCTTCGGTGTCCCCCAGGCGCTCGTCCATGGCGGCCCCATGGGTGGCCTCAAGGTCGGCGACCTCCTCCAACCGCGCACCGATGCGATCCTCGTGGCCCCCGAGCCGTTCCTCGAGCTCCAGCAGGCGGTAGGTGAGCGCTTCGGCCACCTGGGACAACACCTGCAGCTGATCGGCCAACCGGAGGGAGGAGTCCTCGGATGGGGACACAACAGAAGCCATGACGGCACCGGGATGATGGCCGGATGGTATCGGCGTGGGGCCGACCTGCCAGGGGTGACCCCGGCCGGGGGATTTGTAACGATTCTGAAAACCCTGTCGTGGCGAGCGGACAGGCCCATAGGATCCGCCTTGCAGCCCATGATCGGGACGTTTCCTGCAGCCGTCCCCGAAGGCCTCTGCAGATCCGCCACTGCATATTCGCAGTCGCAGATCCGCAGCTGCAATCCGCAGAGACCAAGCGCCCTGCCCACCGACCTTCTCTCCAACGCCTCTCCCCCGGCACCCACGCTCATGACACTTGCCAACGCTGCCTATCTGGGCATCGAGCGTTTCTCCAGCGACCGCAACAAGGAAAACTGGACGAACGCCACCGAAAACGACAAGGCCGCCCTGATCCGCGCCGTCTACAAGCAGGTGCTCGGCAATCAGTACGTCATGACCAGCGAGCGGCTCTCGGGTCCGGAGTCCCTCTTCAAACGCGGCTACCTCAGCGTGCGGGAGTTCGTGCGCCAGGTGGCCAAGAGCGGGCTCTACAAGGCCAAGTTCTTCGAGAACTGCAACCCCTACCGCTTCATCGAGCTGAACTTCAAGCATCTCCTGGGTCGGGCGCCCCAGAACAAGGCCGAGATGCTGCATCACTTCACGATCCTGCAGGAGCAGGGCTACGACGCCGAGATCGACTCCTACCTCGACAGCGCCGAGTACCAGAACCGCTTCGGCGAAGAGGTGGTTCCCTACCTGCACGGCTGGGACTACTCCTCCGGCCAGCAGGGCCTGCAGTTCTCCTACATGCTCCAGCTGACCCGGGGTGTGGGCGCCTCGGTTCGGGGCGATCTGCTCAAGAACCAGTCGCGCCTCAACCCCTCGGTGCATGCGGAAGCCCCCATGCCGGTGGTGAGCCCCAACGCTCGCGGCAGCGTCTTCCGCAAGGTCTCCACCGATGGCGTCACCCGCCAGGGCGTGGGCGCCGGTGAAGAGGGACGCACCTTCCGGGTCGAGATCTCCGGCTTCAACAACTACCGCCTGCACAAGCGCAGCAACCGGGTGCGCTTCATCCCCTTCAACAAGCTGCTCCAGACCCAGCAGCAGATCCTCCGCGAAGGCGGCCGCATCGCCAGCATCACCCCGGTCAACTGAACCGGGCTCCCGTTCAGCCTTAACCCCCTACCCCTCCGAATCCATGAAGGTTTCCGCAGGTACCCGAGGCACCGGCCTCAACAGTTCCCGCCAGGTGGCGTTCACCGTCACCGGCGTCAACAACAACGACTACTCCCGCACCGCGGACATGGTCATGAACGTGCCGTTCACCCGCATGAACGAGACCATGCGTCTCGTCCACGCCATGGGCGGCAAGATCGTCAGTGTCTCCGTGACCGGCGGCGGTACGGGCGCCGAGGCGCCGGCCCCCCGCAAGGGCAAGGCGAAGGCCGAAGGCTGAGGCCAGCCCAGGACCAGACCACAGTCCGGCCTTTCGATGGGGCCCCCTCCGAGGGGGCCCTTTTTCATGGGCCCCTGTTCATGGGCCGGGTGCATGGACCGGGTGCTTGGGCCGGATTCGAGGCTCGGGACACCGGGCCTTACACCCATCCGCTGGATGAACCGTCCAGGCTGAACCCCAGCGGCCGGCCAGATGGCCAGAACCATTGCGGCCGTTTGGATCCAGGCGGTGGTGACCATTTATTAAGGCACCCCCATCCACCGGACGCCTTCCCCAACAATAGGTAGGTCTTTCGGAGCGATGCCCGGCCCTGGCCAGGCGATCATCGAAAGCAACGACGCAGTCGACGTCAGCCCCCCCCGGACTGACGCTCCAGACTCGACCCCCTTACCCACCCAATCCCGACGTTCGACGTCGAGAACAGGAGCTAACTCAATGTTCGACGCCTTCACCAAGGTCGTTGCTCAGGCTGATGCCCGCGGCGAATTC
>NZ_JAFKRJ010000049.1:0-1492 GCF_019038515.1 Synechococcus sp. CCAP 1479/10 | reverse complement strand
CAACTACATCGACTACGCCATCAGCGCTCTCGTCTGAGCTCTCAAGGCCATCGTTGTCTCGGGGTCCCCTTCGGGGGGCCCTTTTTTCTGGCCGGAATCCCACGGGCGTGGAGTTTCCGGGCTCTCATCTGCTGTAACGATCGAACATCATCTTGAAATCCTGTGCGGACTTCCTCATAGGATCAGAACGGCGCACCGTACGCGTGCAGTCCTCCCCCTTCTGGCCCGCCATCCATGACCCTCGTCAATGCGCCCTATCTGGGCATCGAACGCTTCGCGAACGACCGCAACAAGGAAAACTGGTCAAATGCGTCCGATCAGGATAAGAGCACAATCATCCGCACCGTCTATCAGCAGGTGCTCGGACGCCAGTACATCATGGAGAGCGAGCGTCTCGAGGGTGCTGAATCCCTCTTCCGCAACGGATATCTGAGCGTGCGCGAATTCGTGCGTGCCGTGGCGAAGAGTGGCCTCTACCGTGCCAAGTTCTTCGAGAACTGCAACCCGTATCACTTCATCGAGCTCAACTTCAAGCATCTGCTTGGCCGTGCCCCCCAGAACAAGGCGGAGATGCTGCATCACTTCACCATCCTGCAGGAGCAGGGTGTTGATGCCGAGATCGATTCCTACATCGACAGCGCCGAATACCAGGAGCGCTTCGGGGAGGAAGTGGTCCCCTACCTGACCGGCTGGGACTACTCCGCCGGCCAGCAGGGTCGTCAGTTCTCCTGGCTGATGCAGCTGGCCCGGGGCGCCGCAGCTTCGGTCAAAGGAGACACCGCCGGCACCAACTTCCGACTCGGCAAGGCCCTGCACCAGAACCGCGCCGTTCCCGTGGTGAGCCCCAACGCCAAGGGTTCGGCCTTCCAGCCCAGCCAGGTGGCCAATGAATCGATCACCAAGATGGCCAAGGGCATCGGCCAGAAGGCCAAGGTGTACCGCATCGAAGTGACCGGACTCAACGAGTACCGCCTGCACAAGCGCAGCAACACCGTTCGCTTCGTGCCCTTCAACAAACTGCTGGAAGCCCAGCAGATGATCCATCGCCAGGGCGGACGGGTCGCCAGCGTGACCCCTGTGAACTGACGGTCAGTTCCACCGCTCAGGTCCACGGCCTTCTGCCTCCCGGCCCCTTTCGGCGTGATGCCGAAAGGGGCTTTTTCATGGCCTGGCTGCACCGGGATCGCTGCAGGATCGCAGCTCCTGAGTGTTCATCAAGGCACAGATCAGGCCCTAGATGGCGTGCCCAACAGGCCCACGACTGACCCCGGCCAGAGAAGACCAACGACTACCGATGACCCTTTGTAAACTTCACGGATCCTGGCGCGATTCTTTCAGACAATAAGTCCGTGCCCAGCACAGGTGAACGTCCTTGGCGTTCCCACCCCCCTTACCCACCCCACCACGACGTTCGACGTCGAGAACAGGAGCTAACTCAATGTTCGACGCCTTCACCAAGGTCGTTGCTCAGGCTGATGCCCGCGGCGAATTC
>NZ_JAFKRJ010000048.1:0-749 GCF_019038515.1 Synechococcus sp. CCAP 1479/10 | reverse complement strand
GGCGCTTCCGTCGCCGAAGGCATCCGCAAGATGAAGGACGCCGCCATCGCCATCGCCAACGATCGCAACGGCATCACCCAGGGCGACTGCTCCTCCCTGATGTCCGAAATCGGCACCTACTTCGATCGCGCAGCCGCTGCTGTCGCCTGATCAGTCGTCGACTGATCGTCGCCTCATCTTTCGGTTCACCTTCTCCTTAACACCCTCCCCATGAAGACTCCCCTCACCGAGGCCGTCGCAGCCGCTGATTCCCAGGGCCGCTTCCTGTCCAACACCGAGCTCAACGCCGCCTTCGGCCGCTTCGAGCGCGCCAAGAACGCCCTGGAAGCTGCCAAGGCCCTCACCGCCAACGCCGACTCCCTGGTGAACGGCGCCGCCCAGGCCGTCTACAACAAGTTCCCCTACACCACCCAGATGCAGGGGAGCAACTACGCCTCCGACGCCCGCGGCAAGGCCAAGTGTGCCCGTGACATCGGCTACTACCTCCGCATGGTCACCTACTGCCTGGTCGCCGGTGGCACCGGCCCCATGGATGAGTACCTGGTCGCTGGTCTCGACGAGATCAACCGCACCTTCGAGCTCTCCCCCTCCTGGTACGTCGAAGCCCTGACCTACATCAAGGCCAACCACGGCGTCTCCGGCGATGCCGGCGTCATCGCCAACAACTACATCGACTACGCCATCAGCGCTCTCGTCTGAGCTCTCAAGGCCATCGTTGTCTCGGGGTCCCCTTCGGGGGGCCCTTTTTT
>NZ_JAFKRJ010000047.1:0-167920 GCF_019038515.1 Synechococcus sp. CCAP 1479/10 | reverse complement strand
CAACTACATCGACTACGCCATCAGCGCTCTCGTCTGAGCTCTCAAGGCCATCGTTGTCTCGGGGTCCCCTTCGGGGGGCCCTTTTTTTCTGGCCGGATCCCGCCGGCCCCGGGGATGGCAGCATTCCCCGAGCCCCCTCGCACGTGCGCAGAGCCATGGCCGGTGACGGCGAACCGATCAGCGAAGCCGAGGCCCTGGAGCAGCTTCGCCAGACCGACGACCAATCCCGTCAGTACTACGCGGCCTGGTGGCTGGGGCGCATGCGCAGCCGGCACCCGGAGGCCGTTCCCCTGCTGCTCGCCGCCCTCACCCAGCGCCAGCCCCGGGATCCGGGTGCCGGTGTCGAGCACAACGCCGTGGCCCGCAATGCGGCCCGGGCCCTGGGCAAGATCGCCGACCCGCGGGCCGTGCCCGAGCTGCTGGCGGTGCTCGACGACGCCGACGACGGCCTGCGGGAGGCCGCGGCCCGCTCCCTCGGCGAACTTCGGGCGACGGCAGCGGTCCCCCTGCTGATCCGCCGGCTGGCCAGCGGCCCCGCCGTCGCCGGCGCCTGCCGCAGCGACAGCCCCCGGCTGCAGGAACCCTGCGAAGCGATGCTGGAGGCCCTGGGGGCGATCGGTGAGGCGCCGGCGGAGGTGCTGGACGTGATCCGCCCCTTCACCGCCCACGAGAGGCCCCTGGTCCGCAGCGCCGCCTGTCGCGCCCTGCTGCAGCTCACCGGGGAGACGGTCTGGGCGGACGAGCTGCTCCAGCTGCTGCAGCATCCCCAGCTGCAGGTGCGCCGTGCGGCCCTGATGGATCTGGGGGCCGTGGGATGGCGGCCCGCCCTGGAGCCGATCCGGCGCACCTTCGCCGAGAACAGCCTCAAGCTGATCGCCCTGCGGGGGCTGGTCGAGCATGGCCGCGGCTCCGGCAGCGGCAGTGAGGCGGACAGCGATGATGAGGCCCTCCTGATGGCGATGGACGCCCTGCTGTGATGACGGCCGGAAGCGGAGATTCCCAGCGCGCGGCCGACCGGATCCGGGCCTTCGAGCGGGCCGGCAGCGCCGAGGAGCTGGTGGCGGCCACCCGCCGGCTGACCGACTGCGACGACCCCCTGGCCACGGTGCCCCAGCTGGTGCAGGTGCTGGGGTTCAACAATCCCGGGGCCGCCGTCGCCGCCGTGGACGGCCTGATCGGGATCGGCCCGGCGGCCGTCGGGCCCCTGCTGGCCAATCTGGATGCCCACAACTACGGCGCCAGGGCCTGGGCCGTCCGGGCGCTGGCGGGCATCGGCGACCCGCGCGGGCTGGACGTGCTCGAGGACGCCCTGGCCACCGACGTCGGGCCCAGCGTGCGCCGGGCCGCCGCCAGTGGCCTGGGGGCTCTGCGGCTGGAGAGCCTCGCCGAGCAGGAGCGGGAAGGGATCCGCCTGCGCTGCCTGGAGGCCCTCGAAGCGGGCCGCAGCGACGGCGAATGGGTCGTGCGCTATGCCGTGGCCGTGGGGTTCGAGGGCCTGGCCCTGCCCCTGTCCCCGCCCCATCCCCACCGCCAACGGGCCGTGGCGGGCCTCAGCCAGCTCCAGCAGCCGGAGCAGGAGGAGACTCTGGTGGTGCGCCTGCGGGCCGGTGTGGCCCTGAAGCGACTGGACAACCGATGACCTCCCCTGATCCGACCGCCGGGACGAGCCGCTCCGAAGCCGGCCGCCCCACCGGCATCCTGTTCGTCTGCCTCGGCAACATCTGCCGCTCCCCGGCCGCCGAGGGGGTCTTCCTGCACCTGATCGCCCGCCAGGGACTGGAGCAGGCCTTCACGGTGGACTCGGCCGGCACCGGTGACTGGCACGTGGGCCGCCCCGCCGACGCCCGCATGCGCAGCGCCGCCGCCCGCCGGGGCATCGTCCTGCCCAGCCGGGCCCGCCAGATCACGACGGACGACCTGAGCCGCTTCGACCACGTGCTGACGATGGACCGGCAGAACCTGGAGGCGGTGCAGGGCCTGGCCGGGCGGGGGGAGGCCGCCGCCCGCATCGGCCCGCTCACCCGCTACTGCCGCCGCTACAGCGTCGAGGAGGTGCCCGATCCCTACTACGGCGGCGAAGAGGGCTTCGATCGGGTGCTCGACCTGCTGGAGGACGCCTGCGGCGGCCTGCTGGAGGCCCTGAAGGCCGGTCAGGGCCCCGGCCAGGGCACCCGCTAGGGCGCAGTCCCCTCCAGGGGGGACGGGCCCGGCCAGGCGTCCTCCGGCACCCGCTCGCGGAACAGGTCGACCAGCCGCTGGATCACGGCGTCGATGGCCAGGCCGTCGGTGACCAGCTCCACCGCGTCGTCCGCCTGGCGCAGGGGAGCTTCGGCCCGGCTGGAATCACGGTGATCCCGCTCGGCGATCTGGGCCTCCAGTTCCGCCAGGGCCGGCACCTCGAAGCCACGCTGGGCCAGATCCGCCGCCCGTCGACGGGCCCGCTCCGCCACCGTGGCCGTGAGGAACACCTTGCACTCGGCCTCCGGGAAAACGGCGGTGCCGATGTCGCGGCCCTCCGCCACCAGGCCGCCCCGCCGGCCCATGGCCTGCTGCTGGCGGGTGAGGGCCGCCCGCACGCAGGCGTGGGCGGCCACGGTGGAGACCTGCCCGGTGACCTCCGGGCCACGGATCGCCTCGCTCACCTCATGGCCGTTGACCCGCACCCGCTGCTCCCCGGCGGCGTCGCTCTCCAGCCGCAGGTCAAGGTCGGCGAGCAGGGGGGCGATGGCGTCGGGGTCGGCCGGGTCCACGCCCCGGTGCAGCACCCACCAGGTCAGGGCCCGGTACATGGCGCCCGTGTCGAGGTAGAGAAGGCCCAGGCGGCGGGCGAAGGCCCTGGTGACCGTGCTCTTGCCCGCCCCGGCGGGGCCATCGATGGCGACGATCGGCGGGCGGTTCATCAGAAAGATGTGATCGATCAGGCGGGTGCTGCCGCAGCGGGCGGCGGCGGCCAGCAGGGACATCCCGGCGGCGCCGGACACCGCAGCCAGGGTAAAGGGATGGACGAGCTGCACATACTCCACGCCGAGTCCCGACGCCTCCAGCTCCCCGGTCACCGCCGCCGTGAGTGCCGGGGCACTGGCGGTGCCGCCCCGCCAGAGCGCCAGCGCCGCCCCCAGGGCGGCCGGCAGCGCCGTCGCCTGTTCACGCTCGGCGGCACTGAGGTAGCGATGGCGGGAACTGCAGGCGAGCCCATCCGCCTCCCGCACGGTGGCGCAGCCCTGGACCGTCACCGGCAGGGCCAGATCGGCGACGACGCGGCGCAGGATCGTGAGCTGCTGCCAGTCCTTCTCCCCCAGCAGGAGGCGATCGGGCCGCACCAGGGCCAGCAGGCGACAGACGACGGTGGCGACCCCCTCGAAATGGCCGGGGCGTCCGGGGCCGCACAGGGACCGGCGCAGGCCGGCCGGAGGGACCACTCCGGTGAGCTCCTCCTCGCCGTCGGGGAACAGTTCCGCCACGGAGGGGGCGAAGAGGGCCTCGGCGCCGGCCGCCGCCCCCAGGGCCGCATCGGCGGCCAGATCGCGGGGATAGCGGGCGAAATCCTCGGACGGCCCGAACTGGAGTGGATTGACGAACACGCTCAGCAGCACGGCGGGCCGGCCAGCGGAGACGGCCGCCGAGGCCCGCCGCAACAGCTGCTGATGGCCCTCGTGAAGGCTGCCCATGGTGGGCACGAAATGGAGCGGCCGCCCGGCCTGGCCGCGGCGCCAGTCGCTCAGGTCGGCCAGGGTCTGAAGCAGTCGCACCGGCACAAAGGAAAAGCCCATCCGCCAGATTGGCGGATGGGCTGATGGACAACGTTCCGACCGCGGCCGGAGCGAGGAGTCAGGGCAGGACTTCCAGCTTCACGTCGGCAATGCCACTGGCGGTGAGGCCAAGCTCCTTGGCGGCACCGTGGGCCAGATCGATCACCCGCCGACCATGGAAGGGACCGCGGTCGTTGATGCGCACTACGGCGGAACGGCCGTTCCAGAGGTTGGTGACGCGCACCATGGTGCCGAAGGGCAGGGTGCGGTGGGCGGCGGTGAGGGTGCCGGGGCGGAGCACCTCGCCACTGGCGGTGCGGTTGCCGAAGAAACCGGGGCCGTACCAGCTGGCCTCTCCGGTGGTGACCCGACCGGCGGAAGCGACCAGATTGCTGGCCGTGGGGACGGTGCGGATCTCTTCAACGAAGCGATCCCAGTTGGAGGGAAAGTCGGCGGGGCGAATGGCAACGGAACTCCCTGGCGCCTGCGGGGCAGTAAGGGAGCCGGCCTGGGCCGGGGCGATGCTGCTGGTGAAGAGGAGGGCGGCGGTGCCCAGGAGTTGAGTGACTCGCATGACAGGCGGAATGCACCGGCGGAGCAGACAGGCGGGGAAGGGACTTCCTCGGTGACTGCATTCGGACGTTGACGACAACCGGAACCTGAAGCGGTGTTGGCTGAGGTGAACGGGACCGAATGGGCCTGGCGAATTCCTTACAGAAAATGACGACCCCGGAAAACTATCCGAAGTCCGCAGGGCCATGGAGGAGCTCTGGCGACCCCCCGGATCGATCAGTTTTCTTCATCTTTGCCACCCTTCCAGGCGTCCACTGGCCTGACTGGCCCATCGGCGCTATCGAAACATCAGTGGATTTGATTGGTTCCATAAGCCGCGGCGATGGAAGTGTGGGCCAATCCCGGGATCGTCCACGCAGAGGGGCCATCCAGCGCCCTTCCGGCCCGTCGCGGCCCCGTGCCGATGCAGGATCGGTGCAGCGCTGACCCTTGCCCATGGACTACCGCTCTGCCGGCGTGGACGTGGCCGCCGGCCGCGCCTTCGTGGAACGCATCCGGGACAGCGTCGAGACGACCCGACGGCCAGAGGTGCTGGGCGGACTGGGGGGCTTCGGCGGGCTCTGCCGGCTGCCGGCCGGGATGAAGCGTCCCCTGCTGGTGGCCGGGACCGACGGGGTGGGCACCAAGCTCGAACTGGCCCAGGCCCACGGCGCCCACCACGGGGTGGGCATCGATCTGGTGGCCATGTGCGTCAACGACGTGATCACCAGCGGCGCCGAGCCCCTCTTCTTCCTTGATTACATCGCCACCGGCAAGCTCGGCCCCGAGGCCATGGCCGAGGTGGTGGAGGGCATCGCCGATGGCTGCCGCCAGAGCGGCTGTGCCCTGCTGGGGGGCGAGACCGCGGAGATGCCTGGCTTCTACGGCGCCGGACGTTACGACCTGGCCGGGTTCTGCGTGGCGGTGGTGGAGGAGGACGAGCGGATCGACGGCACCCGGGTGACCGCCGGCGACCGGATCGTGGCGGTGGCCAGCAGCGGTGTCCACAGCAATGGCTTCAGCCTGGTGCGGCGCATCCTCGAGGCCGAGGCCGTCGACACCGCCACGCCGCTGCCCGCCACCGGCCAGGGGCTGATCGACGCCCTGCTCACCCCCACCCTTCTCTATGCCGCCCTGGTGAAGGACCTGCGCCGCTCCGGCCTGCCCCTCCACGCCATGGCCCACATCACCGGCGGTGGCCTGCCGGAGAACCTGCCCCGCTGCCTGCCGCCGGGGGTCCACGCCGTGGTCGACCCGGGCAGCTGGGAGCGCCCGCCCCTGTTCCGCTGGCTGCAGGAGAAGGGACAGGTGCCGGAGGCCGACCTCTGGAACACCTTCAATCTCGGGGTCGGCTTCTGTCTGGTGGTGCCGCCCGAGGCCCTGAGCGCCACCCTCGAGCTCTGTCGCTCTTCGGGCCATACGGCCTGGGAGCTGGGCGGCGTCGCGGCGGGCGACCCCGGCGAGATTCCCCTGGCCGGATTGCCGCACTGAGGCGGCTCAGGTCCTGATGCATCGCTTTTCCTAAGGTCGTCAGCGTCTTTGCCGACACGACCAGGCTCCCTCCCGCTCCGAAGAGTTCGTTGCCCGATGTTCGATACGTCCAGACGCATCACGCGCCGCCGCAGTTCCGCCGGCCCGATCCCGCCCCAGCGCCCCCAGCAGCCCCGTCCCCGCCTGCGGGACGCCGGTGCCCCGCTGCAGCGCGAAGGCACGGGCGGCCAGCGCCCCACCTTCCTGACCCTGCGGGACCACGGCAAGGTCTATGTGGCCGACCTGCCGCGGCTCTCCGACGGCCAGCTCACCCATATCAATAAGGAGGCCCAGGACGTTCTCGACAGCCTCAACCGCCGTCTGCAGGAGCTGGAGGCCCAGACCCACCTGAGCGAGGCCGACCAGGACACCCGGATCCGGGCGACCACCAAGCGCGACATCACCCAGCGGTTTCTCAACTCGATCGCCCAGGAGCAGGAACTGCGGCGTTCCAACCCGGCGCTGCGGGCGGCCGCGGGCGAATCCCTGGCCCGCGCCTTCCTCGAACTGGCCCGCCATCGGCTGCCCGGCTCCACCTTCGACTCCCTGCTGCAGGAGGCCCTCAGCGCCTGCGGCCCCGGTGAGGACGGCGCCCTCAGCGGCGAAACGGCCGATCCCCAGGTGGTCCGGCTGCTGCAGCGGGCCGAAGCCCCCCAGCCGCGGCCGGCGGCCCTGCCGGTGGTGCTGAGTCCCGACCCGGCCGACGCCCTCAGCGCCTGAGGTCGTCAGCCGCTCTGGAACGGATTGGCGGGCATGCGCGCCTCGCAGCGCAGCGCCACCCGGTCCAGATCCCGCCGTTCCTCCTCTTCAAGGCACCAGGTGGCGGCGGCCGCCGCCGCTTCGGCCTGATCGGGCCGGCGCATGCCCACCAGGGGCAAGGCGCCGTGGGCCCGGCACCAGTTGATCGCCACGGCCGCCATCGGGGCGTCGTGGACGCGGGCGATCCGCTCCATGGTCTGCAGCAGCGGCTGGATGCGGGGCCGCAGGCGCCGGAACAGCAGGCCCCGCGGTCCCGGAGGCAGCGCCGCCCGGGCCTCCCCCGGGGACTGGGCCAGCAGCCCCAGGGCCAGGGGGCTGTAGGCGAGCAGCTCGATGCCCAGCTCCCGGCAGACCGGAGCCACCCCCTGGTCTGCGAGCGCCTCAGGGGCCAGCAGGGAGAGCTGCACCTGCAGGCTGGCCAGACGCAGGCCGCGCCGAGCCAGCTGTTCGTGCACCCGGCGCAGGCGGCGGGGCCCCAGGTTGGAGACCCCCAGGCTGCCCACCCGGCCCTCTGCCACCAGATCCGCCAGTCCCTCCAGCAGGGCCCCCTCCTGCCAGGGTGCGTAGCGGGCCGTGCTCCAGTGCAGCTGCACCCTGTCCAGGTGGCCCCTCAGCCGCCGCCGGGACGCCTCGAAGGCCGCCTCGAACCCGCTGCGGCCCAGGCGCCAGGGGAACGGGGCCAGCTTGGTGGCCACGGTCAGCCGCTGGCGGCAGTCCGGCGGCAGGGCCTCGACGAACTCGCCCAGGAGCGACTCGCTGCGTCCCCCGTAGCGGCCGGTGCCATAGGAATCGGCCGTATCGAAGAACGTCAGCCCCAGCTCCACCGCGCGGCGGAAGCAGGCGGCCAGGGTCTCGTCCTGGGCGGGGTCGTACCCCCAGAGGAACTGGTTGCCCCAGGCCCAGGTGCCGACCCCGACCCCGGGGACGGACGACTCCGGAGCGGGCAGGATGGCGGCAGGGTCGGCCATGGCGATCACGCAGGTCCCGGTCCGTAGCCATGATCGATCCGATCCTCCCCCCGGGGACACGCGATGACCAATCCAGCGGCCCTCGGGTCGGCGCCCTCCCCGGCCAGGCCCGCCGCCGTGCTTGCCGCCGCCGACAAGTCCGCCGCGGCCACGCCCCCTGGCCCCGCCGCCGATCCGGTGCTCTGCCACCACTGCGGCCGGACCGCCAGCAACGGGATCAGCTGCCAGGGCATCTGCGTCGCCGATTCGGGCTATTGAAGCTCCGGCCGGGCCTGGCGGGACTGGCCTTGCTGGTGGTCCTAGGTGTCCTGTGGGCGCCCCTGGGGGCCCGGGAACTGTCCGGGGACGATTTCGGTCGCTGGGAAAGGCCCCTGCGCCGCTGCCGCGTCATCACCCCCTCCGGCACGGGCCCGGTGCCGCCCCCGGCCAGCTGCCGCCTGCTGCGGCTGGACCAGCAGATGGAGGGTCTGCTCAGTGTCCGGTTCCTGCAGCCCGGTGGCGACCATTCCTTTCTCGACCGCCAGCTCGTCTTCGCCGGGGTGCTGGCGGAAGGCTCCGCCGCCATGGCCTGCCACCGGAGCCGCTGTGAGCCGCGCTGGCCGGTGCGGCTGCGGGTCAGCGCCGTGGGTCAGGCGGGATTCGGTGACGGGGAGGCGGCGCTCGGGCTGACCAGGGCCGAGCTGGCCAGCGGGCAGTGCCTGCTCGACGATCGCTCCTTTCGCTGCGAGGCCACCGGCCCGGAAGGGCGGCAGTGGCGGGTGGAGGCCGCCCCCTGAGCCGACCGGGAGCGGGTGGGCGAGAGGGCGAGGGAGACGGAAATGACGATCGGCAACGAAGGCCACAGACAGGAACGCTGCTCTTCAGATTCTCTTTATGATTGATCCGTCCGGGAGATGGCCATGCCCCCATCCACGTCCCTGCTGGCCTTGGTGGGCGTTGTGGGTTTCGCCATCATCTCGCTGCTCATGGGCGTTCTCCCCTGAGAGGCAACGGCGGGTCGATCGAACGTCGCCGCTAGGGTGCCGACGACCCGCCGGACGGCATGTCGACCAAGGACGCCTTCACCCGCATCTATCAACGTGACACCTGGGGGGGAGGCTCGGGACAGGGATCCCGGCCGGAGTTCAACGGCGAATACATCGCCACCCTGCAGCGCTTCCTGCGCCTCAACGACATCGGCAGCGTCGTTGATTTCGGGTGCGGCGACTGGCAGTTCTCCCGCCTGATCCACTGGGGGGACATCACCTACACAGGCGTCGACATCGTCGATTCGGTGGTGGCGGCCAACCGCGAACGCCATGCCAGCGACACGGTTCACTTCCAGCTGTTCGAGGACCTGACCAGCCTCCCCCCTGCCGATCTGATCCTTGTCAAGGATGTGCTGCAGCACCTTCCCAACACGCTGGTGCGGGAGTATCTCGACCACTTCAAGAGCAAGTACCGCTGGCTGATCGTCACCAATGATGATCTGCCCCAGTCCAGACTCAATCAGGAGATCGATGCGGGCGCCTGGCGTCCCCTGCGTCTGGATCTCCCGCCCTTCAGCGAGCACTGCTCCACCCTGGCCCAGTGGGTCGTGCTGACGGAAGCCTCCATGAGTCTGCACAGGAAGCGGGCGGATCTGATCCTCGGGGAGGGACCACGCCGGCCGCCCGGCCGGCGGGACGATCAGGCCCCTTGAGGCGCCGATGGATTGGGGATCAGCCGGGCTGAGAATCAGTCAGGTTGAAGACTGCGGTGGGACCTGGATGACGGCGGGCCGATCACCAACATCCGTTCACCAGTTACCGACTCTTTTGAGGGCGGTGTAATACTCGATGATGGCATCCTCCAGAATCGCTCTGGGTGTGGAGGGAAGCTGAATTCTTTCGCGATAGGCCTGGATCTTTTCAAGCATCTCCAGACATTCCTCGCTGAGCAGAGCCACGAACGGATCCGGCTCTTCCGGGGAATTGGCTGCCACCGCAGTCCTCATTGGCGTGTCCGGTGCAGTCTGCCACCCATGGGCGGTCACCGTGCCGGCCGCCCAGGCACTGGGGAGCGGCCAGGAGACTCCCGGTTGTTGCAGAGGCGGCACCCAGATTCGAACTGGGGATAAAGGATTTGCAATCCTCTGCCTTACCACTTGGCCATGCCGCCTGCCGGGGAGCAAACTCCCCGCAGCGGATCGTATCAGCCATGGCATGTCCTCCCCCCGTCTGCTGGTTCTGAGCAACGGCCATGGGGAGGATCTGATCGCCCTGCGGCTGATCGAGGCCCTCAGGCAGCAGGCCCCCGGGCTGGAGGTCGACGTGCTGCCGCTGGTGGGGGTCGGCCAGGCCTACGCAGGCGCCGAGGCGGCCGGGGAGCTGCGGCGGGTGGGCCCGCGGCAGCCGCTGCCCAGCGGCGGCTTCAGCAACCAGAGCCTGACGGGGCTGCTCCAGGACCTGGTGGCCGGGCTGCCGCTGCTCAGCTGGCACCAGTGGCGGATCGTGCGGCGCTGGGGCCGGCAGGGTCTGCCGATCCTGGCGGTGGGCGACCTGCTGCCCCTGCTGCTGGCCTGGGCCGGGGGCGGCCCCTACGGCTTCCTCGGCACCCCGAAGAGCGACCACACCTGGGCCTCACCGGCTCCGGCCGGTTGGGGCCGCTCCCCCCTGGCCGATGGCTACCACCGGGCCAAGGGCAGCGAATGGGATCCCTGGGAATGGGCCCTGATGGGCCGGCGCCGCTGCCGGCTGGTGGCGGCGCGGGATCGCCTCACCGCCCGGGGGCTGCGGCGCCACGGGGTGCGGGCCGTCGCCCCGGGCAATCCGATGATGGATGGCTTCGCCCCCGCCCCGCCGCTGCCCCCCTGGCTGCAGGGACGGCGCCGCCTGCTGCTGCTGCCCGGCAGCCGTCTGCCCGAAGCCCTCGGCAACCTGCGCGGCCTGCTGGCGGCCCTGCCGCCGGCCGAGGGGTCCCCCCCGATCAGCGTGCTGCTGGCCACCGGCTCCCGTCCCTACGCCGCCGAACTGGCCGCCCCCCTGACGGCGGCGGGCTTCGTCCCCGGCACACCGCCGGAGGGCTCCGGGGCCACGGCCCTCTGGCGGCGCGGCCCCCTCGAGCTGCTGGTGGGTCCGGGCCGGTTCGCGGCCTGGGCGCCGCTGGCGGAGCTGGGGCTGGCCACCGCCGGCACCGCCACCGAACAGCTGGTGGGGCTGGGGGTGCCGGCCCTGTCGCTGCCGGGGCCAGGGCCCCAGTTCAAGGCCGGCTTCGCCCGCCGCCAGAGCCGGCTGCTGGGGGGAGCGGTGCAGCCCTGCCATGGCCCAGCCGAGCTGCGCCACCGGCTGGTCGCCCTGCTGGCCGACGATGGGGAGCGGGCCCGGCTGGGCCGCATCGGCCGGCGCCGCATGGGACCGGCCGGCGGCAGTGCCCGGCTGGCGGCCCTGATCCGGGAGCGGCTGCTGCCGGGGTAGGGGGATGATGGGGCCGACCGCCCCCTTGTCCTCCGCACCGATGCCCGGCATCCCCGACCGCAGCTTCAACGCCGCCTGCGGTCATCTGGCCACCCAGCTGGGCATCAGCCTGGCGGCGGCCCGCCGGCGGGTGGAGATCCTGGCGGCCAAGGAAGGGCTCCGGGACACGGCCGGCAAGCTGGCCCTGGCAGAACGCCTGCTGGAGGAAACCAGGGCCAGCGGCCTCGACCGGGGTCAGCTGTTCGACGGCCAGCTGCGCTCGGTGGGGGAAGACGACCTGTTCATGATCGAAGACTGAGCGGCCCCACAGGCGGGCCGCCCAGCCCGCCCGGACTCAGTGCTCGAACACCTGATTGAACCGCTGCCGGTCGAGGGCGGAGAAGACGGGCACGCAGGCGAAGCAGCGGCGGGCCAGCTCCCAGCGCTCCTCGCGGCGCAGCATCACCTCCAGCCTGTCCCGGGCGGCCAGCAGCCAGCGCACGTCACCGGCGGCATAGGCCAGCTGGGTGTCGCTGAGCTCCTCCACCCGGCCCCAGTCGGAACTCTGGGCCTGCTTGTCGAGCTCCACCCCCACCAGCTCGTTGACCACGTCCTTGAGGCCATGGCGCGGGGCGTAGGTGCGGGCCAGGCGGCTGGCCACCTTGGTGCAGAAGACGGGGTCCACGGCGATGCCGAGGTTCTCCGCCAGCGCCGCCACATCGAAGCGGGCGAAGTGGAACACCTTCTCGATGGCCGGGTTCTCGCACAGGGCCTTCAGCCGCGGCGCCTGTGTCTGGCCCCGCGCCACCCGGATGCAGCAGACGTTGTCGTCGTCGTCGCAGATCTGGACCAGACAGAGGCGGTCACGCCCATGGATCAGCCCCATGGCCTCGGTGTCGATCGCCAGGGCCCGGGCCTTGCCGAACAGCTCCGCCCAGGCGGCGTCGAGGTCGTGGTCGAAGACGGCGAAACGGGCCGGCGGACCGGGGCTGGCACTGCCGCTGGAAGGGGTCTGGGCCATGGGGGAACAGGGGGGAGGCGGCCATCGTCGCCCACGGCGGCCGCCGACCGGGCCGGCCGGGCCAGAATGCGGGCCCGAAAGGCTGCGCCGCCATGCCCACCCTGGGTTCCACCCTTCTGCTCACCCTGCTGATGGCCATCGGCCTGGTCTTCTTTCTGAGGGCCGCCAGCAAGGACCGCACCACGGTGGTGGACGTGCACTCCCCCCAGCCGCCGGTGCAGGTGCTCGAGGGCCTCTCCGACTGGCTCACCGCCCGGGGCTGGCAGACCGAGGCCGGCGATCCCGAGCGCCAGCTGCTGCGGTTCCGCGGCCAGGTGCGCTCCAGCCTGCCCCTCGCCCTGCTGCTCTCGCTGCTGGGCAGCGTCGGGGCCGCCTGCCTGGGCCTGGTGCTGCGCCAGGTGCTGCCCTCCCTCGGCTGGTGGCCCCTGCTGCTGGCCCTGGTGGGGCCCCTGGCCGGGGTGGTCTACCGGCGCCGGGCCGCCCGGCCCGAAAGCCTGGAGATGCGCCTGATCAGCGGCGACAGCGACGGCGGCAGCACCCTGCGCCTGCGCGCCCACCGGGACGAACTGATCGCCATCGAGCGGGAACTGGGCCCCGGGCTCCAGCTGGCCAGCGACGGCTCCCTGCTCTCCTCGCCGATCTGAGCCCATGGGTTCCCGTCGTCCGACCTGGCTGCTGGGGCCTGCCCTGCTGATCGGCAGCCTCGGCCCCCTCACACCGCTGGCCCATGGCGCCGAAGCGGCCGTGCCGGCCAGCCCGATCCAGGCACCGGCGCTGGCCAGCCTCGATCCGATCACCGGTCCCCGCAGCCGCCTGGGCCGGGACTGGATCGGCACCCGCCCCGTCGATCCGGACACCCCGATCCTGGTGCTGGCCGGCCATGCCGATTCCCAGGGGATGAACGGCGCCGGCACCAGCGGCGCCGCCGTGGCCGCCGGGGCGCCGCCGATGTACCCCGGCATCAGCGACGAGCTCTACTGGAACATGGTCGTCGCGGAGGCCGTGGTGACCCTGGGCCAGCAGCGGGGGCTGCGCATCAGCTCCTACCGCCCACCCTTCCGCACGATCCCGGATGGCAACCACCCCAGCACCAACTGGAGCGTGGGCCGCCAGCACGCCGCCAGCGGCGGCTATGCCCTGGAGATCCACTTCGATGCCTGGGGCCCCGACGGCATCGGGTCGGGGCTGATCCCGCCGTTGCACCGCCCCTTCGGCTCGCTCGACGAAAGCCTGGCCGTGGCCTTCGGCGGTTTCCCCATGGCCTTCCGCGGCGGCCTCGGGGGACCGAGGCGCGGCATCGCCCTGCTGGAGGTGGGCAAGCTGGAGGGCCAGCTGGAGCGCTCGCTGCGCAACCCCGCCACCCGTTCCGCCACGGTGATGGCCATCGCCGAGCGGATCGTGACAGCCCTGGAGGTGGGCCTGGGCCGCAGCCCGGCCACCGCCATGCCCCTCAGCCCACCGCCTGGTGGGGTCGGCAGCGCTCCTCCAGGGAAGGGTCTTCAAGCCAGTTCTGCGGACGAGTGAACAGTTCGGTCAGCAGGGCCTCGCGGCTGCCTTCGGCAGCGGTGTAGCCGTACTCCCAGCGCACCAGGGGCGGCAGCGACATCAGGATCGACTCGGTGCGTCCGTTGGTCTGCAGGCCGAAGATCGTGCCCCGGTCGAAGACCAGGTTGAACTCCACGTAGCGGCCGCGGCGGTACAGCTGGAACTGGCGCTCCACCTCGCCCCAGTCCAGCCCATGGCGGCGCTCCACGATCGGCACGTAGCTCGGCAGGAAGGCGTTGCCGCAGGCCGAGGCCAGGGCGAACAGCTGCTCCCAGTTCTGGTGGAGCGGTCCGACGGCCGCGCTGGCCGCCGCAGCCGGCCCCTCGGGGTCACCGCCCTTGTAGAGCACGCCGCCGGGGTCCTGGTAGTCGTAGAAGATGCCGCCCACGCCGCGGGTCTCGCCCCGGTGCTTGAGGAAGAAGTATTCGTCGCACCAGGGCTTGAACACCTTGTAGTAGGCCGGATCCACCCCGTCGCAGGCCCCCTTGAGGGTGCGGTGGAAGTGGCGGGCATCCTCCAGGAAGGGGTAGTAGGGGGTGAGGTCGGCGCCGCCGCCGAACCACCACACCGGCCCCGCCTCGAAGTAGCGGTAGTTGAGGTGCACCGTGGGCACGTAGGGGTTGCGGGGGTGCAGCACCATCGAGGTGCCGGTGGCGAACCAGCGGTGACCCTCCGCCTCAGGACGCTGGGACAGGATCGAGGGGGGCAGGCGCTCGCCCTCCACCTCGGAGAAGTTGACGCCGCCCTGCTCGAAGACGCGGCCGTCCTTCATCACCCGGGAGCGGCCGCCGCCGCCCTCGGGTCGCTCCCAGCTCTGCTCCTCGAAATCGGCCCCGCCATCGAGGCTGGCGAGACCCGCACAGATCGAGTCCTGCAGGCCCATCAGCAGGGCCTTGGCGCGGCTGCGGGAATCGGCAGGTGGCATCTCCATGGAACGGCAGCGCGGCGGACGCGGAACATCCGCACACCTTTTCAGCCCGTCGGGGGGTCCCACAAGGGTTCGAGAGCGTCTGTCACGGGCTCGGGAAGGGGCCGCAGGGCCACCGCAGGAGCCCGCGGCCGGCCCGACCGGCCCGGGGGGCCGCCCCTAGGATCGCCGTCCAACCCGACCCTGACGCCGCCGAATGGCCAGCGCCGACACCCTCCTCGAGGCCCTGCAGCCACTCCGCGACGCCGGCAGTGGCCGCAGCCTGCTGGAGCTGGGCTGGATCAGCGACCTGCGGCATCAGGGCAGCCGGGCCGTGTTCCGCCTCGCCCTGCCCGGTTTCGCCAACAGCCAGCGGGAGCGCATCGCCGCCGAGGCCCGCAGCGCCCTGCTGGCCGTGGAGGGCATCAACGACGTGCAGATCGAACTGGCCCAGCCCGCCGCCGCCCCTTCGTCGGGCCCGATCGGTGCCGCCGGCCACGGCCCCGGCGGGGCCCAGCTGCCGGAACGGCAGGGCATCCCCGGCGTGCGCCAGGTGATCGCCGTCAGCAGCGGCAAGGGGGGCGTGGGCAAGAGCACGGTGGCGGTGAACCTGGCCTGCGCCCTGGCCGCCTCCGGCCTGCGGGTGGGCCTGCTCGATGCCGACATCTACGGGCCCAATGCTCCCACCATGCTGGGCGTGGCCGACCGCAGCCCCCAGGTGTCGGGCAGCGGCAACGACCAGGTGCTGGAGCCGATCGAGACCTGCGGCATCGTCATGGTGTCGATGGGCCTGCTGATCCAGGAGAACCAGCCGGTGGTCTGGCGCGGGCCGATGTTGAACGGAATCATCCGCCAGTTCCTCTATCAGGTGAACTGGGGCGAACGGGACGTGCTGGTGGTGGATCTTCCCCCCGGCACCGGCGACGCCCAGCTCACCCTCGCCCAGGCCGTGCCCATGGCCGGCGCGGTGATCGTCACGACCCCCCAGCTGGTGTCGCTGCAGGATGCCCGCCGCGGCCTGGCGATGTTCCTGCAGATGGGCGTGCCGGTGCTCGGGGTGGTGGAGAACATGACCGCCTTCATCCCCCCCGATCTGCCCGATCGCCGCTACGCCCTGTTCGGCAGCGGTGGCGGCCAGCGGCTGGCCGACGAGGCGGGCGTGCCCCTGCTGGCCCAGCTGCCCATGGAGATGCCCGTGCTCGAGGGCGGGGAGCGGGGCCTGCCGGTGGTGCTGTCGGCACCGGGCTCGGCCAGCGGCCGCGCCTTCACCGAACTGGCCGAACGGCTGAGTGCCGGCTGCGCCCTCAGCCCGGCCCTCGCCTGAAGCCATGGCGGTCCTCAGCCCCCGGCGCGGTGGGTTCGCCGCCAAGGGGCCGAAACGGCGGGGCCCCGGCTTCGACCCCCTCCTCTGGGGCATCCCCATGGCCCTCACCCTGCTGGCGGGGGCCCTGATCGCCAGCACCCAGCGCCAGCAGGCCACCACCGACTGGTACCAGCACTGGATCACCGCAGCGGTGGGCCTGGTCATCGCCCTGCTGCTGGCCCGGGTGCCCCTGGACCGCATCGCCCGGTTCCAGTGGCCGATCTACATCCTGATGGTGGTGAGCCTGATCGCGGTGCGGGTGATCGGGGTCAGTGCCCTCGGGGCCCAGAGCTGGATCAACATCGGCGGCTTCTACGTCCAGCCCTCGGAGTTCGCCAAGGTGGCGGCGATCCTGCTGCTGGCGGGGGTGCTCTCCAAGTACCCGGTGGAGCGGCCGATCGATCTGCTCCGACCTGTGGGGATGATCAGCGTGCCGTGGCTGCTGGTGTTCGTGCAGCCGGATCTGGGCACGTCGCTGGTCTTCGGTGCGGTGCTGCTGGTGATGCTGTTCTGGTCGGGCATGCCCGCCACCTGGCTGCTGCTGCTGCTCTCGCCCCTGTTCACCGCGATCATGGCCGGCACCCTGCCCTGGCTGCTGCTGGGCTGGATCCCCCTGATGGGCTGGGTGGCCTGGCGCTCCCTGCCCTGGAAAAGGATCGGGCTGGCCCTGGTGCTGGCTGTCCAGGGACTGTTCGCCGTGGGGACCCCCTGGCTGTGGGAGCACGGCCTGCGGCCCCACCAGCGGGCCCGGCTCACCCTGTTCCTCGATCCGGCCCAGGATCCCCTCGGCGGCGGTTACCACCTGCTGCAGAGCAAGGTCGGGATCGGCTCCGGCCAGCTGTGGGGCACCGGCCTGATGAACGGCTCCCTCACCAAGCTGCGCTTCATTCCCGAGCAGCACACCGATTTCATCTTCAGCGCCCTGGGGGAGGAAACCGGCTTCATCGGCTCAATGCTGGTGGTGGTGGGCTTCGTGGTGCTGATCTGGCGCCTGCTGCAGATCGCAGGGCGGGCTTCCAGCGACTACGAATCCCTCGTGGTGGTGGGCATCGGCGCCATGCTGATGTTCCAGGTGGTGGTGAACATCAACATGACCATCGGCCTCGGACCCATCACCGGCATCCCCCTGCCCTTCCTCAGCTACGGCCGTTCGGCCATGCTCGTCAACTGCATCAGCCTCGGGCTCTGCGCCTCCGTGGCCCGGCGCAGCCGCAGCCTGCGGCGATGGTGGTGAGCCTGGGGGACCTGCGCCGCCTGCTGGCGGCCGGGGTCCCGGCCGGGCGGGGGGATGAGGACAGCGTGCGGCGCCAGTGGTGGGCCGCCCTGGCCACGGTGCAGGCGGACCTGCTCGGGGCCTTCCCTCCCCAGCCGGGGGTGTGGCTGGCGGCCCCCCTGCCGGCCCTCTACGAACCTGCCCTGCTGGAGTGGCTGGACGGGTGGGTCTGGACGCCCGCCGAGGTGGGCAACCTGATGCCCCCGGGGTTGCCGCTGCTGCCGGGGATGGCGCCCCTGCCGGCCGCCCACGGCACGCCTCCCAGGGGAACGGCGGGCCGGCCGGGGGGCTTCCAGCGCCTCAGCCTGCGGGAGGACGACGGCACCGATCCGCTGCTGGTGCTGATCACCCCGGTGCTGCAGGTGGCCCTGGCCCTCGATGGCCCCCCGCAGGAGCGCCGACTGGTGGTGCGCTTCGACGCCCCGGTCCTCTCGGCCGCCCTGGAACTGCTCGATCGCCGCCTGGCCCAGGACGATCCGGCCGCGGGCCTGGGGCTGCGCCGCCGCCTGCAGCTGCTGGGCCCGCTCGGCAACGATCCCGATCTGGGCACCCGCTTCTGGCCCCTGCTGGCCCAGCGCCTGGCCGCCATGGCCCCCAGCGTCACCCTGCAGCCGCTCGTGCACGGCGAGAAACGCAGCGAGGGCGGCGACGCCGTCAGCAGCGAACTGGCCCTGCTCGAAGCCCTCACCCACGAGGTGCGCACCCCGCTGGCCACGATCCGCACCCTGATCCGCTCCCTGCTGCGCCGCACCGACCTGCCGGCGGTGGTGCGACAGCGGCTGGAGCAGATCGACGGCGAGTGCAGCGAACAGATCGACCGCTTCGGCCTCATCTTCCTGGCGGCGGAACTGCAGCGCCAGCCCGGCAGCGGCCAGCCCCTGAGCGACAGCGAACTGGCCCGCACGGACCTCAGCCGGCTGCTGGTCCAGCTGGAGGAGCTCTGGCAACGCCAGCTTGGGCGCCGCGACCTGCGGCTGGTGCTCGAGATCGCCCCCGACCTGCCGCCGGTGATGAGCGATCCCAGCCGGCTGGAGACCATGCTCGGCGGCCTGATGGACCGGTTCAGCCGCAGCCTGCCCAGCGGCAGCGAAGTGCGGCTGCGGCTGCTGCCGGCGGGCTCGCGGCTGAAGCTCCAGCTCAGCAGCGACGATCCCGAGAGCCGTGAGGCGGATGGGCTGGCGGCGGCCGTGCCGATGCCGGTGGGCCCGGTGCTGAGCTGGAACCCGGAAACCGGCAGCCTGCAGCTCAGCCGCCAGGCCACCCAGCGGCTCTTCCACCGGCTGGGGGGCCGGCTCACCGAGCGGGGCGGCAGCAACCTGACCGTGTTCTTCCCGGCCGCCGAGCGCGGCGGCTGAGGCGGCGACAGCCAGGTTTGTTGACGGGTGTGAAGAGTCCGCCGGGGGTACTCGGATGCCCAAAACCACGGTGCTAGCTTCCGCCTGAAACGGTCTTCAAGCCATGCCTGAAACGGCCCTCAACGGTCAACTCCCGAAGTACATCGGCAGCACTGGTGGCTTGCTGAACTCCGCCGAAACCGAGGAGAAGTACGCCATCACCTGGAGCAGCAGCAAGGCCCAGGTGTTTGAGCTGCCCACCGGTGGCGCCGCTGAAATGAACGCAGGCGAGAACCTCATGTACTTCGCCCGCAAGGAGCAGTGCCTGGCCCTCGGCACCCAGCTGCGCACCAAGTTCAAGCCCCGGATCGAGGACTACAAGATCTACCGGATCTACCCGGGCGGCGACACCGAATTCCTGCACCCCAAGGACGGCGTCTTCCCCGAGAAGGTCAACGAAGGCCGCGCCATGGTGGGCCATACCCCCCGCAGCATCGGCGCCAACCCCAACCCCGCCAGCCTCAAGTTCAGCGGCAAGGCCACCCACGAGGCCTGAGCCTGGCCGGCCAGCACCTATAACGGCGGGGCCGAGAGCCCCGTTTTTTTTGCCTGCCTGTCGCCGTGATGCCCGGTTCTGATCGCAGCGCCTTCCTCGCCCGGATCGCCGGTGGGGAGGCAGGCGCTGACTTGGCCGTCAATCTCCTGCCCCTCTGGAAGCGCTGGCCCGCCGACCTGGAGACCCCCCTGACCACCTGGCTGAAGGTGGGGGCGGGCGGCAGCCATGGGGTGCTGCTGGAATCGGTGGAGGGGGGCGAGCAGCTGGGCCGCTGGAGCTTCGTCGTCACCGACCCGCTCTGGACCCTCACCTGCCGCGGTGACCGGGGCGAGAGGCGCTGGCGCGATGGCCGCAGCGAACAGCTCCAGGGCAGCCCCTTCAGCCTGCTGCGGGAGGCTCTGGCCCCCCTGCGCCCCGGCCCGGTGGAGGGCCTGCCGGCGGTGGCCCAGCTGTTCGGCTTCTGGGGCTACGAGCTGATCCGCTGGATCGAGCCCAGCGTGCCGGTCCACGACGCCCCGGACGGGGCCCCGCCGGACGGCTGCTGGATGCTGGCCGACAGCCTGCTGGTGTTTGACCAGGTGAAGCGCCAGATCACGGCGGTGGCCTACGTGGACCTCTCCGCAGGGGCCGATCCCGGTGAGGCCTACGACCGGGCGGCGGCCCGCATCGAGGCCCTTGAGGCCCGCATGCACGCCCCGTTGCCGGCCCACGTCAAGCCGCTGGCCTGGCACGAGGCGAGCGGTGCCGAGCTGGCCACCCGCAGCAACCGGGGCCAGGAGGAGTTTCAGGGCGCTGTGGCGGCCGCTGCCGAGCACATCGCCGCCGGCGACGTGTTCCAGCTGGTGCTGAGCCAGCGGTTCGAGGCCCGGGTGACCCACGACCCCTTCGATCTCTACCGCAGCCTGCGGATGGTCAACCCCTCGCCTTACATGGCGTTCTTCAACTTCGGCGACTGGCACCTGATCGGCTCCAGTCCCGAGGTGATGGTGAAGGCGGAGCCCTGCGCCGAAGGGGTGAAGGCCTCCCTGCGGCCCATCGCCGGCACCCGGCCCCGTGGCGCCGATGACGCCCAGGATGCGGCCCTGGCCGAGGAGCTGCTGGCCGATCCGAAGGAGCGGGCGGAGCACGTGATGCTGGTCGACCTGGGCCGCAACGACCTGGGCCGGGTCTGCCGGGCCGGCACGGTGCAGGTCACCGAACTGATGGTGATCGAGAAGTACTCCCACGTGATGCACATCGTCAGCGAGGTGGAGGGGCTGCTGACCGAGGATCACGACATCTGGGACCTGCTGATGGCGTCTTTCCCGGCGGGCACCGTGAGCGGAGCCCCCAAGATCCGCGCCATGCAGCTCATCCATGCCCTCGAGCCGGATGCCCGCGGGCCCTACTCGGGCGTCTACGGGGCGGTGGATCTGGCCGGAGCCCTCAACACGGCCATCACGATCCGCACCATGGTGGTGCTTCCCCACCCCGAGGGCGGCTGGCGGGTGCAGGTGCAGGCCGGTGCCGGGATCGTGGCCGACTCCCGCCCGGAAGCGGAGTACCAGGAAACCCGCAACAAGGCCCGCGGCATGCTCAAGGCCCTGGCCTGCCTGGAGCCGGCCGTGGCCGACGGGGCCGACGCGACGCCATGAGCGCTCCCCTGCTGCTGAAGGGCTTCGAAGTCGAGATGTACACCGGTCGGGCCGACGGCACGGTGGTGGGCTGCTCCGCCGAAGCGGCCGCCGCACTGGCGGGGTTCATGACCGAGCCGGACCACCGCAACCTCGAGTACGTCACCCCGCCGGAGGCCTCCTACACCGCCCAGCTGGAGCTGCTGCTGGAACCGCGCCGTCGCCTGCGCCGCTGGCTGGAGCCCCGTGGGCTCACCCTGCTGCCGGGCAGCACCCTGAGCCTGGGGGACAGCCGCAGCTTCGAGCGCTCCGACCCCGAGAACCCTTACCACGCCTACATCGAGGCCACCTACGGCACCCGGGTGGTGACCGCCAGCGTCCACATCAACCTGGGCCTGACGGACATGGACGCCCTGTTCGCGGGCCTGCGCCTGCTGCGCTGCGAAGCCTCCCTGCTGCTCGCCCTCAGCGCCAGCTCCCCCTTCCTCGACGGGGAGGTCACCGGGGCCCACTCCCAGCGCTGGCTGCAGTTTCCGATCACGCCCCCCCTGGTGCCCCTGTTCCGGGACCACGGCCACTACATCGACTGGATGGAGGAGCAACTGGCCGCCGGGGCGATGCGCAACGTGCGTCACCTCTGGACATCGGTGCGGCCCAACGGCGACGACCGGCCCCATGGCCTCAACCGCCTGGAGATCCGCATCTGCGACCTGATCGACGATCCGCTGCTGCTGCTGGCGGTCACCGCCTTCACCGAACTTCGCCTGCAGCAGCTGCTGCGGGATCCCTTGGGCCAGGATCCCCTGGCCGCCAGCCGGTTCGGGGCCGCTGAACTGGAGGCGATCGCCGATGCCAACGACCGGGCGGCGGCCCGCACCAGCCTCCAGGCCCGCCTGGTGCACTGGCGCACCGGGGAAACGCTGGAGGCCCGCGACTGGATCGCCACCGAGCTGGAGGCGATGGCGCCGCTGGCGGCCGAGCTGGGGCTGACGCGCTGGCTGGCGCCCCTCCACGACCTCCTCGCCGGCGGCAACCAGGCGATGCGATGGCTGGCGCGCCATGGGCGCGGCGAAAGCATCGGTGCGATCATCGGCAGCGAGGCCGTGGCGCTTGCGTCCCGGGAGAAGGCGCTGGACGCATGGCTGGCGACAGAAGCAGCCGAGGTTCCTGGAGGATCATGAACAGCACCCCCGCGCCCACCGCCCCCATGCGGCTCCACCTGACCGAGCCTTCGGTCGTTCCCGCCGAGGCCTCACCCGGGGTGATCCGACTGCTCACCGAGCGGCTGGAACTGGTGGAGGATCTCTGGCAGACGGTGCTGCGCAGCGAATGCCCGCCAGAGCAGGTGGAACGCCTGCTGCGGCTCAAGGAACTGAGTGGTCCGGTGGCGCCGGGCCTCGACCCTGAGGCCAGCTCCGCCGTCGACACCGACGGCATCGTGGCGCTGATCAAGGCCATGGACCTGGCGGAGGGGATCGCCGCGGCCCGGGCCTTCTCCCTCTACTTCCAGCTGGTCAACATCCTCGAGCAGCACATCGAGGAGGACAGCTACCTCGAAAGCATCAAGCGGGCCCCCGCCCCCGCCAGCAACGATCCCTTCCTGCCGCCCCTGGCCAGCCAGAGCGATCCGGCCACCTTCCGCCAGCTGTTCGAGCGCCTGCGGGCCCTGAACGTGCCGCCGGGCCAGCTGGAGGGCCTGCTGCGGGAACTGGACATCCGGCTGGTGTTCACGGCCCACCCCACCGAGATCGTGCGCCACACCGTGCGCCACAAGCAGCGGCGGGTGGCGGCCCTGATCCAGAAGCTGCAGGTGAACGGCCAGGGCAACCCGGACGACAACGACCGGCTGCGCCAGCAGCTGGAGGAGGAGATCCGGCTGTGGTGGCGCACCGATGAGCTGCACCAGTTCAAGCCGTCGGTGATCGACGAGGTCGACTACGCCCTCCACTACTTCCAGCAGGTGCTCTTCGACGCCCTGCCCCAGCTGCGCCAGCGCATCCGCGCCGCCCTGGCCGCCAGCTACCCCGACGTGCAGCCCCCCAAGGACGCCTTCTGCACCTTCGGCTCCTGGGTGGGCTCCGACCGGGACGGCAACCCCTCGGTCACCCCCGATGTCACCTGGCGCACGGCCTGCTTCCAGCGGCAGCTGATGCTGGCCCGCTACATCCAGGCGGTGTCGGTCCTGCGTGACCAGCTCAGCATCTCGATGCAGTGGAGCCAGGTGAGCCCCGCCCTGCTGGAATCCCTGGAGATGGACCGGCTGCGCTTCCCGGAGATCTACGAGGAGCGCGCCGCCCGCTACCGGCTCGAGCCCTACCGGCTCAAGCTGAGCTACACCCTCGAGCGCCTGCGGCTTACCCAGCAGCGCAACCAGCAGCTGGCCGAGGCGGGCTGGGAGTCCCCCTGCGACGGCTCTTCCGGCTACGAGGCCGGACTGAGCAGCCTGATGGAGCCGGCCCCCCCCCAGGAACTGCATTACGCCTCGGTGGAGGAATTCCGCACCGACCTGGAGCTGATCAAGGAGAGCCTCGATGCCACCGGCCTGAGCTGCGAAGCGCTGCAGGACCTGCTCAGCCAGGTGCACATCTTCGCCTTCTCCCTGGCCAGCCTCGACATCCGCCAGGAGAGCACCCGCCACAGCGACGCCATCGACGAGCTCAGCCGCTACCTGCTGCTGCCGGTGCCCTACGGGGAGATGGACGAGGAGCAGCGGGTGGAATGGCTGCTGAGCGAACTCAAGACCCGCCGGCCCCTGCTGCCGCCGGCGGCCCGCTGGAGCGCCCCCACCGCCGAGACCTTCGCCGTGTTCCGGATGCTGCAGCGGCTGCAGCAGGAGTTCGGCCGGCGCATCTGCCGCACCTACGTGATCTCCATGAGTCACACGGTGTCGGATCTGCTGGAGGTGGTGCTGCTGGCCAAGGAGGCCGGGCTGGTGGATCCGATGGCCCAGAAATCGGCCCTGCTGGTGATCCCCCTGTTCGAGACGGTCGAAGACCTTCAGGGGGCCCCGGCCGTGATGGGGCGGCTGTTCGCCGACCCCTTCTACCGCCAGCTGCTGATCAGCAACAGCGACGGCGAGCAGCCCCTCCAGGAGGTGATGCTGGGCTACTCCGACAGCAACAAGGATTCCGGCTTCCTCTCCAGCAACTGGGAGATCCACCGGGCCCAGATCGCCCTGCAGTCGCTGGCCGATGCCCACGACGTCGCCCTGCGCATCTTCCATGGCCGCGGCGGTTCGGTGGGCCGGGGCGGCGGCCCCGCCTACCAGGCGATCCTGGCCCAGCCCAGCGGCACCCTGAAGGGACGCATCAAGATCACCGAGCAGGGGGAAGTGCTGGCCTCCAAGTACTCCCTGCCGGAACTGGCCCTCTACAACCTGGAAACGGTCACCACCGCCGTGCTCCAGAACAGCATGGTCAGCACCCCGGTGGACGACACCCCCACCTGGAACGTGCTGATGGAGCGGCTGGCGGCCCGCTCCCGCGACCACTACCGGGCCCTGGTGCACGACAACCCCGACCTGGTGGCCTTCTTCCAGCAGGTCACACCGATCGAGGAGATCAGCAAGCTGCAGATCTCCAGCCGGCCGGCCCGGCGCAAGAGCGGCGCCAAGGATCTCTCCAGCCTGCGGGCCATCCCGTGGGTGTTCGGCTGGACCCAGAGCCGCTTCCTCCTGCCCAGCTGGTACGGGGTGGGCACGGCCCTGCAGGCCGAGCTCGATGCCGACGGCGAACAGATGGAGCTGCTGCAGCTGCTCTACCAGCGCTGGCCGTTCTTCCGGATGCTGATCTCCAAGGTGGAGATGACCCTCTCCAAGGTCGACCTGGAGCTGGCGGGCCATTACGTCACCTCCCTGGGGCGTCCCCAGAACAAGGAGGTGTTCGCCCAGATCTTCGAGGCGATCGCCAGTGAGTTCGCCCTCACCCACTCCCTGGTGCTGCGCATCAGCAACCACAGCCGGCTCCTCGACGGCGACCCGGCCCTGCAGCTCTCGGTCGACCTGCGCAACCGCACGATCATCCCCCTGGGCTACCTGCAGGTGGCGCTGCTGCGCCGGCTGCGGGAGCAGAAACGGCAGCCGCCGATGAGCGAGGGGCCCGGCGACGGGCCGGCAGGCGGCGACGGCCGCACCTACAGCCGCAGCGAGCTGCTGCGCGGCGCCCTGCTCACCATCAACGGCATCGCCGCCGGCATGCGCAACACGGGCTGATTCCCTGGACTCTCTGTTGATCCCCTTCCGCAGCCAGCCCCCGACTCCGCGCCTGCGGGAGGGCTACGCCCTGCTGCAGCAGCACGACCCCGATCCGGCCAGCCTCAACCGCCTGCTGGTGGCCTGCGGGGATGCCCCCCGCAGCCCGGACCGATGGGAACGGGTACTGGCCCGCAGCACCTGGCATCTGGTGGTGCTCAACCCCGGCGGCCAGCTGGTGGGCTTCGTGCGCGCCACCAGTGACCAGGCCCTCAATGCCAACCTCTGGGACCTGGTGGCCGATCCGGGCGACCCCTGCCGGGATGAGGTGATCGGCGCCCTGGTTCAGGCCGCCCTGGCCCGCCTGCGGCGGGAACTGAGCGGTTGCAGCATCTCCCTGTCCGCCCCGCCCGAAGCGGTGACGGCCCTCACCCGGGCCGGGTTCGTGGTCGACCCCGGAGGGATCCGGGCCATGGGTCTCGACCTGCGGAGCGGACGAGAGGAGGGGCTGGGCTGACGAGCATGGAGGGACTCGAACCCCCGACATTCAGAACCGGAATCTGACGCTCTATCCAACTGAGCTACATGCCCTGCCACGGCGCTTCCGGCCCCCTGGGGAACCTTGGCCTCCGATGGCGGTACCTTAGCGGCTGACCGCCCCAGAACCATCCGGCTGCACCGCCTGGACCTCCGGCACTTCCGCAACATCGACGGCCTGCAGCTGACACTGGAGGCGCCCCGTCTGCTCGTCATCGGCAGCAACGGCCAGGGCAAGTCGAATCTGCTGGAGGGGGTGGAACTGCTCACCAGCCTGCGCTCGCACCGCTGCAGCGTCGACCGGGATCTGATCGGCCACGGTCACCCCTTCAGCCGGCTGGGGGCCCTCACCGATGAAGCCGACAGCCTGCAGCTGGAGCTGCGGCGCAGCGGCGGACGCCAGGCGTTCCGCAACGGCAAGCGGCTGGAGCGGCAGCTCGACCTGATCGGCCCCCTGCGCTGCGTCGGCTTCAGCGCCCTCGACCTGGACCTGGTGCGGGGCGAGCCGGCCCTGCGGCGCCAGTGGCTGGACCGGGTGGTGCTGCAGCTGGAGCCGGTCTACGGCGCCCTGTTGAGCCGCTACGGACGGCTGCTGCGGCAGCGCAGCCAGCTGCTGCGCCGCGGCCTGGGCGCCGGCCAACAGCCGGAGCTGCTGGAGGCCTTCGATGCCCAGATGGCCCTGGTCGGGGCCCGCCTGCACCGCCGCCGCCAGCGGGCCCTGCGGCGCCTTGAGCCGCTGGCGGCGGCCTGGCAGCAGCGCATCGGCGGGGCCGGCGAACCGCTCCAGCTCGACTACATCAGCGGCACCGTGCTGGCCGAGGCCAGCGACGAGGAGGGCCCCTGGCGCCAGGCCCTGGAGGAGCAGCTGCGCCAGCAGCGGCCCCAGGAGGAGCGGCTGGGTCAGTGCCAGGTGGGTCCCCACCGGGACGAGGTGGCCCTGCTGATCGGCGGCCAGGCCGCCCGGCGCTACGGCTCCGCCGGCCAGCAGCGCACCCTGGTGCTGGCCCTGAAGCTGGGGGAGCTGGAGCTGGTGGGCCAGGTGGTGGGTCAGCCGCCGCTGCTGCTGCTCGACGACGTGCTGGCCGAACTCGACCCGGGGCGCCAGCAACTGCTGCTGGAGGCGGTGGGGGACGGCCACCAGTGCCTGGTGAGCGCCACCCACCTGGAGGCCTTCAGCACGGGCTGGCGGGCCCGCAGCCAGGTGGTGGAACTGCGCAGCGGAGCGCTGGTGGCCTGAGGCCCGAACTCCCTGCTGCCGCAGGCAGCCTGGCGAACCTCAGTTCCGCGCTCCGGCGCGTATGGTGAGACCTGTTTGACCGGATTCGATGAACCAGACCCTTTCCAGCCTGCATCCCAACCCGGGATGGAAGCCCGCCGCCTCCCCCACCCACGCCATTGCAAGCCCCGTCTCCGCCCCTGGCGACACCACCGACGCGGTAGGGAAACACTGCATCCTCGAGCTCTACGACTGCGATTGCGCAAGGCTCGACGACGAAGCTTTCCTCAGGGACACCATCACGACAGCAGCCAGACGCGCTGGTGCCACCCTGCTCAACCTGATCACCCACCGCTTCGAACCCCAGGGCGTCACGGGCCTGGCGTTGCTGGCGGAGTCCCACATCTCCATCCACACCTGGCCTGAGTCGGGCTATGCGGCCGTGGACGTGTTCACCTGCGGTGACCACACCATGCCGGAGAGGGCCTGCCAGGTCCTGTGGGAGGAGCTGGGCGCCGGCCGCCACAAGCTCACCAGCTTCCGGCGCGAGACGCCCGAGGCCCTGATCGACAGCCAGAGGGAACCCCACCTCGCCAGCGCCTGAGCGCCGGTGAATCCACCACCAACTGCCGGGGACACCCTCCCCGGCAGATTTTCTGCGTCCATCACTGCTCCGGCGCCAGGGCGCGGTTGAGCTTGCCGCTGACCAGCCCCTCCAGGTCGAGGGCCACGGCGGTGAACCCCATGTCCCTGAACGCCCCCACCAGCTCGGGGCGAAGCTCTCCATGGGCCAGACGCTCCAGCGCCGCCGGCAACCCGGCCGCGGGGATCTCGATGCGGGCCGTCTCCCCCTGGCTGCGCACCCGCAGCTCGGGGAATCCGTGCCGTCGCAACCAGTCCTCGGCGGCGGCCACCCGGGCCAGCCGGGGGGCGTCGATCGGTTCGCCGTAGGGGAAACGGGAGGCGAGACAGGGCTGGGCCGGTTTGTCCCACCAGGGCAGGCCCAGGGCACGGGAGAGCTGGCGCACCCCCGCCTTGTCGATGCCGGCCTCGGCCAGGGGGGAGCGCACACCGAACTCCCGGGCGGCCCGGATTCCGGGCCGGTGGTCGCCCAGGTCGTCGAGGTTGACGCCATCGAGCACCTGGGCCCCCTCGGCGGCGGCGGCGATGGGGGCCAGCAGCCGGTGCAGCTCCCGCTTGCAGGCATAGCAGCGGTCCTGGGGGTTGCTGGCGTAGGCGGGGTCGGCCAGTTCCGCGGTGGCCACCTCCCGGTGGCGTAGGCCCAGCCAGCGGGCCTGGTCGCTGGCCTCCCGGCGCAGGTGGGGGGCCAGCGCCGGCGAGACGCCGGTGATCGCCAGGACCCGCTCCCCCAGCCGGTCGCCGGCCAGGGCGGCCACCAGGGCGCTGTCGACACCGCCGGAGTAGGCCACCACCACCTGGGGGAAGGCGTCGAGCTGGTGGCAGAGGGACTCCAGTCCCCGCTCCAGCGGGGCCGGCAGGGCTTCCAGCAGGCTGAGGCGACGGGTGGCAGGCATGGCGTAGATCCTGGCAAGGCTCGGTAGCATCCGGACCAGATCCCCCCGCCGATGCGCCCCACCGCCCGCCGATGACCCCCGCCGCCCGCAGCACCCAGACCCCCCAGCGCGGCACCGGGCGGGGCATCGGCATCCGTACGGCCGCCGGCAGCGACGAGCGCGCCCATGGCCAGCTGCACGTCTACGACGGGGAAGGCAAGGGCAAGAGCCAGGCGGCCCTGGGGGTGGTGCTGCGCACCATCGGGCTGGGCATCTGCGAGCAGAAGCGCACCCGGGTGCTGCTGCTGCGGTTCCTCAAGGGCCCCGGCCGCGCCTACGACGAAGACAGCGCCATCGAGGCCCTGCAGCAGGGCTTTCCCCACCTGATCGACCAGGTGCGCACCGGCCGGGGGGACTACTTCAGTGCCGCGGAGGCCACCCGTTTCGACCATCAGGAAGCCCAGCGGGGCTGGGACATCGCCAAGGGGGCGATCGCCAGCAACCTCTATTCGGTGGTGGTGCTCGATGAACTCAACCCCGTGCTCGACCTGGGCCTGCTCGACACCGAGGAGGTGGTGCGGACCATGGCCACCAAGCCGGCGGGGATGGAAATGATCTGCACCGGCCGGGGGGCTCCGCGCCAGCTGGTGCAGCTGGCCGATCTGCACTCGGAGATGCGGGCCCACAGCGGCCCCCAGCAGGGTCTGGAGGGCCTGGAGATCTACACCGGCGAAGGCAAGGGGAAATCCACCAGCGCCCTGGGCAAGGGGCTGCAGGCCATCGGCCGGGGCATCAGCCAGGACAAGAGCCACCGGGTGCTGATCCTGCAGTGGCTCAAGGGCGGGGCGGGCTACACCGAGGACGCGGCCATCGCCGCCCTGCGCGAGAGCTACCCCCATCTGGTGGATCACCTGCGCTCGGGCCGCGACGCCATCGTCTGGCGCGGCCAGCAGCAGCCGATCGACTACGTGGAGGCGGAACGGGCCTGGGAGATCGCCCGGGCCGCCATCGCCAGCGGCCTCTACAAGACCGTGATCCTCGACGAGCTCAACCCCACCGTGGATCTGGAGCTGCTGCCGGTGGAGCCGATCGTCCAGACCCTGCTGCGCAAGCCCACCGAGACCGAGGTGATCATCACGGGGCGCTGCAAGAGCCGGCCGGCCTACTTCGATCTGGCCAGCGTCCACTCGGAAATGGTGTGCCACAAGCACTACGCCGAGCGGGGCGTCGACCTCAAGCGCGGCGTGGACTACTGAAGCGGCCGGTCGAGGGACAGCGGATCAGGGGGTCCCGGGCCCATCGACCCGGTCAAGGCCCAGTTCGTCCTCCTCGAGCATCTCCACCTCCTCCGAGGCGATGAACCGACCCAGCAGCAGGCCCACCAGCAGGGCCACGTACAGGGTGCTGGCGACGCTGAGCAGGATGACGAAGCGCTCCCCCACCGCATTGGCCGGCAGCACGTCGCCATAGCCGACGCCGGCGATGGTGACAAAGCTGAAGTAGGTGAGGCGATCGAGCAGCACCTGGTGGCTGGCGGCCGCGCCGAGGCTGAAGCTGCCGGGGACGAGCACCTGGGTGGCGGTGGCCAGCACACCGCCGGTGAGACCCAGATGCAGGTAACCCGCCGCGGCGCCGGCCATCACCTGCACGTTCACCCGTGGCACCCGGGCCAGCAGGCGCACCAGCCGCATGGAGGTGGCCAGGAAAAAGAGACTCAGCAGCACCATTTCCACGGCCCGGAACAGACCGCCGTGCCAGGTCCCGGTGAGCACCGGCAACCAGAGTCCGGCGCCCCCCACCACCCCGATCCCCCGGAAGATCTCCTGGCGCAGCCTGGCGTAGCTCACCCCGGCGATCACCGGCAGGGTGAGGATCGACTGCAGGATCAACAGATTGAAGACCAGGGCCAGAAGGACCTGGCCCGGCCAGCCCCGCGTGGCCGTGAGCGGCATCACGAGGATCGGCAGCAGGGCCGAGAGCAGGAGCGGCAGGAAGCGCTTCTCGAGGGCGATCAGGCGCCGGGCTTCGGCGCGACGGCGCTCCAGCCACCGCTGTCTGGCGGGGGAGAGGGGATCAGTAACGCGGAACGTCAGGATCCACCTCCTGGCTCCAGGCGTCGATGCCGCCCTGCACGTTCACCCCGTCGATGCCGTGGCGTCCGAGGGCGATCAGGGCCTTGGCGGAGCGGCCGCCCAGCTTGCAGTGCACGTAGAGCCGCTTGCCGCTCGCCAGCCGCCGCACCTCTTCGATCGCCTCGCCGCTCTCGATGCGATCGAGGGGCACCAGCACGGCGCCGGGGATCACCGCGATCTCCGCCTCGGGGGGATTGCGGACATCAAGCAGCAGCAGGTCGTCCTGGGGGCCATCGAGCAGCGTCTTGAGTTCGCCCACGCTGATGGTGGCCACGCTGCCCGCCTCCTCCTGGCCGGGGGCCGAGCCACCCACGCCGCAGAACTCCTGGTAATCGATCAGCTTGTCGATCACGGGACGCTCCGGGTTGGGGCGCAGCTTCAGCTCCCGGAAGCTCATCTTGAGGGCATCGAAGAGCAGCAGGCGGCCGCTGAGGCTGGTGCCGATGCCGGTGATCAGCTTGACGGCCTCAGTGGCCTGGATCACGCCGATGATTCCGGGCAGCACCCCCACCACACCCCCTTCGGCACAGGAGGGCACCATGCCCGGCGGCGGCGGTTCGGGGAACAGATCCCGGTAGTTGGGACCGCCCTGGTAGTTGAACACCGTGGCCTGGCCCTCGAAGCGGAAGATGGAGCCGTAGACGTTCGGCTTGTCGAGCAGGACACAGGCGTCGTTGACCAGGTAGCGGGTGGGGAAGTTGTCGGTGCCGTCGCAGACGATGTCGTAGCCGGCGATGATCTCGAGGGCGTTCTCACTGGTGAGCGCCGTTTCGTAGAGATCCACCTGGCAGTGGGGGTTGATCTCGTGGATCCGGGCTTTGGCGGATTCGATCTTGGGCTTGCCCACCCAGCTGGTGCCGTGGATCACCTGGCGCTGCAGATTGCTGTGGTCCACCACGTCGAAGTCGACGATGCCCAGGCGGCCGACGCCGGCGGCGGCCAGATAGAGGAGCAGGGGAGAGCCGAGACCGCCGGTGCCGACGCACAGCACCGAGGCCGCCTTGAGCCGCTTCTGCCCCTCCATGCCGATCTCCGGCAGGATCAGGTGGCGGGAGAAGCGCACCACCTCATCGGGACTGAGCTGGACGGCGCTGGTGTCGGGAGGAAGCATGGCGGTGGAGATCCACGACGCACTAACCGTCCATTCTCCACGCCAGCGGCCGGGGGCTGCCCTGCTCCGGCAACCACCAGCAGGCCAGGGACCACGGCCCGTCCCCAGCGGCTGCCGACGCGGCGGGGCCATCGGCCTGCCCCAGGATCAGCATCAGGGTGGGGGCAAAGGCGAGGGAGCGATCCAGCGCCGAGGGCACCGGCGCCGAGAGCGGGTGGCTGTGGGCCGAGCCCAGGACCGTCAGCCCCCGGGCCCGGGCCCATTTCTGCGCCTGCAGCTGCTCGCGGGGATCGAGGGCGAAGCGGCGGCGACGCTCCGGCGGCGGCTCCCAGACGTTGAGGCAGGGCCAGGCCTGCTCGACGCGCCAGGGGTCGCGGCGACCCAGCAGCAGGGCACAGCCCTCCTCGGGGGCGGCCGCCAGCAGGACGGCCTCCAGCACCGTCAGCGCCTGCCGACCGAGGCCTAGCTGCTCTGGCGTCTCTGGGGTCACACCGGTACGTTATGCATCATTCCGTCAGGAGACCTCTCCTTCCATGATCGACAGCACGACCGAAGTGAAGGAGACCATGCAGGACGACAGCACCACCAGCAGCGCCCCCGAGGTGGATTTCAGCGAGCGCTACAGCGAAGTGATCGGCAAGGTCAACGAAACCCTCGACAAGGTGGACTGGAGCCAGGTGGGCCGGATCGGCAAGGCCTCCGGCGTGCTGCTGGCCGTGATCGTGGCCCAGATCCTGATCAAGGGCGTGCTCGACACCATCAACCTGCTGCCGATCGTCCCCGGCCTGCTGGAACTGCTTGGCCTGGTGGTGGTCGGCAGCTGGAGCTGGAAGAACCTCACCACCGGTGAGAAGCGCTCCGCCGTGATGGCGAAGCTCCAGTCGCTGCGCAAGGAATACCTCAGCTGAGCACCTGAGCGTCAGCAACTCCGGGGGCGTCGCGACGTCCCCGTGTCCTTTCTCAGCCCCACCCCTGGCCCTCGCCCCGCTCCAGTAAGGAGTCCAGGCAGGCCTCGCTTTGTCCCACGTAGCTGCCGCCGAACAGGTTGGCGTGGTTGAGCAGGTGGTACAGGTTGTAGAGCTCGCGTCGCGGGCGGTGCCCTGAGGGCAGGGGCCAGGTCTCCTGGTACCCCTCGAAGAACGCCTCGGGGAAGCCCCCGAACAGCCGCGCCATGGCGAGGTCCACCTCCCTGTCGCCCCGGTGGACCGCCGGATCGAAGATCACCCCCTGGCCCTCGCTGGTGACGGCGGCATTGCCGCTCCAGAGATCACCGTGCACCAGGCAGGGCTCAGGACGGTGTGCCCCCAGCCACTGGCCGGCGCGCTCCAGCAGCGCGGCGGCCCGCCGCAGGGGGTGGCCGCTGCTGGCCAGGTGGGCCAGCTGGGGGGCCAGCCGCCGTTCCACGAAGAACCGGCCCCAGTCCGTCTCCCAGCCGTTGCGCTGCGGGAAGGAGCCGATGACATTGTCCCGGGGCCAGCCGAAGGCCTCCCCGGCCCGATCCCCCACCACGCAGGTGCGGGTCAGGCTCTGGCGGTGCAGAGCCGCCAGCGCTGCACCCAGGCGGCGCCACTGCGGCTCATGAGCCGCAGAACGGCCGCGCGCCAGGTCGAGCCAGGGGAGCACCAGCACGGCCGACGATCCCGCCACCCCGCAGGCCAGGGGGACAGGGACCCGTGGGCCCTCCTCGCCCGCCGCCGCCGCCAGGCCCCGCAGACCCTCGGCCTCGGCCTCCAGGATCGGCAGGGCGGAGGCCCCGTTGGTCTTGGCGAACAGCCTGCGGCCATCGGCCAGATCCAGTCGCCAGGCGCTGTGGATGCAGCCGCCACCCACCGCTGTCCAGCCGACCGGCTCGACGCCGAGCTGCTCGGCCAGCCAGGGGATAAGGGTGGCGGGGTGGGACATGGAAGCGTGGGAATGAATGGTGTTTGCCGATCCCAAAGGGGCCTGATGCACCCCGCACGGCCGAGGCTTCAATCCCAACACATCGATCCGGCCCCGTCCAGCAAGTGATGTGAAACTCGCTTGACCAGACTGAAGAATCCATCCGATATTCAGATCACAGTAGAGACAGGAAAGACAACGATGACCCCGACCACTAGCGCCCGGAACTCTCGCGAATCATCCCGCGAGCTGCAGGTTGAATTTGCAACTGTTCTTCATTGGGTGGGTGTCGCCATCCTGGCCTACTTCCTGGTCGAACTGGCCTTTCAGGCCTGGCCCGTAGCCCTCCTCAAGCCGGCCTGGCTGGACGTCATGATTGGATTTCTTGTCAGCCGAGGCATCACACCACTCACCGGAGCGCTGTTGGTGGCAGCCGCTGCCGCACTGAATCCCCAATCCAAACCACTGACCAACCGTGCGGAACTGCTGCGGCGTCTGGCCACCTGGGTGGCGTTGGGGTATCTGCTACTGATCCCCGTTCAGATCTATTCTGGTGCGAAACTGCTGCAGACAAGAAACCAGGAATCAACCCAACTCCTCACCCAGGCATCGAGAGCCGTCGAGGCGATCAGAAAAGCCGAAACACCCGCGGAGCTACGCCGGGCCTACGCCCAGGTCCCGGGTAACAAGGCGCCACTTCCTGAGTCGTTTCCCCAACCCTTCCCCGTGATCAGGGAGCGCCTGGCGGAAGCCATCAGCGCCAACACCAAACGCGCCGAATATGAGTTCGGCAACAACATGTCCAGCGTGTGGCAACGCTCTCTGGGACTTGCTTTTGGGAACACGCTGAGGATGCTGATCCTTTTCCTGGGCTTTGCCGCCATCGGTCGCCGATCCCCCTATCACGCCACTCTGTTGCAGAGTCTCCTCGGCCTCCGTCAAGGAAAGATGGGGAAAGGTCATTTGCACAGGCGCCATCATTTTGATGGTGTGATTGATCAAGAGTGGATCGAGGTTGAAAAGGATCACACCCATGGCCGATAGCAACATACCTACCTCAGGTGCAAAGCGGCTTCGGCAGACCTGATCGTTTCGACGGCGACGGGGCAACAATCAAGGTGCCACCGCAGAAAATCCACCACCAGGGCAGGACAACGGCCGATCAACGTCGTGCTTCTGAACGTGTGCTGGCCATCGGATGCCGGAGATAGCCAGCCGACCCATCCTCCAGACAACCTTGCTCATCGAGATCAGCCAAGAAAAAATCCCTGGCCAGGGCCAGGGATTGAGAAGGACAGCTCTGGCCTCAACCAGGAAGCTCCAATCCAGTTCAGACTGCAGTCGAAGACGCCTTGATCCGGGACCTCAACCGACGGCTGAAACCGAAGGCCATGCCAGCACCAAGAATAGGAAGGGGTCCGGGGACATCGCCAGGAACCCGCCCGGGCCTCTGGCTGAAGAAGTTGTTCGTCGTCGAAACCGCGGAATTGCCGGTCGCCACGAAGATATCCTCAACCTTGAGCGAGGTGACTCCAGGAGCGAACAGATAATCGGCAGGGGCGGGAATCCCATTACTGGAAACCAAGGACGTTGAGCCAGCACTCCAGCTCACATTCTTAGTCACCGTACAGCCTCCAAGGGCCGGGAAGATGCAGCCGGAGTCGAGTCCAACGGCAGCGAACTCAAACTTGGTGTCCGTGATGGAAATGGTATAGGAAATTTTTCCGGACTGGGTTGGAGGATCAATGACACTGCCGAAGTCATAGGCTAGACCGAAGTTGTTGAATCGGATTTCGGTGTCATTACCAACGCCATCGCAAACAATGCCACTGACGGTCTTATCGCCGAATGTCAAGTTACCGGCTAGTCCACAAGTGGTTGTTTGCACGGCCTCCGCCGAACCGGCAGACAGACCGGTGACAGCGGCCGCAACAACCGCAGCGCCGAAAAGCGACTTCGACAGGATCAATCGCTGATCATCGCGTGCAAATGCACGTAAGGCGATGGGCGGAATTTTCATGGCTGTATACGGAACGAGGACCAATGTGACATTCAACCACTATTCACCGTATCACGGTCTGACTTAGGCCAAATCACCACCAGCCCTTGGGCAGGGAACAATTCAGGGCAGACAGTGCTGATGCATTCAAAGGGATGCTAAGCGCATGGATTCCAAGGCAGAACCACTGCCGCACAAGGATTCATAGAGGATGCGATGGTCGCATTGGCGAGGACCATCACCTCGAAAGGAGGGGATTTCGCCTCCTCTGAGCCCTTGGCGATTACAGGGCGGTCAAGAAATTCATAAGTGCCAACATTGGATCGCTGCTCTTGTGATGTACATCCGCACCACAACTGCATCGAAGCCCCGGTCTTGATCGATCCGGCCGGCGTCCAGCTCCGATCTGCCAGCATCCCGTTTGAACCATCGGTGCAGCGTTGCCTCCCAGCGGAAGAGACCAGGTGGACGTGGTGGTGGTGGGCGCCGGCATCGCCGGCCTGACGGCGGCGGCCCTGCTGGCGAAACAGGGGCTGCGGGTGGAGCTGCTCGAAGCCCATCACCAGAGCGGCGGCTGCGCCGGCACCTTCCGGCGCGGTCCGTACGTGTTCGATGTGGGGGCCACCCAGGTGGCGGGGCTGGAGGAGGGCGACGGCGCCCCCGCCGGCATCCATGCCCGGCTGTTCCGCCATCTGGGGGTGGCGCCGCCGGCGGCCGTGGCCCTGGATCCGGGCTGCGTGGTGGACCTGGCCGATGGCCTCGAGCCGGTGGCGATCTGGCGCGATCCGCAGCGCTGGCGGCAGGAACGGTTGCGCCAGTTCCCAGGCAGTGAAGGCTTCTGGGCCCTCTGCGATGCCCTGCACCGGAGCAACTGGGCCTTCGCGTCGCGGGATCCGGTGCTGCCGCCGCGCTCCTGGTGGGATGTGGCCCAGCTGCTGGGGGCCCTGGGGGCAGGGACTCTGGCCAGCGGCCTGCTCACCACCGCCACCATCGCCGACCTGCTGCGGCTCACCGGCTGCGCCGCCGACGGGCGGCTGCGGCGCTTCCTGGATCTGCAGCTGAGGCTCTATTCCCAGGAACCGGCGGATCGCACCGCCGCCCTCTACGGGGCCACGGTGCTGGCGATGGTGCAGGAACCGCTTGGGCTCTGGCACCTGGAGGGGTCGATGCAGGCCCTCAGCGAGGCCCTGGGGAGCGCCCTCAGCAAGCACGGCGGCCGGCTGCGGCTGCGGCACCGGGTGGAGCGGCTGCAGCCACCGGAGCAGCCCGGGGGCGACTGGCGGATCACGGGCCATCGCGGCGGGGCTCCGCCAGGTGACAGGCGACCACTAGGGGAGGCGTTCCACCTGAGCGCCCCGGACGTGGTGGTCAGCCTGCCCCCCCAGACCCTGCCGGCCCTGCTGGGGGAGGCCCTGGCCGGCGGCTACCGCAGGCGGCTTGAGACCCTGAGCGAACCCAGCGGCGCCCTGGTGTTCTACGGAGCCGTCGAGAGGAAGAGGCTGCCGCCTGGGTGCCCCAGCCACCTGCAGCTGGAGGCCCCTGACCCCGGCTCCCTGTTCGTGTCCGTCAGCCAGGAGGGGGACGGCCGGGCCCCCGCCGGGCGCGCCACGGTGATCGCCAGCGTGTTCACCCCGGCCCGCCCCTGGTTCGGCGGGGACGAGGCCGAGTACCAGGCCCATAAGCAGCGGGCGATGGCCGCCATCCAGCGGGGCCTGGAGCGGCTGCTGGGGGTGGGGCCCGCCGACTGGCTGCACGGGGAGCTGGCCACCCCCCGGGGCTTTGCCGGCTGGACCGGCCGGCCCTGGGGCTACGTGGGCGGCCTGGGCCAGCACCCCAGCCGCTTCGGACCCTTCGGCCTGGCCAGCCGCAGCCCTCTGGCGGGTCTGTGGTTGTGCGGCGATGCCATCCACCCCGGCGAGGGGACCGCCGGGGTGAGCCTTTCGGCCCTGATGGCCTGCCGCCAGCTGCTGGCCGGGCGGGGGGTGGACCTGCGGCCCTGACCCCCCGAAGCGTCAGCTCAGTTGACGCTGACGCGCACCACCCGGCCGCCCAGACGCTGCACCCGCTGCAGGGCCTCGTTCATGCGGCTGTAGGGCACCCGCATCACGTAGGCACCGCTGCGCACCACGGCGTTGTTCACCAGCCCGGTGGCGGTGATGATGGCCACCCGGCCACTGGGGGAGCTGGTGCCGCGCACCCCGGCCGACACCACCAGGGCCTCCTCCCGATGGCCGCGGGAAGGATCGGTGGGCTGACCGCTGCGGGAGACCGGACCATCAACGCTGGCGCCGCCCTGGGCCAGGTTGGCCTGGAAGAAGGATTCACCGCTGAAGCGGGGACGGAGGACCGTCACCGTCACGGCCCGGTCCTGGTGCAGGGCCCGGCCGAGCTTGAAGCGGGTGCCGGCGCTGTCTCCCTTCACCGAAGCCGCCGCCCCACCGGCCAGCTGCATCAGCCAGGAGAACTGCTGACCCTGGTGGCCGGCGGAATAGTCCCAGCCGTGCAGATAGGGCACCACATCGGAGCCGAAGCGCTCCTGGTACTCGGGGCTGTCGATGTAGGAATCGATCTCGGCGTCGTAGCCCTGTTCCTGCAGGATCGTGAAGTGGTGAAGCATCTCGGCCTTGTTGTGGGGAGCCCGGCCGAGGAGATGCTTGTGGTTGAGCTCGATGAAGCGGTAGGGATTGCAGGACTCGAAGAAACGGGAGCGATACAGACCACTCCTGGCAAGGGTGCGCACGAATTCCTGCACGGTGAGATAACCGTTGCGGAAGAGAGATTCAGCACCGACCAGGCGCTCGTTCTGCATCACATACTGCTGGCCCAGCACCTGCTGATACACCAGACGGATGATGCCATCGCGATCCTGCTGGGAGGCTTTTGACCAGTTCTCCTTGTTGCGGTCATCCGCGAAACGCTCGATACCAAGGGAAGGGGCTTGGACCAGGGCCATGGTGGAAACAACGCAAAGGGCAGAGGGAGGAGCATCGCCGCGGGCGGCCCGCCTGGCGGATTCAGGCAGGTACCGGTGCGGGAGACCAACGGAAAGGGATTCCCCGGAAGGCCTTGCCCGCCGGCGATGTCAAGCAGCGATTCTCAGCCGATTCCTGGGAAAACAAACAGAATCGTTACAGCGCTCAGTGCCTGGAAAAGGATCCATACATTCCTTCACCACGAAGGTTTGCACCTTCGCCCGAATGATTGCGAAAGAAAAAGATTGCGAAAGAGCAACAAGCTCTTCAGGAGGCGATCCGCTCGGAATCAATTCGGCGAGGCTGGCGTTGGCGCTGGGGCCGACCATCAGCCGCAAGGCTGGGGTTGGAGCGGGAAATCACCGGCAGCTGGAGGGAGGGGGCGGGGCTCGCCGCGTCCTGGCAGAGGCTGGCCCAGACGGTTTCAAGGGCGGCCAGTTCGTCAGCCGGAGACCAGCCCTCAGCGGAAGAGCGCACCTCGCCGGAGGAGCGGGCCTCTCCGGAGGAACGGGACTGACGCCTGGGCTGCGGGAGCTCGATCGTCACCATTCTTCCCACGACCTATCCACCCTTGTACATCATCCAGCCGCAACGTCCAGGGGGGAGGCAACACAAGCTGACGAAAGAAATTGTGAAGGCAAGGCCACGGGGCAGCGGTCTACTCGTCGCTGGGCAGCAGCACCAGGGTGTGCAGCCGATCGGTGCCGAGGTCATGGGTGAGGATCCACACCTGCAGCCCCTGGCCGAGATCGAAGACGCTGCGCAGCGACCCCTGCTGCCGGTAGGCGGCGATGGTGTTGTCGCGGGCATCGCGGGAATCCACCACGCCCCAGTCGCCCCGGCGGTGTCGGGCCACCAGCCGCTGCAGGGTCTCGGCATCCACCCACTCGCGCACCTCCGGACTCACGTCCACCGGGCCGATGGCGAGGCGGGCAGCCATGGAGGTTCCTTCGCTCTGATCGACCTTACGGGTAAATCCGTCAAGGGCCCCGGCCGGTAATCCTTCCAGCCACCGGGTACCGAAGGATGCGACTGCCGCCACACCTCACCTCCGCCGCCGCCATCGGTGCTGTGGCTGCCGGCCTGCTGGCCTTGCCGCTGTCTGCGGCCGGACCGCCACGCGCCACGGCGGTGCTGGCAGGAGGGTGCTTCTGGGGCATGGAAGCGGTGTTCGAGCAAGTGCGGGGCGTCACCGAGGTGGTGACCGGGTACGCCGGCGGCAGCCCGGCCACCGCCGCCTACGAACGGGTGAGCGGTGGCGACACCGGCCACGCCGAGGGCATCCGCATCACCTACGACCCAGCCCGGGTGAGCTACGGGGAGCTGCTGAAGGTGTTCTTCTCCGTGGCCCACGATCCGACCGAGCTCAACCGCCAGGGCCCGGATGTGGGCCCCCAGTACCGCTCAGCGATCTTCCCCACCGACCCGGAACAGCGCCGGGTGGCTGAGGCCACCATCGCCCAGCTGGATCGCTCCGGCGCGCTGCCCCGGCCGATCGCCACCACGGTGGAGGTCTGGCGGGGCTTCACCCCGGCCGAGGCCTACCACCAGGACTTCGTCGCCCGCAACCCGACCCATCCCTACGTGGTCGCCCATGACCAGCCGAAGCTGGCCCGGCTGAAGGAGCAGTTTCCGGAGCTGTCCCGCTAGGGGGCCCCTTCAGCGCAGGTGGTCGAGCTCGCCGCGGCCGTGGAGATCGGCCAGGGCGTCGTAGCCACCGATGGGCTGGCCATCGATGAACACCTGGGGCATGGAGGTCAGGCCGCTGCGCTCGGCGACCGCCGCCCGCGCCGCGTCGTCGTCGGCGAGCTGCACCCCATGGGGGATGCCGAGGGTGCGCAGCATGCGCAGGGCCCGGGCCGAATAGGGGCAGCCGCTGCGCACGGCGATCTCCACCCGGGGCTGGGCCGGGGATGCGGGCACGGTGGGCCGGGCCGCTGCGGTCGCCACGGCGGCCTGCGCCGGATCCTGGGGTGCTCCGGGCTGCGGCAGGAAGCCCACCAGCAGGTCGGCGCCCCGCAGCACGACGCTGCCGTGCTCGAGGTGGCCGCCCCACACCTGGCAGTCGCCGTCGGAGAGGCTCAGGTGCAGGTGCACCCCCTGGGGCGCCACGGTGCCCTGCAGGGTGATGATCTCCAGGTGGCCCTGCAGCACGGTGGGCTCCTCCAGCCCCGGGCACTGGAAGGCCGCCTGGGAGAGGTCCCCGACGACGCCGAGCACGAAGCCGGAGGCGCCGGCTTCGATCGCCAGCTGCTCGAGGCTGGCGCGCAGATCACTGCCCGGGCCGAGATGCAGCGGCAGGGGGTGCATGGCGGGATCAGGCGTGGCAGGGGGTCAAGGTAAGTCCTGGGCTTCCGGTGCCTTGGGCACCAGGCGGCAGCGCAGCAGGGCGAGGGCCTCGTCGGGCAAGCCCAGAAACCGGTCGAGCCAGGGGTCGCCGCTGGGGGCGATGCTGGCCACCCCCACCAGCAGTGCAAGGCCGTCGCCGTCGAGGGGCTGGCCGCTGGCCCGGTGGCGGCGGCCCTGCACCGGACCGGTGCTGAGGGTGGTGGCGACGATCAGGTCGGGGGCGCGGTAGAGGGAGCCGATGGCGAAGCGGAAGCGGGCCTGGAAGTGCAGCGCCATCGCCCCGGTGGCGCCGTCGATGCGGCCCTCGAGCCGCTCCGGGTGGATCGTGATCGCCAGGCCGGGGGGCAACGGCAGCCCCAGGAAGCGGGTGGTGCGCCAATCGAGCGGCGGGATCCTCAGGCCAGCCGGATCGAAGCAGAGGCTGCCGGTGCCAGGGCCGATGCCCATACCGGCGGGATCCGCTGCGGTGAGCTTGCCCAGCCCGCCGCCGCCTCGGGCGTCGTAGCGGAAGCGGGGATAGGCGCCGATCGCCAGGCCGCAGCCCGCCAGGGTCTGGAGCGTCAGCTCAGCCATTCAGCTGGACCTCCGCCTGGGTGGGATAGGGAATCTCGATGCCTTCGGCGGCGAACAGGGCCAGCAGGGACCGGTTGAGGCGGGCCACCTCATCCTTGAACGCCGGATAGGTGGGCTGGGAGGAGCGGTAGTCGTAGGTGAAGTCGTAGCTGAAGTCGTTGATGGCCATCAGGCGGCAGGCCCGGAAGGCAGCCAGGGGCTCGGCCTCAAACAGCGAGGCGATCAGTTCCGGGATGCGCTGCAGCTGCTCGGGGCTGGTGTCGTAGGCCACGCCGATCACCATGCGGGAGCGGATCACCTGATCGAGGATCTGCCGCAACCGCAGCAGGACCGCTTCCCGCAGGGTGAGGTAGTCGGTCCAGTTGGGGGCGTGAATCTGACCGCAGCAGCGCAGCAGCAGCTCCCCATCGGCTGTCGCCTGGTCAAGGAACACCTGGGCGGCGGACAATCCCGGCAGATCGGTGAGGTACAGGCGGCCGTAATGCACCAGGTCGTCCAGCTGGTCGGGGGTGAGCTCGGCCGGCAGGGGCAGGTGCAGCTCGAAGACATGCAGGACCGCATCGTGCGCCTGATCCGAGCGCAGGGAGTAGTTGACGATCGTCTCCTCATCGACGACCGAATTGGGGATGGTGATGCGGCTCTCGTGGGTCTGCAGCTCCAGGGAGCGCAGGCCGATCTTGGTGACGTAGCCGAGGTTGCTGCCGATGCGGCAGAACTCCCCCACCCGCAGGGGGCGGTCGGTCTGGATCGACAGGCCGGCGAACAGGTTGCCCAGCAGCTTGGAGGCCCCGAGGCCGATGGCCAGGCCGGGCACCGCAGAGAAGGCCAGGACGGTGGAGCCCGGCAGGCCCAGCAGGATCAGCAGCCGGTACATCAGGGAGACGCCGATGATGGCGCCCATGACCCGGCAGACGGGCATCACCAGATTGCTGACACGGCTCAGCTGCAGGGCGTTGCGCCGCCCGCGCAGGATCGTGACCCATTCGGCCAGGCTGCGGCCGAGGGCCTCCATCAGGAAGAAACTGAACAACCCCGCCCAGCAGAAGTAGAGCGTGTAGAGCAGGTACATCAACACCTGCAGGGGCAGGCCGGTGACGTTGACGTAGTGGTCCAGCAGCAGTTCCACCACACGGGCCATGGGCAGGGCCACGGCCGCCAGCAACACCCGTTGCCAGGCGATGTTGTCGACCTGCCAGATCTGCATCGGTGTGCGTGGTTGGCTGGCGGCCCGTTCGGTCATCCGGTAGGTGGCCAACAGGGCCAGCACCAGACGGAACTGAACGAAGGCGAAGGCCACCAGCGCCAGCAGACCCAGCACGATCTGGAACAGGGTCTGGTCCCAGAGATGGGACTCCAGCACCGTTTGCCGGAGGCTCCGGGGAATGCTCAGATACCACTTCGGTGGCAGGAGATGGCCGGGCCGGAGGCTGAAGGCGTCATAGATGGCTGGCGTCAGCAGGCTCGAGGGGCCCGCAGATGGCGCTCGCTGATCCTTGATCTCCTCGTAGAGGCTGGGGATCTGGGCCACCGTGAAGGCGGAGAACCGGTAGCCGCGATCACGCCCATCCTCGGGCTCCTCATCCGTCAGGGTGATGGAGGTGCCCGGGATGGTCCAGCTGGCGCTGGGGTTCACCCGTCCATCGTTCAGGGCCTTCATCCCGGCCGCATCAGGAATCTCGAAAGGCTTGCGGCTGTGGGTGAAGACGTAATCGAGAATCACCTTGAGCTTGAGGGCGTATTCATCGGCGAAATCCGCCCGGATGCTCTGGGGAATCTCCGACACATCCAGGGCCTTCACCGCCTCCTCGAAGTAGCTGTTGATCAGCGCCAGTTCGTGACGCAATGCGCTGGACAACAAGAGCCCGGGTGTCGCCTCAGCCTTGGCCTCGATCCGGGCGATGTCCCGGTTCACCTGGGCCATCACCACGTAGAAATTGAGCAGGGTGGCCCGCGGGCTGTCCCCCACCACCTGGTTGAGGGGCGCATCGGTCCATTGCTGCTTCAGCTCCAGCAGCTGGCCATGGAACGGTTGGCTCTCCAGGGGTACGTAGGTGGCCCGGAGCTGGGCGGCAGCTGGGGCCCCCGGCCCCGCGGATAACGCCGCCGTCGCAAGGCCCGTCAGCGGCAGCAGGCAGGCGATCAGGAACGCCAGCAGCAGGCGGACCGGACGGGGCAGACGGATCGGACGGGGCATCCGGAAGCCGCGGCACATGTCCCGCATGATGGCGGCTCAGCCCGCCGGCAACACCTGCCGGTAACCGTTCGCCTCGCACACCCGCAGGGGGGTGTCGAACAGGGCGCTGAGGGGGGCGTCCTGCAGCAGGGCGTCGGTGGGGCCGTCGCCCACCACCTTGCCCTCGCGCAACAGCACGCAGCGGCGGATCTCGGGAAGCACCGCCTCGATCTGGTGGGTCACCAGCAGCAGGGTGGTGCCGCCGCGGGCCAGCTCGCGCAGGATCGCCAGCAACTGGTGTTTCGCCTTCAGATCAAGCCCGTTGGTGGGTTCATCCAGCACCAGCACCTCGGGGCCGTGCACCAGGGCCCGGGCCAGCAGCAGGCGCCGCCGCTGCCCCTCGGAGAGCTGGCCGTAGGGGCGCTCTGCCAGATCGGCCAGCCCCAGTTGCTGCATCAGGTCGGCCACGCGCCGCCTCTGGGCTTCGGTGGCCACCTGGCTGCGGCCGATGCCCACCGAACCGAAGAAGCCGGAGAGCACCACATCGTCAGCTGGAACCCGACCGACGTAAGCGGCGTGCAGATCCTGGGACACCAGACCGATGCGGCCGCGCAGCTGCCAGAGATTCACCGTTTCGCTGCCGAAGATCCGCAGGCAGGAGCCGGGCTTGACGACGGGGTAGAGCTCGCGGCTGAGCAGCTTGACCAGGGAGCTCTTGCCGGAGCCGTTGGGGCCCAGCACCACGGTGTGCTCGCCGCCGTAGAGCCGCAGAGAGAGGTCCTCGAAGACGCGGCGGGGCCCCAGCCAGGCCTCGACGACCTCCAGCTCCAGGTAGGCCGATGGGGGGGTGCTCATGGGGCGGCGCTCATGCCGGAGCGATCATGCCGGGGCCGCGGGCTGGGCCTCCATGGCGCCATCGGCCGGGGGCCGTCCCCAGCCGAGCTTGCGTTCCAGCTTGCGGATCATCTTGCCGGCCAGGTCCAGGCCGGTGGCGGTCTCGATCCCCTCGAGTCCCGGGCTGGAGTTCACCTCCAGCAGCAGGGGGCCGCGGTGGGAACGCAGGATGTCGACGCCGGCCACATCCAGCCCCAGGGCCTTGCAGGCCTTGACGGCCATCTGCTTCTCCGCCGCTTCCAGCTGCACCGTCCGGGCCGTTCCCCCCTGGTGGAGGTTGGCCCGGAACTCACCCTCGGCGGCCGTGCGCTCGATGGCGGCCACCACCTTGCCGCCGACCACGAAGCAGCGCAGATCCGTGCCGCCGGCCTCCTTGATGAACTCCTGCACCAGCAGGTTGGCGTCGAGGCTCTGGAGGGCATTGATGACGCTCTCGGCCGCCTTCTGGGTTTCGGCCAGCACCACGCCCTTGCCTTGGGCCCCCTCCAGCAGCTTCACGATCAGGGGGGCACCGCCCACCATGCGGATCAGGTCCACCGTGTCGAGGGGGGAATCGGCGAAGCCCGTGACGGGGGTGTTGAGCCCGGCGCGGACGAATTCCTGGGACGCAAAGAGCTTGTCGCGGGAGGCGGTGATCGCCTGGGCACTGTTGAGCGACGGCACCCCCATCGACTCGAACTGCCGCGTCACGGCGCAGCCGTAGAAGGTGACGCTGGGACGGATGCGGGGGATGACCGCATCCACCGCGCCGAGCACGTCACCGCCGCGGTAGTGGACCTCCGGGTTGCGGGGATCCAGGCGGATGTAGCACTGACGGATGTTGAGGAACCGCATGTGGTGGCCCCGTTCCTCGCCCGCCTCGATCAGGCGCCGGTTGCTGTAGAGATCGGGGTCGCTGGCCAGCAGCACGATCCGCAGGCCGGCATCGCGCGGGCGGACATGGGCATAGAGGGCCCGGCTCTCCTCGGTGCTGAGGCTGCGCAGGTGGTGGCTGCCTTCCGGGTCCACCAGGATCCGGCCCACCATCGCCTGGCGACCGAGAAGCATCCGATACCCCATGGCATCCCGGTTGGCGAGGGTCAGCTCCACCTCCCAGCTCTGCTCGCCGAGCACCAGCCGCTCCCGGATCACGTAGCGGTTCTCTGAGACGCCGCTGGTGTTGCGCACCTCCCGCCGAGCCACCACCGGGGCCTCGTGGCGCACCACCACGACCCGATCACCCTGCAGGGGATGCACCTCGAAGCTCACCCAGGGGCACCCGTCGCGCTCGAAGGGCACGATGTTGGTGGCGTGGAGGGCGGAGGTGGCGGCACCGGAATCCACCCGGGCCTTGATCGCCGGCAGCCCGGCGTCCGGGAAGCTGCACCACTCCTCGCTGCCCACGATGATCTTGCCGTCGACGCTGTCCATGGCTCCGGGGCGGGTGGCGTGGGACGGGCCCACGAACCGCCATGCTCGCCGGAGCTTTCCGGCTTGTCGACAGGGCCCTCGTCGACAGGGCCCCAGGCGAGGGGGACGGTGGCGGCGCTCAGCGGCCGCCGCCTGAGCCTGGCGAAAGCCGGCGGAGCAGCTGATCGCACTTCTCCCGCTTGCCGAGGGTGGAGCCGAAATCGCCGAACAGGATGTCCATCGCCGGCATGGTCCTGGAGCCGGTGGCACAGGCATGGCGGTGCTGGAACACAAAGCGCAGCCAGTGCTTGGCCACCGGCGACAGCGGGTCGAGGTGGTGCTTGGCCACCATGTGGTCAACGCTTCTCCTGACCCAGTCACTGGACCAGCGGAGCTCGAAGAACGGCCTGTCGGACGGAAGCAGGTTCGCAGGGGAGGGGGGGATGTAGCTCACCCGGCTGGCCGGCTCGAACACCATCGAGCCACCGCTTTCCGCCACGGCGATCGAGAAGTCCGTCTCCTCGGCCATGCTCAGCAGCGCCTCGTCGAGGGGCCCGTTCTGCGCGAAGAAGTCCGTGCGGACCAGAACGCAGTGGAACTCGTTGAGTTCGGTGGGACCGGCCACCAGGGGCTGGTTCACCTTGGCCAACGGCAGATGGTTCCAGGGGCGCCGTTCGGTGAGCCAGCGGCGCCCCTGCCCCATGGACCTCCACAGGAGTTGGCCACCGGCGTGGTGGACGACGCTGAAGGCCTCATCCTCAAACGTCAGGGGGCAGACGGCGGTACAGCCGTGGCGCTCGGCGCAGGCCACCAGGGTCCCGAGCCAGCCGGGGGTGACGATCACATCGTTGTCGATGAAGACCAGGTACTTCGTTGTGACGTGGGGCAGGGCCAGGTTGCGGGCGGCATTGGGGGAGAGGTGCTGCTCGCTGCGAATCAGGCGGAAGTTCCCTTGCGCCGCGCGACGCTGCAGTGCCCCGGCCAGGTCGGCCGGTGAGTTCCCGTCGATGTAGATCAGCTCGTACGGACGGTCGGTGTTCCGTTCGATGGAATCGAGCGATCGCAGCGCATCGCTGAACCGTTCACGGGGAACGACAACCACCGTGACGTCGCCAGGGCCCATGGTCTGATCACTTTCGACGTCATTCCTACAGGACATCCCCGGCTTCTGTCGGTGGCATCAGCCCCGGTTCCAGACGATCCAGCAGGCTGGGGGCTCTGTGCGGGCGATGGTCATGGCGGATGCTCCCTATCTGGTGGCGCTGGCCCTGCTGGAGCAGGAAGGGACGCGGGCCCTGCCCCTGAACGGCAAGTCCCTGGCGGTGGCGGCGGCTGAAGCGGCGGAACCCGGCGACGACGGCCGCACCCTGGTGCTGGAGCTGCTGCTTCGCCTCTGGCAGCGCAGCGAGGAGGGCGCCCTGCGGCGGGCCGCCGGGGACGGCAGCCTGCTGCTGGTGGAGCTGCCGCTGGAGGCCCTGCAGGAGCCGTTGCCCCGGCTCAAGGCCCGCTGGGTCGGCGGCGGCGCCACGGCCGATTTCCATACGGAACTGGCCGCCCTGGCGATCCGGGGCTGGCGGGTGTCGATCGCCCGCTATGAGCCTGTGCGCTTCACCGCCTGGCCCTGAGGCGCGCTCTCCGGTGACGCCGGAGCCGGCGGGACGGCCGGTGGGGGAGCGGCTGAACCGCAGAGCTCGTCCACGAGGCGGAAATAGACGGCGGGATCCCGGCGGGCCATCACCCGGGCCTCGGCCTCGCGCTGCCAGCGGGCCCCGTCGTAAAGCCGGGCCAGGTCGCGCTGGTCGCGGCGGCTCAGGCCCCGGCGCAGGTCCTCCTCGCCCAGGAACGGGGCGCCCCGCAGGCAGCGCGACTGGACCCCGTGCCACCCCTCGTGCAGCAGGGTGTCGGCGAGGTTGCCGCGGGGACAGACCACGATGCGGCGGCTCTCGCGCAGGTAGAGCCCGTACAGCCCTCGCTCGGCGCAGCGGGGGTGGCTGCCGAGCACGCTGAAGCCGCGCTGCTCGAAGGCCTCCACCAGCCGCTGGTACGTCCAGCTGTTCGCCTGGGCAGCCGAGGGAGCGAGCAGCGCCATGGCCAGCGGCCAGAGGGTGAAGGGTCCCGGCTTCCGCCGTGTCATCCAAGCGTGAGCAGGTGGCCGTGGCTGTGGAACGTATCTCAGCAGGCCATCAGGATGGGGTGCGCTGCGACAACCCGCTACGGCCATGACCTCCCCCCCCGCCCCAGCGGCCGACGACCGGCTGGCCGCGCTGCAGCAGGAGTTCGAGCACGACGCCAGCTTCAGCCAGGTGTTCGTGGTGCTCACCGTGGGGGCCACCCTGATCGCCACCCTCGGCCTGCTGGCCAACAGCCCCGGGGTGGTGATCGGCGCCATGGTGGTGGCCCCCTGGATCATGCCGCTGCAGGCAATGGCCTTCGAGATCCTGCGGGGGCGGCTGCCGATGTTCCTGCGGGCCCTGCGCACTCTGATGCTGGGGGTGGTGATCTGCGTGCTGCTGGCGATGGCGGTGGGCCATCTGGTGGCGTTCCCGAGCTTCGGCAGCGAGGTGATGAACCGCACCAGCCCCAACCTGCTGGATCTGGGGGTGGCCCTGGTGGCCGGGGCGGTGGCGATGTACGCCAAGCTGCGCAGGGACGCCATCTCGGCCCTGGCCGGCCTGGCCATCGCCGTGGCCCTGGTTCCGCCCATGTGCGTGGTGGGGATCCTGCTGGCCTCCTCCGACTGGATGCAGGCCTACGGCGCGCTGCTGCTGTTCGCCACCAACCTGCTCGGGATCATGGTGGGGGCGATGGCGTCCCTCGGGACCCTCGAGAAGGTGTACCGGCGCCGGCTGTTCCACAGCCGCCTGGGCCTCACCAGCGTGGCGCTCACCGCCCTGCTGGTGATTCCCCTGGGCAGCAGCTTCTTCCGCCTGGTGAACCAGACCCGCCAGGAGAACAAGGCCCAGCAGCTGGAGGCCGCCATCGAGCAACGACTGCGCAGCAGCACGATCACCCTCGGCGGCGATCCCGCCATCGACATGGTGGGCCTCAGCATCGACTGGCAGCAGAACCCACCGCTGATCCGGGCCCGGGTGCGGGTGACCGATCCGGACCTGCCGACGGCAGGGCAGGTGTCCGCCGTGCAGGAATTCATCAACAAAACCCAGGCACCGCTGCGCTTCCGGCTGGTGATGCAACGCACGGCGGTGGATCTGATCGGCCCGGACACCCCACCCAACCCCCCCGAGCTGGAGGTGCTGCCGCCGCCCCCCGTGCCGCCGCTGCCGCGCGGACAGGAGGTGGAGGCCCCGGACGAGACACCTGAGGGGGCCGGCCCGACGTCCCAGTAAGCAGTAAATGTATGGAACAACACGTTGCCAGCCCCGTGCCCCTTCCCCACCAGCGGACCCTCGCACGCCTGCGTCGCGCCGGCCTCCCGGGGGGGCTCGGCGTCCTGGCACTCGGCCTCAGCGCCTGCGGCTCCGGCGGCGGCGGTCTGCCCTCGCTGAACGGGGCCGGGGCCTCCTTCCCGGCGCCCGCCTACCAGCGCTGGGCCGCCGACTACAAGACCGCCAAAGGCTCGCTGGTGAACTACCAGTCGGTGGGGTCCGGGCAGGGGGTGCGCTCGTTCCTGGCCGGCTCGGTGGATTTCGGCGCCACCGACGAGTCGCTCAGCGACGAAGACTTCAAGGCCGGCACGGCCGGCAAGCGCGGCGCCGTGCAGATCCCCATGCTGGGCGGCACGATCAGCCCGGCCTACAACAATCCCGACTGCTCCGGTCTCAAGCTGACCCAGGCCCAGCTGGCCGACATCTTCCTGGGCAAGATCACCAACTGGAGCGCCCTGGGCTGTCCCGACCGGCCCCTGACGGTGGTGCACCGCTCCGATGGCTCCGGCACCACCTTCAACTTCACCAACGCGCTGGCCTGCTTCTCGGAGGAATGGAAGAAGAAGGTGGGCGTCGGCAAGGCGGTGCAATGGCCCGTGGGTCTGGCCGGCAGGGGCAATGAGGGCGTGGCCGGCGTGATCCAGAACACCGCCGGAACGATCGGTTACGTCAACCAGGCGTACCTCCGGGGCACCGTGAAACCGGCGGCGCTGCAGAACAAGGCAGGAAAGTTCGTTCTGCCGGATGCCAGCTCCGGAGCGGCGGCCCTCAACAACATCAAGCTCGATGAGCGCCTGGCTGGCGAGGACTGCAACCCCGAGGGGGCGGAGAGCTACCCGATCGTGGCCTTCACCTGGATCCTGGCCTACCAGAGCGGACAGGGAGAACAGAAGGCGGAAGCCGTGCGCACCTTCCTGCTCTGGGCCCTGGAGGAGGATCGCCAGAAGCAGGCGGCCGAACTGGGCTTCGTCCCCCTCAGCGGCGATGTGCTGAAGCGGGCCCGGGATGAGGTGGCCAAGATCAAGGACTGATTCAGGCCGGTATCGCCGCCGAGACTGGCAACGGTTCGGTTTGCCATGATGACCGCGAGTTCCAGGGATCCGGCCACCAAGCCGGACCCCAGGCCCCTGCTGCGGCGCCTCTGGTTCTTTGGCCGGGTGGGCCTGGTGCTGCTGGCCATCGAAGCCTGCCGGGTGCTGGTGCACCAGGAGCACTGGGAGGTTCTGACACCGAATCCCCTGTTCTCCGCCCTGGTGGCCTCGGAGGTGTTCCTGCTGGGCTTCCTGCTGAATGGGGTGCTGACGGATTACAAGGAAGGGGAGAAGCTGCCCGGTGAACTGGCCGCCGCCCTGGAATGCCTCGCCCTCGAGGTGCAGGGCCTGGGGCTGCGGCAGCCGGAGGCCGAGCTGCAGGGAACCCTGGCCCTGCTGGCGGACTTCAGCGAAGCGCTGCTGGCCTGGATGCGGGAGGCGGGGCCGACCCTGCTGCTGGAGCTGGCCCACATCCGCCGCGGCGTGCAGCGCATCGACGTGATCCGCTCCACCACGTTCGTCCCCTCCGTCTATGGAGTCGCCTACATCGGCACCGGGGTGCTCATCGTCGGGCTGGTGCTCTCCCGGATCGAGCCCTTCGCCGAATCCCTGTTCTTCATCGGGGTGATCTCGCTGCTGTTGATCAAGCTGCTGCTGCTGATCACGGATCTCGACAACCCGTTCGGGGCCAGCCAGGCGCAGTCGGTGGAGAACGTCTCGCTGCACCCCGTCACCGATGCGGTGCAGCGGCTGCGGCGGGTGGCGGAGCCAGGCCCAACGAGCTAATCAAGTAGCGTTGATCTATTCAGCGGGGCCATCGCATGGACGAGGACAGGGCCGTGCTGGCCCGGTTGTCGCTGCTCGACCGCTACCTGCCGCTATGGATCCTGCTGGCCATGGTCGGCGGCCTGCTGCTGGGTCGCTTCTTCCCGGCCATCCAGGCCTGGCTCGATGCCGTGCGCATCGGCAACACCTCCCTGCCGATCGCCCTGGGACTGCTGCTGATGATGTACCCGGTGCTGGCCAAGGTGCACTACGAGGAGCTGGGCCAGGCGGCGCAGGATCGGCGGTTGCTGCGGCTGTCGTTGCTGCTGGTCTGGGGCCTGGGGCCGGCCCTGATGTTCGTGCTGGCCTGGCTGTTCCTGCCCGGCCAGCCGGAGTTCCGCACCGGCCTGATCCTGATCGGTCTGGCCCCCTGCATCGCCATGGTGCTGATTTGGATCGATCTGGCCCGGGGCGACCGGGAGGCGGCCGCCCTGCTGGTGGCGATCAACGCGATCATCCAGGTGCTGGCCTATGCCCTGCTGGGTGGCTTCTACCTGAAGGTTCTGCCCGGCTGGCTGGGGCTGGCCACCCAGGACGTGGCCTTCTCGATGGTGGAGATCGCCGCGGCGGTGCTGGTGTTCCTGGGGCTCCCTCTGCTGGCCGGCTACCTCAGCCGCCGCATCGGCCTGCGCCTCAAAGGCCCCCGCTGGTACGAGCAGCGCTTCATCCCGTTCATCAGCCCGTTTGCGCTCTACGGCCTGCTGTTCACGATCGTGGTGATGTTCGCCCTGCAGGGCCAGGCGATCACCTCCGATCCGCTCACGGTGGCCGCCGTGGCCGTGCCCCTGTTGCTCTACTTCGCGATCATGTGGAGCGTGGCGTTCGCGGTGGGCCGCCGCAACGGGCTCAGCTATCCGAAAACGGCCACCCTGGCGTTCACCGCCGCCGGCAACAACTTCGAGCTGGCCATCGCCGTCAGCATCAGCGTCTGGGGGGTCAGCTCCCGCCAGGCCCTGGCCGGGGTGATCGGGCCGTTGATCGAGGTGCCGGTGCTGGTGGCCCTGGTGTACGTATCGCTGTGGCTGCGGCGCCGCTTCCCGGCCCGGACGATCGCCTGAACGGCCCGGCTCAGGCTCAGCCGGCCAGGAGTTTCCAGGCGGCGATCACCAGCACCGCCCCGATCAACTGGCGCAGCAGAACGGCCGGCAGGGCCAGGGGCACAAAGACATCGCGGCGGAAGTGACCGGCGACGACGAACTGCAGCGTGCCGACGCTGGCCACGAGCACGTTGAGCACCAGGGCGATGGCGCGGATCTCGGGTGCCGGCACACCCGCCAGGGCCAGCACGGCGATGTAGCCGGAGGCGCCGGCATGGCCCACCGAGGCCTAGAGAAAGGCCACCGCCGCCAGGGCGATCAGCAGGGGCGTAGGAGGATGGTCCCGATCCCGGGCACCGGGCAGGGACGCTGCGATGAAGTTCAAGGACTACTACGCCAGCCTGGGGGTGGAGCGCGACGCCAGCGCCGAGGAGATCAAGAAGGCCTACAGAAAACTGGCGCGGAAATACCACCCCGATGTGGCCAAGGAGGAGGGCGCCGAAGAACGGTTCAAGGAGATCAGCGAGGCCTATCAGACCCTCTCCGATCCGGAGAAACGCCAGGCCTATGACGACCTCGGCTGCCACGGCCCCGGCGAAGAGTTCCATCCTTCGCCGGAGTGGGAAACCCGCTTCTCGCGCGGCGCCAGCCAGCAGGAGGTGGACCTGGCCGACCTGTTCGAGCGGATGGGCTTCGGTGGTGGCGGCTTCGGCGGCTTCGCTGGCGGCACCGGCGGGCCCCGGCGGCCGGGGGCGGACTTCCCGATCCGCGGCCAGGACGTGGAGGTGGCCACCGAGCTGACCCTCGAGCAGGCCGCCCGGGGGACGGAGGTGTCGTTCTCGCTCAGCGTTCCGGTGCTGGGGGCCGATGGCCGGGTGGAGAAGCAGAGCCGCAGCGGCCGGATCCGGGTGCCTCGGGGCGTGGTGGAGGGGGAGCGGCTGCGGGTGCCGGGCAAGGGGGGCGACGGCATCGCCGGCGGTGCCCCCGGCGATCTCTATCTGGAGGTGCGGCTGGCGCCCCATCCCCGCTTCCGGGCCGTCGGCCACGACCTCTACCTGGAGCTGCCGATCGCCCCCTGGGAGGCGGCCCTGGGGGCCGAGATCAGCGTGCCCAGCCTGGAGGGCCCGGTGGCGGTGAGCCTCAAGCCGGGGATGCGCAGCGGCCAGAAACTGCGCCTGGCCGGCAAGGGCCTGCCCCAGCGGCGCGAGGGGGCGGGCGATCTCTACGGTGTGATCCAGATCGTGCTGCCCGAAAAGATCGGCGAACGGGAGCAGGCGCTGTACCGCGAACTCGCCGAAGCCTCCGCCTTTAGCCCCCGCCACCACCTCGAAGGACCCATCGATGGCTGACGATCTGCTGATTCCCGACGACGACGAGGGGTGCACCGTCGCCCTCGAGGAGTTGCTGGCCGCCTCCGGGCTGGGCCACGAGGAAGTGATCGAACTGGTGCAGTTCGGGGTGTTCCGCTGCGCCCAGCACGCGCCCGTGTGGACCTTCCACGTCCACACGGTGCGCCTGGCCCGCCGCGCCGCCCGCCTGCGCGACGACTTCGGCCTCAACGTCTCCGGGATGGCCCTGGCCCTCACCTACCTGGAGCGGATCGAGGCCCTCGAAGGGCGGCTGCGGGAGCTGGAATCGCAGTTGCCGCGGTGAGGGGTGGGCCGGGGGGCCCCTACAGCCCCACCTTGCGGCGCCCCCAGGCCATGCCGGCCGCATAGCCGATCGCTGGCAGCAGTAGAGCGGGGTTCAGGGGAATCTGCACCAGCAGAACGATGCCCACCAGCCAGGGGAGCAGCAGCAGGCAGCCGAAGGCCAGCTGGCTGAAGCGGGAACGGCGCGCCAGGCGGCCCGAGCCCTGCACCAGACGGGGCACGCCCTTGCCCAGGCCATAGCCCAGCAGCACGGTGACAGCGGTGAGCAGGATCGCGCCCATGGCGGGGAGGCAGGCCCATGGATTCTGCATCCTGCCGACCTAATGTGGTCACAGAAGTGCCAGAAATCATGGCCGATGTGGTCGCCAATCAGGTGTCGGTGCGGGATCTGAAGACCCACCTCTCTTCATGGCTGGCTCGCGCTCAGTCCGGTGAAGTGGTGGAGGTCACCTCCCACCGCAGGCCGATCGCCCGCATCACCGCTGTCAGGTCAACGGATCCGGGCGCAACCCATCCGCTGCAGGCGGCGATGGACGCCGGCCTCGTCAGCTGGAGCGGCCAGAAGCCTGCCTTCCCCCTTCCGGTTCGTCTCAGCGGCGTCGGCAAAAGCGTCAGTGAGATGGTGCTGGAGGACCGGGGTCAGGGGTGATCCTCTTCTGTGACACCAGCGCCCTGATCAAGCTGCTGATCAGCGAGCCGGGCTCCGATCGGATGCACCAGGCCAGCCTTGAGGCGGAGGCCATCGCGGTGTGTCGGCTCACCTGGGCCGAGGCGATGGCGGGCCTGGCCCGCCGTCAGCGGGAACACCCCGAGGACGCCGCAGCGCTGGAGCAGGCCCGCCAGCAACTGATCCTGAGCTGGGAGCACTGCACGATCGTGGAGGTGACCCAACAGCTGGTTGAAACGGCCGGACGCTTCGCCGATGGCTTCGCTCTGCGGGGCTACGACAGTGTCCAGCTGGCGGCCGCCCACGAACTGGATCGCAGCAGCGATCAGCCGGTCACCTTCGCCTGTTTCGACCGACGCCTGCGGCAGGCGGCCGCTCTGATGCGGCTGGACGTGCTGGCTTGAGATGGGATGGCCTCCGTGCAGCTGGAACAGGGAGCCGGAGCGCGATCGCCAGCGAATGCGCTGTCTACCCTGAAGACGTCGGCTGCCGGCTGGACCCATGGCCACTGGATCGGATCTGGACTGGGCGGATTGCCCTGCCGTGGAGCACGATCCAGGGCGTGTCAGTGGTGCCTGGGTGTTTCGCGGCTCCCGGATTCCGGTGGCGGCCCTGTTCGAAAATCTGGAAGACGGCGTTTCCCTTGAGGAGTTCATCGAGCTCTTTCCTGGTGTCAGCGTCGCGCAGGCCCGGCTGGTTCTGGAGCATGTCGCCCGAAGCACGGCCGCAACGGTGATCTGAATGCGGATCCTGTTTGATCAGGGGACACCGGTTCCCCTGCGCCGTTATCTGGAAGGCCACGTCGTGGCCACGGCCTACGAGCTGGGCTGGTCCACCGTCACCAATGGCGAACTGATCCGGCTGGCGGAGCAGAAGGGTTACGAGCTGCTGATCACGACCGATACCAACCTTCGTTATCAGCAGAACCTCCAGGACCGCAGCATCGCGATCCTTGTCCTGAGCACCACCAGCTGGCCAAGGATTCGACTGGCCACGGAAGCCATACAGGCTGCTGTTGCGTCCACCATGAGCGGCGATTACAGGGAACTGTTGATTCCCTGAAGCCACCCATGGCCCCCGCCCCGCCGCCCCCAGGCGCGCCCCTATTCGCAGACAGGCACGTAGGGCACCGCAATCGTGGCGATCGCGCTCTTTTCGGCAAACGCACCGAGCACCTGCTTGCCGCCCCGATTCACCGTGACGAACCGTCCGGCGAACGTCTCGTCATAGACCGAGGTGGCGGACAGGCCGGCGGCGCGGGCGCGCGTGAGCAGATCGTTCACGGTGCCGCCGGGAATGGCGACGCCGAACGTCGTCCGCACGCCGGCCGAGAAGGCGAAGACCCGCAACGTACCCCGTTCGAACTGGGCCGTGCCGACGATTCCCGCCGGCGCCTTGGGCCCCTTGAGCTTGTAGACGACAGGCAGCGGCGGCCCGCCGAGCTCACAGCCAGGGCCCGGATCGGAGAGCCAGCCGGTGGCGACGGCTTCGGCCCGGCTCATGCCGAGACGCAACGGGCCGATCCCGTCGAGGCGCAGCACCGGGCTGGATCCGCGACCGTCGGCCCATGCCGATCCTGCCGCCAGCAGCAGGATGGACCCAAGGGCCCCAAGGCGTGCAGCGCGAGGCAGCGTGTGGCCGATCCGGCGTGTCATGGTCTGACTGTATGGGCACCAGCTCCGACCCCCGCCTGATCGACGGCCCCGACGACGCGCCGGCCACCGTGCTGCTGGCCCATGGGGCCGGGGCACCGATGGACAGCCCGTTCATGGCGGCGATCGCCGGCGGCCTGGCCGCGGCGGGCTGGCGGGTGGTGCGCTTCGAGTTCGGCTACATGGCCCGGATGCGCGAGACGGGCCGCCGCCAGGGGCCCGAGCGGATGCCGCTGCTGCAGGAGGCGTTCCGCCAGCAGGTGCGGCTGGAGACGGGCGAGAGCCCGCAGCGGCCGCTGTTCATCGGCGGCAAGTCGATGGGCGGGCGTGTGGCCAGCCTGCTGGCGGATGAACTGGCCGCCAGCGATGGGGTGCGGGGCTGCCTGTGCCTGGGCTATCCCTTCCATCCGCCCGGCAAGCCGCTGCAGCTGCGCACCGAGCACCTGGCCGCCCTGTGCACGCCCACCCTGATCCTGCAGGGGGAACGGGACACGTTCGGCCGCCGCGAAGAGGTGGAGACCTACAACCTCTCGCCGGCGGTGCAGCTGGGCTGGATCTCCTCTGGCGACCACAGCTTCAAGCCCACACGGAGTTCGGGGCTCAGCGAGGCGGAGAACTGGGGGGCGGCGGTGGTGTGGAGCGATCGGTTTGTGCGGGGGGTGGTTGGGGGGTGATCCTTGCGGCCAGGGAGAACGTCCTCGCGGCTCAGCTTGTCCGGCAAATCCTGAGCTGCCCGATCGCTTGCCTTGGTCGTCGTGGTTGAGAACTTGGCTCTGTCTGCGGTGTTATCCGGACTTACCTGACAGCAGCTTCTCGATCAAACCAATCACGCGTTCTTCCAGCTGATCGATACGCCGCAACAGCCGCGCTTCCGTTTGTGCCAGAGCTTCCTCGCTGACGCCGCCACGACCAGCTCTCGCTACCGACAACGAGCGTGCAGGGGCGGGCCAGGCGCCATTCGCAAACACGGAGCTCAGATGGTCCCAGGTTTTCTTTTTGGTGGGAGCTGGTCCCAGGGCGGCCTCCAGATGGGCATGGGCCGCTGCGGCCGTGCGGAAGCGGGCCTTGAGGGCCGCCGGATGGCATTGGTCCTTCGGCAGCAAGGGCTGGGGGGACTCACTCAAGGCACCGATGGCCTCCGCCGGGGCGATTTCCTCCACCAGCTGGCGGATCGCGGCGTTCTGTTGGCCCACGGTGCGGAACAGATCGGCATCGCCCTTGGCCATGCGCGCCATCAGCTCGCCGAAGCGATCGCTCAGTTCCCCCATCAGCCCTCTCTTCCTCCGCGCAGCAGGCGGCGCATGCGCTCGATCAGCCTTGTGATGCTGAAGATGCTCCAGTAGCCGGCCTCATCCTTGGCGGCATCAAGCTCTTGCAACAGGCCGTCGAGGGCCTGTTGTTTGTCCTCAAAGGCCTCCAGCTCCCGGTGCATGTCCTGGGCGATGCGGAGGGCCTCCGCCTTTTCCTGGCCCAGGGCCATCAACCGGCCCTCATAGCTGCGAAGGGTCTCCAGAAAACGCTCGCGAGCCACCGTGAGCTCCCTGGAGCGGCGTTGCAACTGGGCCCTCGAGCGGGTGAGGGAGGCGTGGCTGTTGCGCATCGCCTGGTAGTGGTGCTCGATCTGCTCCCGGCTGAGAGCGCTGAGATCGGCGGGGAAATCCCTGGTGGAGCGGATGCCTTTGCAGGCCAGTGGGGCTTGGGCTGGATCGGACGCCACCGGCGTCGATGCAGGGTCTGGCAGGAGGAGGCTCAGCTCCCCTTGCTCGCTATTGGTCATCGGATCAGAGACGCGACCTCCAGCACAGCACCGGAGACGGATGGATGGCCAGCACAGGCCTTGGGCCGGTCATGAATCGATTCACAGGTCTCCGATCGCGATGCCGGAATGGACCCGGCGGCAGGCCAGCTCAGCGGCCAGCCGGCGACGGCGCAAGTCCGCGCTCAAGATGATTGGCGTTTATGCCAGGGCCATAATTTCAACCGAGACATTCATCCCTGACAGAGCCCCCGGCTGTCGGACCCACGCGCACCGGACCAGCGCCGGCCCTCCTGGATGAGCCGCCTGGCGGCCTAGTCCCTGATCCAGCCCCGGGCGTTCGCCAGCCGCAGCGCCTCCTGCACCGCCTCCACACAGCGATGGGCCCGGCGCTTCACGTCGTCCTGGCTTTGCGCACGCATCACGTAGGCCTGCATCGCCTCCGGCGTTTCGATCACGGCCAGCAGGCCCTGGGTGCGGCCGCCGATGGTGGGATCGGCCAGCAGGCGGGTGATCAGATTGTGGTCCCAGAGGCGCTGGCCCTGGGAACCGGGGGCGAACAGCTGCTCCTGCAGCACCCCCAGGCACCCCTGCCGGAAGGCCTCAAGCTGGCCGGGCCGGAAACGGCGGCTGTTGGGCAGGCCAGCCGGCGACGCCGAGGGCGCCCCGACGCTGTGCTCCACGCTCCAGCTCAGCCCGGTGCCAGGCAGTCCCACGGTGGTGCGGGGGCCACCGGCTCGGGCGACTGGGATGTTGAAGGACGCCCCGCGGCCCCCCAGGGAGATGGAGCTGAGGCCGCTCTTGCCGAAGTTGAGCCGCAGGGGGCCGAGGCGGGCGCTGCGGCGGAAGCGGAAGGGCATGGGGCAGACACGCTCAGGACACAAGGGGTAGGCAAAGCCTGCCGCCTCCGACGGGTGTTGCAGTGATTCTTCCCCGAGATATCCCCAATCCAGGCGAAGCCCGGCCAAACTGCATGCCAGTGGTCTTCTTGGCGTGCGCGTTACCAGTGGGTGTCTGGTCCTTCGCATGAACAAAGAGCTCATGACGGCCCAGGGGGGCGACAGTGACGGACAGGCCCTGCTGATCCGATGACCGCCCGCCTGGAAGACCTCAAACCCGACGCTCTCGTCCAAGGCCTAGTTGGCCGCGAGGCGGTGCGCATGGTCACGGCCCAGATGATGGGCGAGGCCTGTCAGGTCGTCTACCGGGACGGGCAGGGCAACCTCCACTCCCAGATCCTGTTCCGCGACAAGGAGGTGGATCTCGAGCTGGTCTCCAGCGGCCGCCGCTGGAGCTTTGAGGGCGACGGCGACAAGTTCCGTCTTGTGAGCGAGGCCGAGCGAATCCGGCTGGCCTATCTGTTTGACCCCTACCTGGCGGTGAGCAGCAGCACGATCGACCCACTGCCCCACCAGATCAGTGCGGTCTACGAGCACATGCTGCCCAGGCAGCCAATGCGTTATCTGCTGGCCGACGATCCCGGCGCAGGCAAGACGATCATGGCCGGCCTGCTGATCAAGGAGTTGCTGATTCGCGGCGAGCTGGAGCGCTGCCTGATCGTGGCGCCGGGCTCTCTCACCGAGCAGTGGCAGGACGAGCTCAAGGAGAAGTTCGAGCTGCAGTTCGAGCTACTCACCCGAGACCTGATCAACGCCACCGGGCTGGGCAACCCGTTCGAGCAGAGGCCGTTGCTGATCGCTCGGATGGACATGCTCGCCAGGGACGCAGAGCTGCAGGCCCGGCTTGAGCAGGCCCCCGAGTGGGATCTGGTGGTGTGCGACGAATCGCACCGCATGAGCGCCCACTACTTCGGCGCTGAGCTCAAGACCACCAAGCGCTATGCGATGGGCAGGCGGGTGGGCAACCATGCCCGCAACCTGCTGTTGATGACGGCCACACCGCACAACGGCAAGGAGGAGGACTTCCAGCTGTTCATGGCCCTGCTGGATGAGGACCGCTTTGCCGGTCAGGAGAAGGACGCCGTGCACCGCAGCGATCCCACGGATCTAATGCGGCGGCTGGTGAAGGAGGACCTCTACACCTTTGAAGGCAAGAAGCTGTTCCCCGAGCGACGCAGCTACACCGCCCAGTACGAGCTGAGCCCCAGTGAGAAGGTGCTCTACGAGCGCGTCACCGAATACGTGCGCGACGAGATGAACCGAGCCGACCGCAACGCCAACGCAGAAGGTGGCGGCAAACGGCGGGTGAACGTGGGCTTCGCGCTGATGACCCTGCAGCGGCGGCTGGCGAGCTCACCGTTTGCCATCCACCGCTCGATCGAGCGCAGGCATGAGCGCCTGGAGGCCCGGATGAAGGAGGAGCGCCTGCTGCTGCAGGGCCGGCAGGTGGGGGACCGACTGCAGCTCGATCGCAAGCTGGACGCGCTGGATCTCGACGACATCGAGAACCTCTACGAGGAGGACACCGCCGCCGAGATCGAGGAAACCGAGAACGCCTTCATCGACAACGCCACCTCGGCCCAGACCCTGGCGGAGCTGGAGTTCGAGATCCAGACCCTCAAGGAGCTGGAGGTGCTCAGCAAGAAGGTGGTGAACGCCGGCACCGATGCCAAGTGGCAGCAGCTCGATCGGATCCTCGATGACCCCTTGATGGTGGATGAGAACGGCGGGCGGCGAAAGCTGGTGCTGTTCACCGAGTTCAAGGACACGCTCACCGACCTGGCACGCAAGATCCGGAATCGCCTCGGCCGCGACGAAGCGGTGGTGGAGATCCATGGCGGGGTGCCGCGGGATCGCCGGCGGCAGGTGGTGCACGCCTTCATGAACGACCCCCAGGTGGTGGTGCTGCTCGCCAACGACGCCGCCGGGGAGGGCGTGAACCTGCAGCGGGCGCACCTGATGGTGAATTACGACCTGCCCTGGAACCCCAACCGGTTGGAGCAGCGCTTCGGGCGGATCCACCGGATCGGCCAGCAGGAGGTCTGCCACCTGTGGAACCTGCTGGCCCAGGACACCCGCGAAGGCGAGGTGTACATCCAGCTGCTGGAGAAGCTGGACAACGCCCGCAAGGCCCTGGGCGACAAGGTGTTCGACGTGCTCGGCCAACTGTTCACCGGCCGCTCCCTGCGGGAGCTGCTGATGGATGCAGTGCGCTACAACGCCGATCCGGCCGTCAAGGCGCGGATGCAGGAGATCGATGAGGCGGTGAACTCCGATCACCTGCTGGAGCTGCTGGAGCGCCGCGCCCTAGTGAAGCAGGGCATGGACACCAGCAAGGTACGGGATCTCAGGCAGCAGATGGAGCGGGCGATGGCGCGCCGCATCCACCCCCACTACGTCCACGACTTCTTCCTGGAGGCGTTCCGGCGGCTGGGCGGCAAGGCCTTCCCCCGAGAGCAGGGCCGCTACGAGATCACGCATGTGTCACCCCAGCTGCTCGATCGCGATCAGCAGATCGGTATGGGGGTGCCGGTGCAGCCGCGCTACGAGCGCATCTGCTTCGAGAAGGAGCACGTGGGCCAGAGCCCGAGAGCCGAGCTGGTGAGCCCGGGCCATCCCCTGCTGGAGGCCTGCATCTCTCTGATCTGGGAACGCCATGGCGAGGTGCTGGGCCAGGGGGCGGTGCTGATCGACGACAACGACCCGGGCGCTGATCCGCGGCTACTGGTCTGCCTCGAGCACGGGCTGCAGGACGGCCGCAGGAACCGTCAGGGGCAGCAGCAGTTGATCTCCAACCGGCTGCAGTTCCTGGAGATCTCTCGCTCCGGCGATGCCAAAACCGCCGGCTCAGCGCCCTATCTCGACTACCGGCCCCTGCGGGAGGGGGAGCGGGAGTTGATCCAGCCGTTGCTCGGGGATGGCTGGCTGAACCAGGACTGGGATCAGCTGGTGCTGGCCCACGCCATGCAGACCCTGGTGCCGGAGCACCTCGAAGAAATCAGGCGTGAGCGGCTGGGGCGAATCGAAAAGGCCCGCCAGGAGATCCAGGCCCGCATGCAGCGGCAGATCAACCATTGGAGCCGCCAGTACGAGGAGCTCAAGCACAAGGATTCCGCAGGCAAGAAAACCCGCCTGCCGGCCCAGGTGGCCAAGGACCGGGCGGAGCTGCTGGTGAACCGGCTGGGCAAACGCATGGAGGCCCTCGATGCGGAAGCTCAGATCAGCGCCCGGGTGCCGTTGATCAAGGGCGGTGCCTTGATCGTGCCGGCGGGCTTGCTGCGTCAGATCCGGGGAGAAACCCCCAATGCCAGTGTCGATGCCGAGGCCAAGAAGCGGGTGGAGCTGCTGGCGATGGAGGCCGTGTTCGCAGCGGAGCGTGCACTGGGACGTAGCCCGGTGGATCGGAGCGCCCAGCGCGGCATTGGCTACGACATCGAATCCTCTGACGCCAACGGCAACCTAGTCTTCATTGAAGTGAAAGGCCGGGTGGTGGGGGCCGACAGCGTGACCCTCACCTTCAACGAGCTCAAATGCAGTAACAATCAACGCGAACAATTCCGTGTTGCCATCTGCTCAGTTTCGGGTGAGCGAGCATCACCACCGGTGTATGTGAGCGGGATCAACTGGTGGCAACCAGGTGACATCAAGCAAAGCACCGTGACTTTCCCGCTCTCCGAGGTTCTTCAACACGCACAGGAACCACACTGACCGCATGAACAGCAACCACCCCGTCAAACGCCGAAAGAAGCTGATCGAAGTAGCCATTCCACTGGAGGCGATCAACGCGGCCTCGGCGCGGGAGAAGAGCATCCGCCATGGACACCCGAGCACCTTGCACCTGTGGTGGGCGCGCCGGCCGCTGGCAGCGGCGCGGGCGGTGATCTTCTGCCAGCTGGTGGACGACCCATCGGCGGTACCGGAGGAGTTCCCCACCGAAGAGGCCCAGGAGCACGAGCGGCTGCGGTTGTTCGCCCTGATCAGTGAGCTGGTGACCTGGGAGAACACCACCAATGAAGTAGTGCTGCAGCGAGCCCGCGCCGAGATCCACCGCAGCTGGCGACGGGCCTGCGCCGACAATGCCGATCACCCCGAGGCCGGAGAACTCTTCAATCCCGAGAAGCTGCCGGGCTTCCACGATCCCTTCGCCGGTGGTGGGGCCCTTCCCCTGGAGGCGCAGCGTTTGGGGCTGGAGAGCTACGCCAGTGATCTGAACCCGGTGGCGGTGCTGATCAACAAAGCGATGATCGAGATCCCGCCGAAGTTCGCTGGCATGCCGCCGGTGAATCCGGACAGCCTGCGCGATCTTGATGTGCGGCAGTGGAAAGGCGCCCAAGGGCTGGCAGACGACGTGCGCTACTACGGCCAGTGGATCCGCGACGAGGCCGAGAAGCGCATCGGCCATCTCTACCCGAAGGTGGAGGTGACTGCCGAAATGTCAAAGGAGCGGCCCGATCTGAACCCGTATGTGGGAAAGAAACTCACCGTGATCGCTTGGCTTTGGGCCCGCACGGTGAAGAGCCCGAACCCGGCTTTTGCGCAGGTGGACGTGCCCTTGGTCTCCACGTTCATGCTTGCCACCAAGATTGGCAAGGAGGCCTATGTGGATCCAGTGGTAGAGGACGGTGGATATCGCTTCACTGTAAAGGTGGGTAGGCCGAAGGATATTGAAGCAGCCAAGAACGGCACCAAGTTGTCACGCGGGGCAAACTTCCAGTGCCTGATGTCGACCACTCCGATCTCAGGTGACTACATCAAGGCCGAGGGCGTCGCCGGGCGAATGGGGGCACGGATGATGGCAATTGTGGCTGAAGGCAATCGAGGCCGTGTCTACTTGGCACCAACGCCAGAAATTGAAGCCCTCTCGATGTCTGCGGAGCCGAGCTGGAAGCCAGATGTCACGATCTCGGGAAGCACGCAATACCTCGGTGTGAAGCCCTACGGCATGCACCGATTTGATCAGCTGTTCACAGATCGCCAACTCGTGCTCCTCACCACCTTATCGAACTTGGTTCAGGAAGCACGGGAGAGGGTGCATTCAGATGCACTTTCTGCAGGGCGCGTGGATCTGGCAATGCCTCTGCATGAAGGAGGTATTGGAGCGGCTGCTTATGGAGATGCTGTGGCGACTGGCCTTGCATTCGCAATAAGCAGATCAGCGGATCGCGGATCCACGATCTGCTCATGGGACAGCAGTCCCAAGATGGAAGCCTTGAGAAATACTTTCGGCCGACAAGCGATACCTATGACTTGGGACTTTGCCGAGGGCAATCCTTTTTCAGAGTCGAGTGGAAACTGGATGAACAACGTGGAGTGGTGCGCAAAAGCCATTTGCATGGTTCCAGCCAACTCACCCGGATACGCAGATCAGGCCGACGCTTCTTCGCAAAAAGCAACCATTGGAAAGCTCGTCTCCACTGATCCTCCCTATTACGACAATGTTCCTTATGCTGATCTTTCCGACTTTTTCTATGTCTGGTTGCGTCGATCCCTGAAGCCTGTCTTTCCAGCCTTATTCGGCACAGTGGCGGTTCCAAAGGCCGATGAGCTGGTTGCATTCGCCTATCGACATGATGGCAAAGCAGGGGCGGAATCTTTCTTCCTTGACGGCATGACCCAGGCGATGAAGAGAATCGTTGAGCAGTCACACCCAGCTTTTCCTGCAACCATCTATTACGCCTTCAAGCAGGCAGAAACCAACTCCACTTCTGGCACGGCCAGCACTGGCTGGGAAACCTTTCTGGCTGCAGTTATCCAGGCCGGATTCGAACTGCATGGCACCTGGCCCATGCGCACCGAATTGGCTAATCGTATGCGGGGGATGGCTGCGAATGCTCTTGCTTCAAGCGTCGTGCTCGTCTGTCAGCGACGACCGGATTCGGCACAATCACAGACCCGAACCGACTTCCGCCGCCAGCTGCGTCTGGAGTTGCCCCAGGCTCTCAAGGAGCTGGAACGAGCCAACATCGCCCCCGTAGATGTGGCCCAAGCGGCCATTGGCCCTGGCATGGCCATCTACAGCGGTGCCCGAGCCGTACTCAACCCCGATGACAGCCCGATGAGCGTGCGGGAAGCCCTGATCGAGATCAACGCCGCCCTCGATGATTACCTCTCCCAGGATGAGGGTGACCTCGATGCAGATAGCCGTTTTGCCCTCACCTTCTTCGAAAGCTTCGGCTACAAAGAGCGCGACTTTGGCGACGCAGAAGGCCTGGCCAAGGCCCGTAATCTGTCGGTGGATGGTGTGGCCAGGGCCGGCATCCTGCGCTCCGTGGCCGGCAAGGTGCAGCTGCTTCAGCGCTCAGACTTACCAGAGGATTGGGATCCCGCCAAAGACAAGCGCCTCTGCGTCTGGGAAGCCACCCAGCAGCTGATCAAGCGCCTGGAAACGGGTGAGAAGGCCGCGGCAGCACTGTTGGCGCAACTGAAAGAGATCCCCGGCCACGGAGATCTGCCGGCCAACTGCCGGGCCTTGTCCTATCGCCTCTATAACCACTGCGAGAAGACCAAGCAGGCAGAGGAAGCCCGTGCCTACAACGGCCTCGTGATCGCCTGGCCCGAACTCGAAAAGCTGGCGGCCGTCGCTGCCAGTCCCGTTCAGCCCTCCCTGCTGTAATCCCCACCCAGTCCCATGGCCCTCTCCAACAGTGAGCGCGTCGGCAAGGCGCTGAACGAAGTCCGCGATGGGCTGCTCCCCTACATCAGCCGTGAGCTCTACGACAAGCTCGGTCCCAGCTGGCAGGAACGACTGGATCCAAAGGCAAACCTGCAAGACCTCACAGTCCTGCTGGGCCTGTTCATGGAGCATTGGGGAGGGGTGTTCAAGCAGCTGCTCAGCCAGGAAGATCGGGCCTATGTGAGTGAGCTCAAGGTGGCCCGCAACAAGTGGGCCCATTCCGAGCCCATCACCTCCGACGACACCGACCGCTACCTCGACACCGCCGTTCGCCTCTGCCGCAGCATCAACGCTGTGCCCCAGGCGGAAGCCATCCGCGACCTGCGCTCCGAGCTCCAGCAGGTGGTGTTCACGGAGCGAGCCCGCAACAAGGTCCGCTACAAGACCACCACCGAAAATCAGGTCAAAGCAGGCCTGGTGCCCTGGCGGGATGTGATCACCCCGCACCCCGATGTGATCACCGGTCGCTACCAGCAGGCCGAGTTCGCCGCCGACCTCGACCAGGTGCGCCAGGGCAAGGGGAGTTCGGAATACACCGATCCGGCGGAGTTCTTCCGCCGCACCTACATCACCGGTGGCCTCAAGGATCTGCTGCGCATCGCCCTGCGGCGCCTCAATGGGCAGGACGCAGACCCGGTCATCGAGCTGCAGACCAACTTCGGGGGCGGCAAGACCCACTCGATGCTGGCGCTCTATCACCTCTGCTCCGGCACCCCCCTCAACCTCCTCTCCGGCCTCGAAGAGGTCTGCGCCGAAGTGGGCATCAACTCCGTCCCCAAGGCCAACACGGCCGTGCTGGTGGGCACCGCTTTCAGTGCAGCAGAACCCACTACCAAGGCTGACGGCACCGTGGTGAACACCCTCTGGGGTGAGCTGGCCTACCAGCTGGGTGGCCCAGCGGGCTACGGGATCGTGGCCAACAGTGACCGTGAGCGCATCTCCCCCGGTGCGCGCGACCTCGCCGAACTGTTCCGCCAGAGCGCCCCCTGCCTGGTGCTGATCGACGAGTGGGTGGCCTACGCCCGCAACCTGTTCGGCAAGGCCGACCTGCCTGCCGGCACCTACGACTCCCAGATCTCCTTCGCGCAGGCGCTTACAGAGGCAGCCAAGCAGGTGCCCAATGCCCTGCTGCTGATCTCCGTTCCCCAGAGCACCAACGAGATCGGGGGATCCAATGGCGAGAAGGCGCTGGAGGGTCTGCGCAATGTGCTGCAACGCGTTGCGACGGAATGGCGACCTGCCAATCCAAACGAAGGCTTCGAAATCGTGCGCCGGCGCCTGTTTGAGCCGATTCCCAACGATCAGGCTGGGGCCCACCGCGATGCCGTGGTGCGCTCCTTTAAGGAGATGTACGCGCTCAACAAGAACGAGTTCCCCGCCGAAACCCGCGAGGCGGACTACGGCGACAAGTTGACGGCCTCCTACCCCATCCACCCCGAGCTGTTCCAGCGCCTCTACGACGACTGGAGCACCTTGCCCAACTTCCAGCGCACCCGCGGCGTGCTACGCCTGCTCGCCAAGACCATCGAAGATCTCTGGGAATCCGGCAGCAAGGACGTGATGATCATGCCCTCCTCAATGCCGCTGGATGACAACAAGGTCAAGAACGAGCTGCTGCGCTATCTGCCCAACGAGTGGGAGCCGATCATTTCCCAGGACGTCGACGGCGAAGGCTCGATTCCTGTTCGCATCGACGCCAACAACATCAACCTCGGCCGCCTCAGCGCCTGTAAGCGCGTAGCCCGCAGCATCTACATGGGCACTGCCCCGGGCTCCGGTACGGCCAAGCCCGGCATCGGTGACCAGCGCATCAAGCTCGCCTGCGCCATGCCCGGCGAAGCCCCGGCGGTGTTTGGCGACGCCCTCAGGCGGCTCGGTGATCAAGCCCGCTTCCTCAACCAGGACGGCGATCGCTACTGGCTCGACACCAAGCCCAACCTCAACCGCACCGCCGACGAGCACAAGCAGAGCTACCTCAACGACCGCGCCAGCCTGCTGGTGGAGCTGAACCAGAAGCTCGACCGCGAAGGCAAGACCCGCGGTGCATTCGCAGGGCTGCACCTCACTCCGCCCAATGGCGCGGCCGTGCCCGATGAACCGGCCACCCGCCTGGTGGTGGTGCCTTCCCAGTACCCCCACAAAAAGGGTGGAGAAAGTGCTGCCCTCACCTGGGCCCAGGAGGTGCTCGCCTCACGCGGCTCCAGTCCGCGCCAGTACGCCAACACCCTGGTGTTCCTCGCGGCCGACGAGCGAGCCCTGGATGATCTGGTAGATGCTTTCGCCTCCCAGAAGGCCTGGCAGCGCATCTCTGACAACCGCGAGGAGCTCGATCTCACCCTCAGCCAGGTGAACCTGGCCGCCAAGCGCATCAAGGACGCCACCGATGCGATCGACGTCCGCATCCCGGAGACCTGGTGTCATCTGCTGCTACCCCACCAGGCCCAGCCCGGCAACCAGGGGCCGTTGTGGGATGAGTTTCGTCTCACCGGCGGGGAACCGCGCCTCGCTGATCGGGTCTCGAAAAAATGCAAGGAAGAGGAGGCCCTCTACGTGGAGATCGGTGCCAGCCGCATCCGCCGCAACCTCGACAACTTCCTCTGGCCTAACCGTGATTCGATCAGCGTGCAGGAGCTGGTGACTTGGTGCCACAAGTACCTCTACCTGCCCCGGCTGAGCAGCGATGCCGTGATCCTCAATGGCCTCACCAATCCCCAGGCCTCCCTGCAGGGCGATGCCACCTTCCATCTGGCCGAAGGCTTCGACGAGGCCAGCGGCCGCTACTTCGGCCTCAAGCCCCAGGGGCAGATCCAGAGCGCCGCCACCATGCGGATGCTGATCGTCAAAGACGAGGTGGCCCTGAAGCAGCTCGCAGAAGAGTCTTCTGCAGCGACCTCCATCTCACCAACGCAAGTGGGCGGGGTGGCCCCTCCCGCACCAAGCACCACCACCCTGCCGCCGGAGAGTCGCGGCACCGGCGCCGGAGCTGGCCGCGCCATCTCAGCACCAACGCCGGTCACACCCCAGCTGCGCACCACCTTCACCGGCTCCCTCAAGCTCGATCCGGTACGGGCCGGGCTGCAGATGGGGCAGTTCCTGGAGGAGGTGATGAGTCACCTGCAGGCCCTGCCAGGCGCTGAGGTGAACCTGTCAGTGGAGGTGCACGTCAAAGCCCCCAACGGAATCGACGACCAAACCGCGCGCATCGTGCTGGAGAACGCCGCGGCATTGAAGCTGGATAACCCGCAGATCTACTGAAAATCAAACGATTCAGCACCGGAAGGATGAACCATGCAGCCGAACGCCACCACCCTCCTCACCAGAGAACAACGGAAGAGCAAGAAATACATGAGATTGGCGGCGGATTGCTCAGAAGAAGAGCCGCATTGCCTGTTCTCGTCTCCCAGAGAATCTGGCATTCGGCCCTGCCACCAGAGCCGGCTTGATTCCATCAACGAGAGCGGAAGAGGTCGCGCCGGCTTGCTAGGGGGTTCGTGGATATGTTCATGGTCGCCTGCCGAACCAGATGGATGCGATACGATCCATTGGCAATAGATTCAAGTCTGCACCACACCAACCACAGGAGCAAACCAGCCATGACCCAGCCTCCAGCCCATCCACTGCTTACCTATCCAGAACCAGAGAGGGTTGCCTATCTTTCGCTAATTGCAGAGCTCTGCAACATAGACAACAAATTCGATGACGAAGAGAAAAAGCATCTGGATGCTCAACTCAATGCTTTCGAGATCTCAAACGAAGGCAAGGCCAAGATTTATGCAGCCGTCTTTGATCTTAAAGAAGAGCGCAGAAAGGAGGTGCTGGCAACTCTCCATGCGCTAGGGAACAGCGATTTGCGCTTTACCCTCATTGCCGATCTCTTCCTTTTGGCGCTTAGCAATGGATACATCTCTGCTGAGGAATTGGATTACGTCCAAGAGATAGGCGATCAACTGGGAATCACCAAGGACCAGGTCATGGCCATCAAGGATGTTCAGTTCCACTTGTGGCAGCTCAAGTCGACTCCTTCCAATACAGAGGCCTTCAAGGCCATGCTCAAAGAATGCGCAGGCAACCTTGCGGCGGCAGGAGTACCCGTCGTCGCGATCGCTGGATCTGGAAGTGTATTTGGCTTGAGCGCTGCTGGTATCACCTCTGGCTTGGCAGCCCTTGGTGGGCTAATCGGTGGTGGGATGCTTGCAGGGACGGTTCTTGTCGTTCCCGTCATTGCGGTGGGTTCAGCCTGGGGAGTCAAGAAACTTGTCGACCTCGTTGTCGACAAGAAATAAGACCAATTCGTTAAGCCCTCCGCTCAATCGCCATGCAACGCCAGCCTGAAGATTTGCCGATTAACTCTCCAGCCTCACTCGATCCAGCCTTGACGATTGTCAAAGGCATTGTCGATAACCTGCCTGAGATCCTGTCGTCGTTCAAAGAGATCTACGCGATTCGAGCGAAAGAAAGTGCCTTTAAATCGGCGCTAGAGGCGCGCTGTGCCGATATGCGAATCAACAGCCAAAACTTCACAGTATTAGTCCAGAATCTCACTGAGCTATCCAAGAGCGGCTCGGCCGACGAGGAAACGAAGACCATGTACAGAGAATTGATTCGCTCCTTGTTTGAGCTGTTCACAGCGCGAGCCAAGGAGTCAGATACGTTTTCTAGATTTCTAAACGACTAGACAGCGATGTGGGGAATCAACCCGATAACTGTTGGGAAGATCATAGGCGGAGTCAGCCTCACGAGTGCACTACTTGGAAGGAACGGCTCTGTGAAGCTGCTTTCCCAGAAGTTTAAGCTCTATGTGGCCGCGCAAAATGCTGAGGCTGCCAAATCAATGGCTCGAGCCATCGCGAGTCAAGATCGTACGCTTTACGAGAAGCTCAAACGAGAGCTGGCGGATGAACTCGATCCGCAGCACTATGAAGCCATTTTTGGAGATTAGATGATTCCCCCACTTATCAAGTAGAGGCTTGATCGTCTTTTCTGACTCCATTGCCATAGCAACCGACCTCTCATTGCTTTCCAGATATCCATGGCATTGTCACGGAAGAAGCCAGCGGGGTATCCAGAGCTCAGCTTCTTGTCATTCGATATCTTGGAGCTGTTGGCAGGGATCCAGCATGAGATGGGGCTAGAGAAAGCAAGCCCCGTCACGCTCAGTCTTCAAACCATCGAGATGCTTGCCTGCATCTGCTGGCAAAGCGGAGAGCCCGGTGGAGAAATCTTCTTCCACTCGCTCTTCAATCGGCCTGACGTGCCGCGACCAGTGATTGAGCATGTGTTGCGCCATGAATTGCTTCACCTCAAGATCCCTCCCCGTGAGATCAATGGCAAGTTGGTCGGTCACCCACCAGAGTTCTGGGAGGAAGAAACTATCTTGGTTCCCTGGAAGGCGGCGTCATGGACGTGGATGTATCTCGCCTTTGGAAGCGCCCTCAAGCGAGACATTCCAAAAGAGTGCATCTGGGTCAAGAAGTCTTGGAAGAAACTCCAAAAACACCCTTACCCAAGCTGGGAGATGGTCCTCGATGACCTCAGTAGATTTGCAGAAAAGCAGAAAGAAATCAAGGAGTTGATGGAAGGCCTTTGATGCGCCTCGCTCAAGTGCCACTTGCCATCGACTGGGTGCTACTTGCCTGCTCCATCGGGACAGCCACTTTCGTCCCTTTGCGTACATTATCGCTGCCGCTGATCACTTGAAGATTATCGGGGTGGTGCCAGCCACCCTTTGAAAGGGGAATGATGTGATCCACGTGGTATTGAATGAAACCCGCCATTTGGTTCAGCTTGTCCCGTTGGTCGTAAATCTGCTTGATGAGCTCTGCATCTTCAGCGCTTAGATCTGGCGTCAGGTCGCGCAGGCGCTGCTTTCTTCTGTGCAGATACAAGGCTGTTTGATGTCTGTTGGCTTCGTAAACATCTTCTGGTGGCGGACAGGTCATCGCTTCCATATCAAGTGGTGGTCGCTCCAGCAACCAAAGCTCCTGGCGTAGCTGCTTGGAGCACCACTGGTGGTAGCGAGTGTCGCCTTGGAGATCGATGACATCGCGAAACCGGCTGACGACATAAATGAAGTCGTCCCCAAGGGTTTCGCCTGTCCACTGCGTCCAGCACCTTGCCAGAAAGCGCTCTCTCGCGCGTACCCAGATGAACAGAGTCTGCAGCTCCAGTGCTTCCTCTCCTTTTGCGGGTCTACGCCTCGCATAGGTGCGGTCGCCTTCCCTGGTGATCAGCCCTCGATCATTCGACTGGATCACGCGAAACTTCATCCCCATTGAGGCGCGATCCGCCGGCCAAGCCTCACCCCAGCCTATGGGGTATGGCACTGATCAGCTGAAAAGGCGGGCCTAAGAGCCCTCAGCTGGAGTGACCGCACAAGGGCTGGCGCAAGCCCGGCCGATGCAGGAGTTGGACACCTGGGGGCATTGGTATCTGTGAGCGCTGCTGCCAGCCCCTGCCGCTGGCCGCTCTGGCGCTTGCGGTCCTGCGCTATCGACCCGTGTCTGTTGCTTTCCCATCCCAGTCCACCATGATTTCCCCCGATGAAAGGCTGGTGGCTTCCCTGATCACCCTCCTGGAGACCGGCACCACCCCCTGGAGGAGGGAATGGGATCCCGCCGCTGGCGGCCACCACGTAAATCTGCTCTCAGGCCGACGCTATCGAGGCGCCAATCCGGCACTCCTCACCCTGGGTCTGCATCAGCGGGGATCCTCGCTGCCCTACTGGTGCGGCTTTGCCGAGGCCAAGGCGCTGGGGATCTTTCCCCGCAAGGGCAGCAAGGCGGTGCATGTGCTGCGGCCCCAGGTGCATCAGCGGGGTGCTGGCTCGGTGGCCCAAGCTGCTCCAGCCGATTCAGCCGGCCGCCGCTGGGTGAGCTATCGGCCGGTGGCCGTATTCAATGCCGCCGATCTGGAAGGCGAGGCACTGGAGGTGCTGCTCCAGAAGCGCCGGCAGGCCGAGGGGTTGATTCAGCGGTCCGAGCCCGAGCGGCTGGCGGCGGCTGAGGCCGTCCTCAGTTCCTGGCCGGTGCCGGTGCGCCATGGCGGTGATCTGGCCTGCTACCTGCCCGGTCCGGATCGCATCCACCTCCCTGATCGCGCTGCTTTCCACTCCGCCTCTGCCCTCTACGCCACCTGGGCCCATGAGGCGATCCACTCCACCGGCCACAGCTCCCGGCTGTCCAGGGATCTTTCCGGCGGTATGGGCGCAGAGGGTGATGGCGGCAAGGCCTATGCCCGTGAGGAGCTCGTCGCCGAACTTGGGGCGGTGCTGCTGGGTGATCGGCTCGAGATCGGCAGCGCCATGGCCAATCACGCCGCCTATCTCGGCCATTGGGTCGAGCTGCTGCGCGAATCGCCGCGGGTGCTGCTGCAGGTGCTCAGCGATGCCCGCCGAGCCTCCGATCTGATCTGCCCCGAGGGGGCAGAAGCGCTCGGGAGCCAGGGCGGATGTGGAGGGCAGGCCCAATGAACCCTGCCGGTCCGTGATGCCTTGGTGTTGAAGCACCCTCTCGCCGCAGCGCGATGCCACCGCCTCCGCCGCCGCCCGACCCCAGTGCTCGCTGGGAGAACGCGAAGATTGGTTGCGAGTACTCAGCGAGGTCCTCCACAGCTCCCTTGTGGCTGAGGGCTGCTGGCGATGAGCAGCGCTACGAGTGAGAGGTCATGCCCATCGGGGGCATCGCTTCTGACGCCATCGTTTGCCACACTGCGTCCATTCATCGCCACACCGCGCCCCCTTCTCCGTGGCCAGTGCCGACCAGGTCAAAGCGCTGATCCGGAGTCACGCCGATGGTGATGACTCCCGGTTTTATGCGATCGCCATCCAGGTCGCAGCTCAGGCTGCTCGCAGTGGCCATGGCAAGTTCTCCCAAGAGCTTCGCGAGCTGGTTGACCAGGTGAAGGAACGGGCGAAGGCCTTCGAACCGGCGCGTGGTCCCAAGCCAGTCCCTCTCGCTCAACCCCGCGGCGAGCTGTCTGGGCTCCTCACGGCCTGCTACCCAAAAACGCTCCTGGCCGACATGGCCCTTCCTGATTTGCTCCTCTCCCGTCTTGAGCGGGTGCTCACGGAGCAGCGGGAGCGCGGCCGTCTTCACGAGCACGGGTTCTCGCCGATACGAAAGCTCCTCCTGGTGGGACCTCCAGGTACCGGCAAGACGATGACCGCGGCAGCGCTTGCAGGTGAGCTGGGTCTGCCCCTGTTCAGCATCCAGCTCGACGGCCTCATCACGAAGTACATGGGCGAGACCGCAGCCAAGCTCCGGCTCGTTTTCGACGCGATCCAGTCCACGCGCGGGGTCTACCTGTTCGATGAGTTTGACGCGCTCGGAGTCGAGCGCAGCTCCAAGAACGACGTCGGCGAGATTCGCCGCGTGCTCAATTCATTCCTGCAATTCCTTGAGCAGGACGACTCGGACAGCATCGTGCTCGGTGCGACGAACCATGTTGGTCTGCTTGACCGGGCGCTCTTTCGCCGTTTCGACGCCGTCCTGGAGTACTCGATTCCAACGGAAGAAATCGCGACCCGCGTGATGCGCAGGAGACTGGCGCTCCTTGACACGAGGAACATCAAGTGGAGTGCAGCGGCTAAAGCGGCAGAAGGCCTCAGTCATGCAGAGATCGCCATGGCGTGCGAACAGGCTGCAAAGAATGCGATCCTCGATCACACCACTGCGGTGCATGATGATGAGCTTGAATCAGCGCTTGCTGAACGACGCAGCATGCACGCATAACAGGCGCAGACCGAACTGACTCGTGGCTGCTCCTCGCAATAAACAGCACATATTCGTTCCTGAGCCACCAACGGCAGAGGGGTACGAGCCCCACGGCCGGAAGGTCGACGTCACGAAGCCCGAACCGCCGGCGAATCGGAGGCAACATGGCACGGCGCTACAGCGTGCCCTTAAAGCGGCGGCGGCTGAAGCTAACGAGCGCCGTGAAAGCGCTGGTATAGAGGTCCACGGCGCCATGCCTGGGCTCTACGTGCAGTTCGAGAGCCAACCCGGAGTGCCGCTCAAGGTGACCTCGCTTGAGGACTCGCGGCAAGGCATTGAGGTCGTCGCCGTCAGCCACTCCAAGACCGAGGAGGCCGAGCCACGCCGCATCGAGCGCGCGACGGTGTTTGTGCCCGACGGCAAGGTGAAGCACTTCCTCAAGCGCTTCGAGAGCTACTCGAAGCCGGCGCGGAAGAAGAAAGGCGAGCGCCGCCACGAAGACATGATCGATCCCATCTCGACGCTTCGGCTCGCGACCCTGCGTTGCCTGTGGACCGACACCTCCGAGACCTACCCCGAGGAGAACGAGACGATCTGGTGGGAGGTCTGGCTCCGTCGCCAGGATGGCAACGAACTCGAACGCCTGATGGAGTTCGCGGCTGCGCAAGAGATCGTCGTCGCGGCACGTCGTCTCATGTTCGACGATCGCATCGTCACCCTCGTGCGCAGCACGCCCGCGCAGCTTGCCGCGTCGATCGATGTGCTCAACGACGTGGCCGAGGTCCGAAAGGCTAAGGAGACCGCCACGGTCTTCGTCGACATGGGTCCTGAGGACCAGGGGGAGTGGGCTCTAGAACTGCGTGAACGCATCTCACCGCCATCAGCAGATGCACCAGCCGTCTGCATACTCGACACCGGGGTTACGAGCGGCCACCCGCTGCTGGAGGCCTCCCTCGACTCCGCCGACTGCCATACCTGCGAGCCTGCATGGGGCACGCATGACCACCACGGACACGGCACAGAGATGGCCGGCCTTGCGCTCTTCGGCGACCTTGTGCCAGTCCTCGCAAGTGCAGAGCGCGTCGTGCTTCGGCACCGTCTTGAGTCGGTGAAGATCCTGCCTCCCGATGGACAGCCAGAGAACCCGCCTGACCTTTACGGTGCGGTCACGGCGGAAGCGGCAAGCCGCGCAGAGATTCAAGCCCCGGAGCGTCGTCGTACGTTCTCCATGTCCATCGCTGCGACCGACGAGCGCGATCGAGGCCAGCCCACCTCCTGGTCTGCGGCGATTGACGCACTCGCCGCTGGCCGCTCGTTCGATCCGAGCACGCAGGGGCTCAACTACCTCGATGACGGTGACAACCCCGCGCAACGCCTCTTCGTGCTCTGCGCCGGCAACATCGACCAGACCGCGCTCTCCGTCGACCACCTCGATCGCAGCGACATCGATCCCATCCACGACCCTGGGCAAGCGTGGAACGCCCTCACGGTCGGGGCTATGACAGAAAAGTCCGTGATCAGCGACCCGGCTTGGGCAAGCTGGCAGCCGGTCGCGCGACCAGGTGAGCTGTCGCCGTGGAGCACCACTGGCGTGACCTTTGCGGAGGCTTGGCCCATCAAGCCCGACGTTGTTTTCGAGGGCGGAAACGTCGTGATGAACCCCATGGGCGGGGTCGACTTCCCCTGCACAGATCTTTCCCTGCTCACGACAAACTTCAAGCCCTCTGAGAAGTTCTTCGTGTCAAGTTGGGCAACGAGCGCGGCGACTGCGCAGGCCGCGCGCCTCGCAGCCCTCATCTCGGCCGACTACCCGAGCTATTGGCCCGAGACGCTGCGCGCTCTTGTGGTGCACTCGGCGGAATGGTCATCACAGATGCAGACCCACCTGCGCGGGGCGAGCGGCAAGCGTGCCCGGGCGAAACTCGTTCAGCGCTACGGCTTCGGTGTGCCCAACGCCGAACGCGCCCTGCGAAGTGCAAACGATGCGCTCACCCTCGTTGCGCAGAGCAGGATCCGACCGTTCATCAAGGGCAAGATGGGTGAGCTGCACTTCTTCGACCTGCCCTGGCCTCGCGACGTGCTCGCGGAACTCGGAGCCTCGCCGGTGCGCCTGCGCATCACGCTCTCGTACTTCATCGAGCCAAACCCGGGCCGGCGCGGATGGAAACACCGCCATCGCTACGCCTCGCATGGTTTGCGTTTCGAAGTGAAGGGACCGACAGAATCGCCAGAGGAGTTCCGCAAGCGCCTCAACAAACAAGCCCTAGAAGAGGACGAGGCCAAGCCCTCTAAGGGCGGCGACTCGTCGGAGTGGTACCTCGGGGCACAGGCCCGCAACCGCGGCTCGCTCCACTCAGACTTCCTCTCCTGCAACGCAGCAGACCTCGCTGAGCGCGGGGTCATCGCCGTGTACCCGGTCAGTGGCTGGTGGAAGGATCAGCCAAAGCGTGATCGCAGCGAGAGGGGAGCGCGCTATGCACTGGTGGTTTCCATCGAGACACCCGGCGTCGAGACAGACATCTGGACACCGGTCGCCGCTCAGGTCGGGATTCCCATTTCCATTAAGACGTGATTCATGACCGGTGGAGTGGATCTGCTCGCGGAAGTTGTTGGCACAGAACGCCGCAGGTGAGTGCAAGCTGGCGCGATCGGGCAGCTGGATCCGATTAATGGCGAGGAGGTAGCAGGCGCGATCCCCACAAAAGCTGACCGCCACCCACCCGTAGCTGCCCCAGCGGCGCAGGGAGACTTCCCGACCAACGCCAAGCTCCTCGCGACTGAGTAGCTGGGGACGCCCAAGCCACTGTGCTGCTCAATCCCCACCAGACCCGACCAGTGGTGGCAACACTGGCCCCCTTCACTCTGCCGCCTGCGGCAGTTCCCCCTCCACCAGGAACACCTCCCTGGAGAAGCGATGCACCGTCCCGTCGTCATGGCTCAGGAAGGACGCGTGATCGCCGTTGACCTCGCCGGTGATCTCCACCTGATCAAACGGTGTGGAGACCAGTGCCGCCGGCGTGAACACCCCCACCTGGACCAGCGGCTCATGGGTGCGGGCGCTCAGGTATTCGAACGCCTCGATTCCCTCCTCCCGCATCCAGCTCCCCAGCCGTTGGGTGGGTCCGTAGTGCCATGGGTCCCGCAGGACGGCCTGAGCGGCGTCTGCCAAAGCCTGAAGCTGCAGTCCCCGGTTGGTTTGAAGCAACACCGAGAACAGGGTCTGCCGGCGACGGATCGGTGCCTTGGGAGGTTCGCTGAATCCTTCCCAGAACAGAAGCGCGTCGTACGCCCCCTCCACCAACGAACCGATGCGCGAGCGGGAGCCATGGAACATCCCCCGATGCTCCCGGCCCCCGAAGCGGGTGCCATGCCGCAGGGGCGGGTAGCGGAACGGGGTGGTGAGCAGCGGATGGCTCGCCGGCAGGGAGGGCATCGGGGGCTTGCTGCGTTCCACCAGGGCCTCCAGCCGCGCCAGCTGGTCCAGATCATCCACCAGGGGGCCCAGCGCATCGATGCCCTGCTGCTGAACAAGCCGCAGCACCGTTCCCGCCAAGGGGACCTCCGCCGCGGCCTGCACGCTGGCAAGCAGATCCGTCGCCATCAGATTCAGGCGCGCATGGCGTCGAGGTAGTGCACGATCTCCACCAGATCCTCGGTTCGCTGCACCTGCTCCGCCGGCACGCCGCCGGTGTGGCGGTTGGACGTGTGAAACCAGTGGCGCATCAGCTCGCGGTCATTGCCCACCAGCACCGCCAGGCTCCGGTACAGACGCACCACCAGCAGGGCCAGCTCACCGGTCTTGGAGGCCGGGTCGATGCCCTTGCCCCGGGCAAAGAGCGATCGATCGCGACCCAGCACCTGTGCCAGGGCCGAGCGGCTCAGCGCCAGCTCATCCGAGGCCCGCAGCACCGCCTGGATCATCAGCTGGGCATCCGTGAGCGGAGCCGTTGCGGCGGCGAGCGGGGGTGAGGGATCAATGACGGCCATCAACCCGATGCATTTGCATCAACAATAGATGGATTGTGGGGTAATCAGCAGAGAAGTGCCAGGGGCTCGACCTGCTCACAGCGGAGTGATCTCCTCCTCGCCAGCAGGGATTGCAAGGGGTGGCCACCGCCCAGCGGCCTGGCCGACTGACACAGCCCTTGCCCTACCAGAAGCCATGGGAAGGCCTGCATCGAGGCCGTACCACCCCGATCTGGGGTAGCCTGACTCAGTATTGGAGTTGAGCAGCCCACAGGCGGTGTGCTTTGGATCCAGCCATGAACCCAGTGCTTGAAGCGATTTTCGGCAACCGCACGGCGGCATGGGTGCTGTTGTTTCTGCAGTGCTACGGGGAAGGACATGCCCTGCGCATCGCCAAGACGTTCGGCTTTGGGCTGAACATGACCCAGCGTCAGTTGAAGCGCCTGGAAGAAGAGGGTGTGCTGGTGAGCCGATTGGTGGGCAACATCCGCCTCTTCGCCTTCAATGATCGGAATCCAACCGTGCAGAACCTCAGGCGGCTACTTGAAGATGAGCTCAAGCTGCTGCCTGAGGAGCAGGTGCAGCAATACTTCCGGCAGCGGCAACGGCCGCGCAAGACGGGCAAAGTGCTGGTCAGCCATGGCTGAAATCACAGAAGCCACCAGCATCGAGGAGCTTGCGGTGATCATCAGTGAGGCGTTGGAAGCGGCAGGAATCACCGCTACGTTGTCGGGAGGTGGGGCGGTATCGATCTACAGCAAGAACTAGTACATGAGTCACGACCTCGATTTTGTGACGTCAGCGAATCACAAGAGCCTGCTCAAGGCGATCGCTCCACTGGGCTTCACCCAAGGTGCTTATAAACGGCTCTATGAACATCCCCGCACCAAGTGGCTGGTTGAGTTTCCTGCAGGGCCCCTTGGCTTTGGAGAACGGACCGTAGATCATCGATCGATTGACTTGCTGCAAACCGAGCACGGTGCTTTGCGGGTGATCACTCCTACCCTTTGTGTGATCGACAGGTTGTTGGCCTACCACCACTGGCGAGACCCCCAGAGCTGGGATCAGGCCATCTTGGTGTGCAAGAGCAACCCTATTGACTGGGACGACATTGCACTCTGGGCCAAAAATGAGAGGCCAGCATTTCTAGAGATCGAGAGATTTCGCGCAGAGGCAGGTTTGACATCATGACATCCCGAAAGAGTTGGCTGAGCTCCGACGGGGTGGATCCTCAAAAATTGGTTTCCACCTGGTGGAGGGTGCGCGCCTGGAGGATGGGCAGCTGATCGAGTGAGGCCCGGTGCCGCCCTACAACGCCGCCTGCCAGGGCCAGAATCGGTACGCATTAGTGTACACGATGGCGGCATTACTTCAATGGCCAGCATTTCCGCCACGGAAGTCCGCAGGCGGCTGTAATCCCTGATCGATGAGGTCGGCGAGTCCCACGAGCCGATGCAGATCAAAGGCAAGCGAGGCGATGCCCTGCTGTTGTCGGAGGCCGATTGGAACGCGATTCAGGAGACGCTCCATCTGGTCGCGATCCCAGGGATGCGTGAGTCGATCCTGGAAAGTCTGGCGACGTCGCTGGAGGATCACAGTGATCAGCCGGGCTGGTGAGCTGGAGCGTTCGCTTCACCAGGCAGCCCCAGCGGCAATCGGGTCATTCATCCCTGCCCGACCTCTGCCCAGGTGTGCAGCTGACGACCCTTCCAGCGCAAGCCGGGATCAGCCTGCGCTGCCCCTACAAGGGGCTGGCCCGGTACCGCTCGATCACGGCCTCGCGCTCTGGAGGCGACCGTTGAATCAGCAGGACCGTGGACTGGTGGTTGTCTGGCGATCAGATCAGGGTTTGAGGCGCTGATCAATACAGAGCACGAAGGAAGCGCCGCTGGCGTGCTCCAACCTCGTGGCCACGGTGCGGCAGCGCTGGCCGGTGGCCAGGCTGATGTAGGTGTCGGTGATGTGCTGCTGGAGACCCGTATCAATCAGGCTGAAGAAATACTCCTTGTTGGCGTGGTCAGTGCCCCGCGTGGCCGGTGTGAACAGGCGGTTCCTCGACGGGGGGAGACCCTGGCCCAGGTGCGTGTTGCTGATCTGCAGTCCGTCGCCATCGAGCACGTAGGCCGCTTCGATCATGGTGTTGGTGCCTACCCAGTTGGCAAGGGCGCCGTCGAACATTTGGGCAGGGATGTGACGTAGGCCTTCACACCCTGCGCGGGCCAGATTGATCAGATCGAGGCCCTCCATCTGGCGGGCCTGGATGGCGGCCACGGCTTTGACCCGTTGCCGGCGGGCGGCTTCCATCAGCACTGGGTGCAGGGCCGCCAGGTGCAGATTGGCCGCTGGCTTGGGGCGCGCAAAGTGATAGCCCTGGAAGAACTCTGCTCCGAGGGCGGCGCAGGTGTCCAGTTCTGCCTTGGTTTCCACCCCTTCGGCCAGCACCAAAGTGCCGATGGTCTTTCCAAGTAAGATCAGCGACTTCATCATTTCCTGCTTGACAAAGTCGCGGTCGACTCCGGCGATGAGACTGCGGTCGAGCTTGATGATGTGGGGCCGCAATTCGGCGATGCGTGGCAGGTTGCTGTGGCCGGATCCCAAGTCGTCGATGGCGATCAGGAAACCCAATTCGCGATGGCGCTCCACGAAGCGTTTCAGGGTCATCGTGTCCTGAACCTTGGTTTCGTTGAGCTCGATCACGATGTCGCTGGGTTCCAGACCCGTGGCCTCGGTGGCCTCGAGCAAGGCTCCCGAGCCTTCCACTCCCTCGTCGATCAATGACGTTTCAAAGTTGAGAAACAGAAAGGGGCGCAGGGACCGGGGCAAGTTGAGGTCCCGGTAGGCCTCCATGGCCCGGATGCGGCAGCGGCGATCCAGCTCCAGCAGCTTCCCAGCCTTGCGGGCCTTGGCGAACTTCTGTCCGACACCCATGAGCGCCGGGCGCGCGAGGGCCTCCAGGCCCACCACGGAGGTTTGCTTCAGGGAGACGATGGGTTGAAAGTGAATGGTTAGCTGATTCGATGGGAGGATCGCAGAGACCTCCATCGGTGGCTCCATAAGTTCAGCGTGAACCATTGAGCGCGAATGACGGCGGATTACATTTTTAGCGAGCCAGCAGCATTGAACCCTAGGGAACATCTGAAAAACGTACTAAAATCAACCGAGATCCAAGACTGAGGCTGGAACGGAAGGCCGTCCCCCTTCAGCTGGCCTTTTCGGACCACGAGCACATTCACGCCAAAAAGAGGACGCGTCGCCAGCCCTTCTTGGATGCGATGGAGGCCACGGTTCCCTGGGAAGCCTTCCTGGCCTTGATCGAGCCCTGCTGCCGGCCTACTTGCGGATCCATAACGGCCGCAGGTGCCACATGGCCCTGGGTGGACTGACCCCCCAGCAGCGGCTCGCTCAGCTGCAGGCATGAACAATCTGGTGGGAAAGCACACCTAGGCCGTCGGCACCCAGTTTTCAACCTGCAGGCTCAGGGCATGGGCCGCGATCATCGTGTCGAGTGAGCCAATGGGAGTGCCCCGGCGCTTCAGGTCCGCACGCAGCTCGGCCGCCACCACACTACAGAGGCCAATCTCTCCGAGCCGGTAGCGCTTGAACCGCCCCACTAGCGCGGCTGATTTGGCGTTGATGATGGTGATGCAGATGTTGGTATCGAGCAGAATCATGGGCTGATCGCTTCCCGGATCTGCTCTTCCGACTGCCCACGCGTGATCACAAAGCCCGGCTCGAAGGCGGCCAACCCGGCCTCCAGGGTTTGCCTGGGGTCATCGATGGGCAGCAACAGCACCCCATTGCCGAAATGCTTCACCACCACCTCGCTGCCGCTGAAGCGGCACGCCTTCGGCAGCCGCACCGCCTGGCTGTGGCCCGATTGGAACAGACGTGCGGTGTCCATGGCAGGCCCTGATCCGGTAGTGACGCATGGTGGCTACCACGGCTTGATTGGTCTCACGGCGACAAGGCCAGGGCCGGGCATCGATCGAACGCCTGAGGCCCCCAGATCCGCCACCCCCCTACGCTGTAGAACGAAACGTTCAACATCAGGATTCATGGCGATCGGGGTGCGGGTGGAGCCGGAACTCGAGCGGCGGCTCGATCAGCTGGCCCTCCAGCTCGGCAAGAGCCGCAGTGCCTGCGTGCGCGACGCCATCACCCAGTACCTCCTGCGCCATGGCGATGGCGAGGAAGCCCGCCGTCAATCGCAACGGCTGGCCGAACGAGAACCGCAACAGCACTGGAGCGAACAACTCCCTGACTGGAGCGACTGGACCGCATGAGCCTGCCTGCGCTCCGCCGCGGCACCGTGGTGACCGTGGCCAGCCCGGCGGCGTACTCCGGCAAACCACGCCCCGCCGTGGTGGTCCAGGCGGATCGCTGGTTGCAGGCCCATCCCAGCGTCACCCTCTGCCCGCTCACCAGCACCCTGGTGGACGCTCCCCTGGTCCGGCTTCCCGTCCAGCCGACGGCACGCAATGGCCTGAGGAAGCCGTCCCAGCTGATGGTCGACAAGCTGTTCACGGTGCCGCTCAGCTCCCTGGGCAAGGTGGTGGGGCAACTGGAGCCCCAGCTATTGATCGAGCTGGATCTGGCCCTGCGGGGTTGGCTGGAACTGCCCTGAGCTGGCCGCTCCCGCTGCCAGGATTCAGCGCAACGCCAGCAACGCCGTCATGCCCCTGCCCCAGCTGATGCCGCTGCTGGCGGCCGTGGCGCTCACCCCTTGTCCAGCTCCCGTGAAGGCCCAGCTGGATGGCCTCTACCGCTGGCATGTGGCTGGGCAGGACCTGCGTGGTCCGATCGAGCTCAAGAGCCAGAAAAGCCGCTTCACCGATGGGCTGTACCAGAAGCTGCGGCGTGCCTATGGGCTCGATCCAGCCAGCGGCAGCTTTGTCGACTTCGATCTGTTCAGCGGCACCCAGGTGGGGACCTTCGGCGCCAAGGTGCTGGGCTGCACAGCCGCCCCCGGCGGAGGGCTGGAGGCCCGGGTGGCGGTGCAGGCAGGCCTGCGCAACCGCCCCATTGAGGCGCCGCAGCTGTTGCGCTATCAGCTGGTGCGCGGCCCTGCCGGCAGCTGGAAGATCGCCGACATCGTCTATTCCCATCCGGCCGGGTTCCGCCTCTCCAGCTATCTGGCAGAGCTGCTGGAAGCCAAGCCCTGAAGGCTGCAGGACCCCTGCGGATCACGTCGATGGACGGCGAAGCAGGACGGCCAAGGACTTCGGCTAACCTGTACCTACATTTACGTACACACCAGACAGAGGGCCATGGACGTGCTTCCCAGCCGGGTGTTCATGAACGGCAACAGCCAGGCCGTACGCATTCCCGCCGAGTTCCGCCTCGCCACCGACCGGGTGCAGATCACCCGCAGCCCCAACGGCGATCTGATCATTCACCCCTGCCCGGCCCAGCGTGGCCAGGCCCTGCTCGACACGCTCGCCGGCTTCGAGCCCAGCTTCGTGGCCAGCCTGGAAGCACAGCAGGCCAGTCGTATCCCGGTGCAGGAGCGGGAGAGCCTTTGATCTATCTGCTCGACACCAACATCCTCATTTACCTGATCAAGAACCGGCCGCCCCAGGTGGCTGAGCGCATCGATCAACTCGCCGATGGGGACAGCCTGGCGATGTCGTTCATCACCTGGGCCGAACTGCTGCGCGGGGCCGAGGGCAGCCAGCGCCGCAAGTCCACCCTCCAGCAGCTCGAGGCCCTGTCCCGGCAGGTACCGGTGCTCTACCCCGATGGCCCCGCCATCTGCCGCCACTACGCCGCGCAGGCCGCCGCCCTCAAACGCCGGGCCACCCCCATCGGCGGCAACGATCTCTGGACTGCCGCCCATGCCCTGGCCCTCGGCGCCACCCTGGTGAGCCACAACGTGCGCGAATTCGCCCGCATCGAGGGCCTGACCCTGGTGGATTGGGCGGCCGCTGCCTGATCGACGCCGGACACCGGCGGGGCCCACCCCTGATGCCAGGGTCAGACTCCTGCTGGCCCATGCTCCGGAACGATGGCGCACCCGTCAGCCGCGCAGATCGCCCGCCTGGGGCGCCAAGGGGTGGCCCTGTTCTTCGTGTTCATGCTCAGCGCCGAGCTGCCCGGGCAGATCTTCCACCTCGCCCAGCACCTGAGCGGGTCGGGGCCGGACGCCATCTCGGAAAGCCTCGAACACCTCGGGGTGATGGTGGCCTATCTCCTATCCCTGGTCTGTGCCCTGTTCCTGGCCCAGCAGGAGCTGTGCCGCACGCGCCTGCTGGCGTCCTACCCGCCAGACGAGCCCGTCCCCCTCGCCATGCATGTTCTCGGCCTGGTTTGGGGCCTGGTGGCGTTGTTCCTGCTGCGCTGAACGGGGCGTGTTCAGGTTGTGCCAAGGCCCACCGCTCAAACCTGACCGCAAGAGCTAGCGTTGCAAGCACTGACAGCATGGCCTGCGCGGACCTCGTTATGGCCAGCCTCACGATCCGCAACCTCGACGACGCCACCAAGGCCCAGCTGCGACTGCAGGCCGCCCGCCACGGTCACTCGATGGAGGAGGAAGCCCGCAGGATCCTGCGCGAAGCCGTGCTGCCGCAACCCGCTGGCTCTGACAGCCCAGGTCTGGGGAGCCGCATCCACGCTCACTTCGCCGACCTCGGTGGCGTGGAACTGGATCTGCCCGCGCGGGTTTCCATGGCGGGGGCCGCCGTGTTCACCGAGGAGCCAACGTGATCGTTCTCGACACCCATGTGATCGCCGAGCTGATGCGGCCCCAGCCGGAGCCGGCGGTGCTGGCCTGGGCGGATGGTCTCGTTCCCGCGGAGGTGGGCATCACGGCGATGAACGAAGCAGAGATCCTGCACGGCCTCATCCGGCTGCCGGAGGGTCGCCGCAAACAGGCCCTGCTGGATAGCTGGCAGGCGTTGGTGACGGCCCTGCTTGGCGATCGCGTGCTGGCTTTCCACCGGGAAGCCGCCCACTGGTATGGCGAGCTGCTGGTGCGGCGGGAGCAGATCGGTCGGCCGATCGCCACGGCCGATGCCGTGATCGCCGCCACCGCCCTGGCCCAGGGCGCCCAACTGGCCACCCGCAACGTGAGTGACTTCACCGGCCTGGGCCTTGATCTGATCAATCCCTGGGACCAGCCCGTACCCCTCCAGCCAAAGTAGCAACAGTGCCACTGCAACTGTAAAAGCAGGGCAGAATCCACGGCCCCTCGCCCCCGGCCGCCCCATGACCGATCTCCCTCCAGTGGCCCAGCGGTGGCTCGACGAGCTCACCACCAGCACCCGCAGCATCGACAACCTCGTGGCGGAGGGATTCCAGGGTTGTTCCCTGCTGGATCTCCTGCCCTGGCTGGACGGGGGCCAGGGCCTGGCCGCCATCGAAGCGATCGACTGGGTGAAGAGCCAGCCGGACGAGGACGGTGACGTGGCGCTGATGACCGTTGACGCGGAGGGGTTGGACAGGCTTCTGGAATGGATGCTCGAAACCCGTGGCAGCTGCCCGATGGTCTATGCGCCGGAGCCGGATGTCGTGGTGCCGGACGGGATTCCCTTGCTGCGCCCCATGGCCTACAACCTGCCGGAAGGTGTGTCCTCCGAGGAGGTATTCGATGAGGAATTCAGCGAGAACCTTTCCGCGTTGTTCGCGGCCATCAAGGACTCCTATGGAAACCACGCTCACCTCTACCGGATCGACTATGGCCAGCTGGCGGAAACGATCGAACACGGCCTCTTCCTTGCCGGTCAGTTCATCGATCTCAACGACGGTGAACTGTTTGACTTCAGCATGGACGCGATCAATCAGCGGATTCGCTACCAATCCACTGGCTGCTATCACGAAGGCTTTTCTGCCTGATCCGGCACAACTGATTGATCTGCTCCGATTCCGCCACTGTGTTCGAGAGGCATTGGGCACGGCTGATGGATGTCAGGCGCTCATTGGGGTGTGTAGGCATGGGGTGTGAGGTCCTGGGCTGTTGGGGTGGGCTTCAAGATCCCTGACCGTTCTCATACCATACGGAATTGCGCCCGTTGCTCCTGAAGTCTTCAGTGAATGCACGAGCATTCCGGAAGGCCACGACGATGCGCCCTTTCTCGACGCATTCCTGTACATGGGCGCGAGCAGCTTGTATGGGATAGGAGACCTTGTCTTTCGAGTGTTTGAGGATCTCGTGCTCGACGTACTCATCAAAACGCTTTGGGTCCATCACGTGCGTCGCATCCGGGTCAATCTCAGCGGTAAGCAAGAAGTGACGCCCATGGAGGGTGCCAACCCTCAGGATGCGCTCACTGCGTACGCGGTCCAGCGATGCGACCCAGAAACCGGTGATTCCGTGGCGTGAGCCGGATGGCTTGGCCAGTACAGAATCGACCACCGCATCGACCAACCAAGACTTGACGTTGAACGACATAGGTCCCTCCGAGGGGTCACGTCAGTGACACAATGGATCAGAATGGGCTGTTCCTCGATGGATGGAGAAGGGCATCCAATTCCGTACAGCTGAAATCTCGGCGATCATCTGTCATCGATGCCTGGACCAAGCGGCACAACCGATTGATCTGCTCCGCCTCCTCCACCGTATTGGCAATCCCGCTCACCAGGCCGGGCGAGCCCACCACGATCGAGAGGCAACGGGCACGGCTGATCGCCACATTCAGGCGGTTGGGTTCCAGCAGGAAACCCAGGCCCCGGGGGGCGGCATCACCATCGCTGGCGGTGAGGGAGTGGATGGCCACCGGTGCCTCCTGGCCCTGGAACTTGTCCACTGTGCCGACCCGCGCGCGATGACCCAGCTGTTGCTGCAGACGGTTCACCTGCACGTTGTAGGGAGCGGTGATCAAGATGTCGTCAGGGGTCAACACCCCGCTGCGTTCGCCGCTGCCGGAGGCATGGCGGTAGCTGGAGCCCAGCAGCACCTCCACCAGCTGGGCGATGCGCTCGACCTCCTCCTCTGAGCAGACACTGCGCCCGCTGTGCTCCACTGCCTCGAACACCAATCCGTGGCCGGGCAGGACCCCGCCATAGCTGGCGGTGAAGGGCTCCCGCCAGTCGATGCGGTTGATGACGTTGGCGGGGCTGGCCTGGAGGCGGCCGTCATAGAACAGCTCCGAGACCATGGCGGTGAGTGAGGGCTCCATACGCCAGCTGGTGGCCAGGAACACGCCCCGATCGGCAGGGACGACATGGGCGTCCTGCATCAGGTACGCGAGGCAGGAATCACCACTGTCCCCAGGGTGATCGGCCTGGGAGGGCTGGGACAACTGCTGCTGGTCACCCACCAGCAGGATCGAACGGGCGCAGCGGGCCATCACCAGCAGGTTGGCCAGGGAGACCTGGCCCGCCTCATCCACCACCAGCAGATCAAAGGCGCCTGCCACTTCTGGTCGGCAGAGGGTGAAGGTGGTGCCGCCCACCACGGCCATGGCTTCTGTGAGCTGGTCGGGCTTCACCAGAGCAATCGGGGTGCCCGCCAGGGCTGGCTCGTCGTTGTCACTCCTGCACTTGACCATGGCCACGGCCAGGCCTTGCTCGCTGATGACGGCCTGGGTCTTGAGCAGCAGGTTGTTGATGGCCGCATGGCTGTTGGAACTGATCGCGACGCGCTGACCCCGGCGCACCAGTTCGGCGATCACCTGGGCCGTGACCGTGGTCTTGCCGGTGCCGGGGGGACCCTGCAGGGCGAGGGTCTTGCCGCTGCTGGCTTCCAGGAAGGAGGCCAGCTGCTCCACCACCGCTGAGGGCTCGGCGCGTACGAATGCGTTGAGCGCCACCAACTCGGCCACAGGTTCGCGCTCCAACAGGTGACGGATCGGCTCGGGCAGGGGCTGTTGATCGTGGACCCAGCCCTGAGCTTGTTCATCGAGACGCTCGCGCAGACTTTCAGTGATGTCGGCGGGCACCTTGATCAGGCTGATCGGCGTGCGGGGCAGGTCTGCACTGAGCCCCTCGGCCAGACGTCGGTCCCGCTTGCTCCAGGGAAACTTCAGCGTCACCAGACCCTGCTCCGCATCAAGTGCGTCCACCCCCAGTTGCAGCCCTGCTTCCGGGATCTCGAGATTGAGTCCGTTTTGCCCAGGTTGGGCGCGCAACTTGAGCGGTTGGCTGGGATCAAAGCGGAAGCTGTGGTAATCGGCGCCGGTGCGGGCGCTGGTGCGGCTCTCCATCGATTCCCACAAGGCCCCTTCGATGGCCTCGCCGTCACTCTCCAGATCCCCTGGAGACTCCTGCGCTTTCTGCCTGCGATCGAAGTACCCCCACCAGGCCACTTTGGCTTCCCGGTGGTGAAAGGGGAGCAGCTGGGCCAACAGCCGCTGCACCCGCCAGCTCAGTCCCCGGGGGCCGCGTTGCTCCTGCTCCTGAAGCAATGCTTCTGGTGCATCGGCGGCGGGATCGCTCTGGAGCGCTTCCGGCAGCTCGGCGATCAGCACGGCGGCAAGGGCCTCCAGGGGCCAGGGTTCTTTCTCGGGCCTTTCTGGGTCTTCCAGCTGCAGGGGTTGCTCGGGCAGGCCCTGCTCGAAACGCAGCTGGAGCAGCCAGTCATGGAGGTAGACGGTGGATTCGCAGTCCTCCCGGTTGTAGTCCTCGATCGCCTGCAGCTGCGGGCTGGCCTCAGGGGCTGGGCCCGGCCGGGGAGGTTCACCCGATGCCTGCCAGTTGGTGTAGGCCACCACCGAATCCCCGGCGTTGGTGACCTCCGCAGAGCGAGCCTCCATGTAGAGGTGCTCCACCTTTTTGATCGAGTAGCTCTCCTCGCCCAGCACAATCGCGTTGGTGACCACCGGCAGCAGATCCACCAGCAGGCCTGAGCGCAGCCATTCATCGATCACCGCCTCCCGGGTGGAGTGCTGCTGGGCCAGCCGGCGCATGGCCGTCTTCTCGTAGCTGGCGTAGTGGTAGATGCGCAGGCCAGGAAACCGGCGGCGACGTTCCTCCACCCAGTCGACCCATCCTTCGAAGGCCTTCTTTTCCTGGAGTGGAGAGTGGGCCCACCAGGCCTTGAACTGGGGCGAGCCGCCGGGCTCATCGCGATAGCAGGCGCCAAAGAGGTACTCAAGCTTCCTGGCGGCGACGGCATCGTGCACCCCCTCCATGTCAAACCAGATGTCGCCCGGGTCGGCAGCGGGCAGGGCGGACAGACCCTTGCCCGGCCTCAGGGGCCGTACCCGATAGGCCGGTCTGCCGGCAGCATCGGCTGGGGTGAGCTGGAGTTCGGCCTGCTGCTGCAGTTCATGGAGCGCCTCATGGGCCAGGCCAGCAATGGTGGTGCCTGGAGCCAGCGCACTGAGTTGCTCGATCGTGTGGATGCCGGCGGCCTTGAGCTTGAGGCGCTGGCTCTGGCGCAGGTTCGCCACCAGCACCAGATCCCGCTCGGCGGCCAGGCGCTCCTCGATGAAGGCGCCCCAGCTGCCGTGATCACCGGGTTCATCCTCCGGTGGTGAGGCGGGATCGAAGGCAGCGCGGAAATCGCGGTAGCGGGCCCTGAGCTGTTGGTACCAGGCCCAGAAACGATCGGTGTCGAAAGACTGGAAGCGACCACCACCGAGAAACAACTCGAAGCGATCGGGACGGTGCCCCAGCAGAGGGGTGAGCAGTTCGGCGTAGGCGCAGGCCTGCACCAGGAAGGTGGTGCGAGGCTTGCTGGCCAGCTTGCATTCGATCGGGATGTAGCTCCAGTCGCCCAGATCGGAGGGCTGGGGAATCCTGCGCAGGACATCGGCCGAGCCGCGGATCTCTCCGTTGTTCAACGAGGCCTGGTGGATGAAGTCGAAGCCCTCTGCCATGGCGGCCCTGGTGGCGGCGTAATCGGCCTCACGCTGCTGGCCGGAGAGGCGGGCGATGCGATAGCCCTCGGCTTCCAGTTGGTTGAGCAACACCTGCTCAAGACGCAGGCCATCGGCGAACAGTTGCTCATCAAGGGAAGAGGGGGGTGGCTGCTCGCCCGTGAACAGACCCCTGGCCTTGAGTTCTTCCCACCAGGCACCGATCCGTGGACTGCGGCTGAAGAGGGCGAGTTGGCTGGGGGTGATCAGGCGCTCTGGGAGGAACGGCACAGTGGATGACAGGCGGATGATGAGGGGGTGGGGTGGTGATGGGCGATCGGGAGGGCGTGGCTGGTTGTCAGTCCAGATCGACCGACTCCAGCAGCATCCGGGCCCGCATCAGCCGGTCGGCATCAACGGCCCAGGCCACGATCTGGCTGTGCCTGGCAGTGTCGTCGCCTTCCATCTCTTCGACGACACCGTCATGGAAGGCTTCCAGATGCCGCAAAAGGACAAGAGCGATCTGCCGGTCCTCATCAGCCGTGGTATCGAGCTTTTCGATCCGATCGAGCACCTCTTTCACCTTGAGACTCTGAGTTCGTTCGGGCTTCTCGGGTCGCTGCGCATGGGACTGCATGTCGATCAGTTGCTGGGGGCTGGCGGGGATACCGGAGGGCAACGACGCCGCGAGTGCGTCATCGGCCATCTCAGGGTGCAGACCCTCGTTGGGATCAACGGGCTTCCCATTGCAGAACCTGTAGCGGGTGTTCCTGCTGCTGGAGGGGTCGGTGGGTTGGGTCATCTGAGGTTCGCTGTCGGTGTTACCAGAATCCCCCTATCGCTTGGGAGAGCATGCGTGTACGGGCGAATGACCAGATCGTCCGGCTGAGCTTGAAGAGACGGCCTCGGTCTTCCAGCCGGGATCAGGAAGCTTGATCAGACACTGATCTCCATGCTGTGGGAGTGCGGGGACGGAATCCTCAACTTCAGTGCTGTCAGCGTTCCACTCAGATAAGCCCCCGTATCAATCCCAATCCGGTGCGGCAACCGCGTCACCTTGAAGTCATGGCGAAAGGTGTGCCCATGCACCACGGTGTACGGCAACCCATGGGGCCGGCTCAGAAACGGCCGCCGGATCCAGATCAGATCGTCTGTGGCCTGGTGCTCCAGGCGGATGTCGGGGCGCACGCCCGCATGCACGAACAGATAGCGGCCGCGGATTGCCGTGTACGGCAGCTGCTCGAACCAGGCCTGGCGTTCGCGGGCCAGGGGCAGGAGGTCGGGGTTGGCGCCGTTGCACAGCCACAGCTTCACGTCCTCATCCGGCGCTCTCGGTGCCATCGCCTTCAGCAGCATCTGCTCGTGGTTGCCCCGCAGCACCGTCACCGCCGCCAGCCCGTAGGCGCCGGGGTTCTCCTGCAGCTGCCACACCCGCTCGAGCACCTTCCGATCACCATCGGGCTCCGGGGCCCGATCGATCAGGTCCCCCAGGAAGATCAGCTCGGCGCCTGAATCAAAGTGTGGGGTGAGTTCCTGCTCCAGCAGGGAGGCGCAGCCGTGCACATCCCCGATCGCCACCACATCAGGTCTGTTCATCATCGCTCTCCCACACATTGAGGCTGGAGCGCTGCGATTCGCGGCGCAGGTTCTTGCGGCTGCGCTTGGGATCGCTCTTGAGCAGGGCCAGTTTCTCGCTCAGCAGGTCGAGCTCCCGGGTGAGCCTCGGGGTGGCAGGCATCGACGACAGGTCGCCGAACAGCTTGCCCAGGCTGGCGCTGGCGCTGATGACATCCCCTCGATCCAGCTCGGCGATCACTTGCCGGCGTTCCCGGTTAGCCCGCAGCAGCGCCAGCTGTTCGGCCACCGCGTCATCGGGCTCCAACTGCTGGATCTCCTCGCCTTCCATCACCGGCAACTGCAGGTGCTCGATCAGGCTCTGGCGGTCGCCGCTGCCGGGGGCCTCCCAGGCCAGGCGGACGCTGAGGATCTCCTGGTTGGGGATCCAGGCGGGTAGCTTGAGCTTCAGGCCCACGTTGAGCTCCTGGCCGGCGCGCAGGTTGGGCAGCTGGTGGTTGCCGGCAGCGGTGGGCTTGAGGTCGTTGAGCAGATCGACCACCTCGGCGCCGTGTTTGCCGCGCACCCCGAGGCTCACCCGCCGCCCGAAGGTGCTGGCCAGGCCCTGGAGCTCGGAGGCGTAGAGGTCGGCCAGCTGGCCGGGGGTTTCGATGTGGGCCAGGGTGCCATCGCCCGCGGCGGCCATGGCCCCCATCAGGTCTTCGTCGAAGTCATCCCCCAGGCCGAAGGCACTGGTGCTGATGCCCCGCTGGGTCAGGCCCGCCACCTTGGCGGCGATCTGCTCCTGGTTGGTGAGGCCCTCGTTGGCCTGGCCGTCGGAGAGCAGCAGCACCCGGTTCATCGCACCGGGATCGAGGTGTTCGGCCACCTGGGTGGCCCCGGCTCGCCAGCCATCGAAGAGGGCCGTGCAGCCGCCGCTGTGGATCGTGTTGATCGCGGCGATGAAGGGCTGGGGATCGGCCACGGGCCGCGAGGGCACGACGATCTGCACCTCATCGTCGAAGCTGACGATGGCGAGGCGATCGCGGCCGGTGAGCTCGCCGGCCAGGAAGCGGGCGGCCTTGCGGGCGTAGCTGAGCTTGGTGCCGCCCATCGAGCCGGAGCGGTCGATCACCAGGGCCAGGTTGAGCGGCGGCCGCTCGCGAAGGCTGGCTGCGGCGGCCAGCGGCGGCGGGGTGATCGTGAGCAGCAGATCGAGAGTCGACGGGCGATCGGAGGCCACCGCCGGCCGCAGGGGCCGGAAGCGAAGGGTGGGACGGGTCATGGTGGGGGGTAGCGGTGGGACAGGGGGAATGGTTCAGCGGGAGCCGTCGTCGAGCAGGGCGTTGAGGCGGTCCAGGAGGTGCTGGAGCCATTGCTGGCGCCGGGGGCCGGCGGGAGGAGGCAGAACGGAGTCGCGGACGTGCACCTCGATGCCGGGGGCGAGGGTGAAACGCAGCCAGCGGCTGCCGTTGTCGCTGGAGCGGGATCCGGAGGGGGTGCGGTCGGAACGTGAGCGGGAGGACAGGGGTTTGTTGAGCATCCCAAGGACGGAGCCCATGGCCGCGGCTTTTCGTGCGAAGGACGGAGCATCGGTGTCGTCGACCGGCTCCGAAAGATCCCGCAGGTACCGCAGGGCCTCGTTGCCGGTGGCGACGGAGGGAGCGGTGGCCGCCGCCCACTCCCCATCGAGCTGCTCCAGCTGTTGCTCCAGATCGGCGTCGGCCAGAACGCAGAAGGGAGCAATGGCGGAGAGGCTGAGGCCGCGCCGGGCCAGGGCGCGCACCAGCACCAGTTGCAACAGGTGCCGGTGGCCGTACACCGCGCTGCGCCCTTCCTTGCCGGGGCGATCGATCAACCCCTGAGTGGCATAAAGGCGCACGGTGCGCGGCGAGATCTCCTCGTCCAGCAGCTTGCCGGCGACGAGGAGGAGCTCCTCGAGGCCGTAGAGAGCGTCAGCTGGGGCGAAGACCTTGACCATTCCCTAATTATCCACACTTGCAGTGCAGGTGTCAAGCGGTTAGGCTTCGAGCCCCTCCTGGCCAGCCACCATCGAACACCCCACTCCCGACCCCGCGCCCCTGCTGGAACACCTGCAGCACCTGGCCCGGCCCCGCCACGCCCGCTGGGATCCCATGGGCCTGATGGCGGTGCGTGCCTATCTCAGCGAACAGCTGGGCGCCCTGGGGCCGGTGCAGGAGCACCACTTCCGTGAGGGCATCGATGCGGGCACCAACCTGATCCTCAAGCTCCCCGGCCAGCATCCGGAGCTCGCCCCCCTGCTGGTGGCGGCCCACTACGACGGCCCCCTGCACTCGATCGGCGCCGACGACAACGCCTCCGGCCTGGCGGCCCTGATCGAGCTGGCCAAGCACTGGGCAGCCGAGCCGCCCCGGCGGCCGGTGTGGATCGTGGCCTTCGACCAGGAGGAGTGGGGCATGCTCGGCAGCACGGCCTTGGCTTCTGAACTCAAGGCCAGTGGCCAAAAGCTCGAGCTGATGGTGAGCCTGGAGATGCTCGCCTACACCGCCGCCACCCAGAGCTATCCAGTCCCGGCAATGCAGGCGATCTATGGCGATCGGGGCGATTTCATCGCCGTGGTGGGCAATCAGGGTGTCGCCGAGATGCTGACTGGCCTCGCCAGCCTCATGGGGGAGCACGTGATCACAAAGGTTCTGCCGGTGCCCGATGCCGGCCGGGCGATTCCCGACGTGCGCCTCAGCGACCACAGCCCGTTCTGGGATGCGGGCTACGACGCCGTGATGGTGACCGACACCTCATTCATGCGCAACCCGCATTACCACCAGATGAGCGACACGATCGACACGCTGGATCTGCCGTTCCTGGCGGCCGTCACCGAGGGGCTGAAGGCGGGGCTGGGGGCTCTGTGACACCAGCAGCGCCTCGTCATCTCTGGTCCTTCGCAGGGAAAATCGCCTCGATCCAGACGAGCTGGGGAGGATGGATCCCGCCGCAGACCCGCCGATGGAGCCAACGCTCGACAGCCTTCTGACCTTCTACGCCGAGCGGATCGGTGGGCCCTTCCCCCTCAGCCTGCTGCCTCCCGATCGGCCGCTGCACTGGCAGGGGCAGACCCTGTTCGGCACGGCCCGGGGCACGGAGCCGCTTTACCTGCTGCAGAGCACGATCGATGCCTTCCTGAGCGCCGCTCCCCTCGGCACCTTCTGCGTGGGTTTCTGGGGCCATGGCCTCAACAGCCACGCCTTCTACTACCAGCGCCGCGAGCCCTGGGGCAGCCTGTTCCTGCGGCTGGCCTACGGGGGGTTCGACGACGACAACGAACGGGACGCCCGCCGGATCAGAGGCACCATGGAGTGGCTCGCCGGGTTCCTGCCGATCGTCAGCGAGCGGGCCCGCCAGTGCATCGTGGTGGATTCCATGGGTGACGCCCTCTTCCGGATCGTCCTGACAGGCGGCCAGGTCATCGAGGGCGACGGCCCCCTGTTTGAGCCCGAGAGCGGACCGGCCGAGGCGCTGCGCCCCCTGCTGGAGGGGCTGTAGCGCGGGCTGGCCTCTTCTGGCTGGCTTCTTCTGGCCGGCCCCGCTTCTCACCAGAACGTCTGACAGGGAAAGACGGACAGCTGCGGATCAGCGGTGAGCAGCAGCAGCCGCTCCAGCTCGGCCTGGGCCGCCAGCATCCGATCAAAGGGATCGCGGTGGGGCTGGCTGTAGCCGCCGGCCCTGAGGCCATGGGCCAGGGAGATCGGCAGCGCCTGGAAGCCATCGGCCTGTAGCAGGCCAGGAAGATCAGCCATGGCTGTAGCCAGCTCGGGCAGCTTGCCCTGATGGTGCTTGAGGCTGAGTTCCCAGACCGATGCAGCACTCACCAGGATCCGGCTGGTGGGATCCACCAGCAGGGCCAGGGCAGCACCCGAAAGCCGCTCCGGAGCGAACCACCACCACAGCAGGGCATGGCTGTCGAGCAGGTAGGCGGAGGGGCTGCTCACGACAGGGCTGACGCCGGAACCACGGGGCTGGCTTCCCAGTCGGCGAGCTGATCGGGCGCCATGGGCTCCAGCAGGGCGTCGGGCCGGCTGAGGGGACCCAGGTGACGCAGACGACCGGGGAGCCGCTGGGGAGCCGGCGCCTCCAGGGGCATCAACCGTGCCCAGGGCTTGCCGGCCTTGGCCAGCACGATGGTCTCACCGGCGTGGGCGTCATCGATCAACCGCGAGAGCTGGGTTTTGGCCTGGTGCACATTCACCAGACGGGGTGCCGGTGCTGGACGTTCCACAGGGCCGGGTCGGGACTCTTGCTTAGCTTAGTCATGGACTAAGTCTGTGCCTGCGGCACCCAGCCTCAGCCCAGATACGGCTCCAGGAAGCTCAGCGGCCGGGCCATGGTGGCCGAGAAGCCGAGGATGCCCCGGTCGCGGTGGCTGTAGAGCAGCGTGTCGTCGGCCTCCAGCAGATACGTGCCGCCGCGCTGGGTGAGGAAGTCGTCGCGGGGGACGTAGGTGCGCCAGTGGCCCAGCACCTCGGCCATGTTGCGCAGCCGCACGGTGGCCAGCTCGAAGGGGCGCTGGAAGCCGCGGCCGCCGGCCCGTGCGAAGAACGACCCCTTGATCGGCGGCAGGGGCCCCGCCTGGATCGTCTCATCGTCGGCGATGCGCTGGGGGGCGCTGCGATCGCCGGTGTAGCCGCGCAGCACCTCGGCCAGGGTGCCGGGGGAACCCAGGCCGGCGCACATCAGCAGCAGGTTGGGCCACGGCCCACCCGCCTGCTTCAGCCCCTCGTAGAGCCCCAGGTCACGGTGCAGATGGGGTTCGGCGTCCACCAGCAGCCGATCGGGCGGGAAGCCGGTGAAGGCGCAGAAGCGCTCGCGGCCCGCCCCGTCGCCGATGGCGATCGCCAGCACGGCGATGCCGGCGGCCTCCAGCTGCGGCAGCACCGGCGCCAGCGCCTGGGCGTACTCAAGGCTGTCGAAGTCGCCCAGCTGGCTGAGCAGCACCACCAGCCGCCGCCGGCCGGGCCCCATGCCCTCCACCGCCGCCAGGCGCTCCAGCAGCAGGGCAGGGGCGGGCGGCCGGGTGGCAGCGTCGGCGGCGGAGGCGGTCACGGGCAGGGGTGGGTCAGGGCGCAATCATGCTCATCCATCGGCGCTGATCGACGTATCCTTACCAGGTAAGACCCAGCTTCAGGAGGCGGTGACGATGCCAGCCGAAGACGCCGCCACCAGCTCGATCACCAGCAAGGGACAGGTCACCATCCCCAAGGCCCTGCGGCAGCAGCTCGGCCTGGCCCGAGGCGGTCGGGTCAGCTTCCAGCTGGTGGGCGATCACATCGAAGTGCGCTCCTGCAAGCCGGAGCAACCGCTGCCGACCAGCGGCTTCGGCCTGCTCAGGAGCCCCCGTCCGCCGGTGCCGGCGGACTTCGACCCCGCCAGCCTGCTGACGCCGTGATCGGCCTCGACACGAACGTGCTGGCCCGCTACTTCGTCGCAGAGGACGGGGCCGATGCCGCCACCGAACGCCAGCGCCAGGCGGCCCGGCAGCTGATCGAATCGGGGCAGGCCCTGTTCCTGCCCAAGACCGTGGCCCTGGAACTGGAATGGGTGCTGCGGGGGTACTACGGCTTCGGGGCCGAGCAGGTGCTGCTGGTGTTCGGCCACCTGCTGGCCCACCCCGGCCTCAGCGCCGAAGATCGCCCAGCCCTGGAGCAGGCCGTCGCCGGGCTGCGCGCCGGGCTCGACTTCGCCGATGCCCTGCATCACGCCAGCTGCCGTGGCTGCGACACGCTCGCCTCCTTCGACGACCGGGGCTTCGCCCAGCGCATCCGCCACCTCAACCTGGCGCCCCGCGTCGTCGTTCCCAAGGCCCCTTAGCGGGTGGCCCGCGCCAGGAACCCCTCGGCGGCGGCCTCCAGTGCCTCGCGCCGCTTGGGGTCCATCTTCTCCAGCATCCGTACCATCATCGAGAGACGGGGGTTGGCCAGGAAGAAGGCCCGGTGGCGGTCGATGAAGCGCCAGTAGAGGCCGTCCCAGATCTCGCACCAGGGGCCCTTACTGAAGTCGCCCATCTTGAGGATGTAGTTGGAGCCGCCGATGTAGGGCTTGGTGGCGAACAGGCCACCGTCGCTCATCTGGCCCATGCCGTGGACGTTCGGGCCCATCACCCATTCGTAGGAATCCAGGTAGCGCTCCATGAACCAGCGGTGCACTTCACCGGGGTGGATCTCGCAGAGCAGCATCAGGTTGCTGACCACCATCAGCCGCTCGATGTGGTGGTTGTAGCCCAGCCGGTTGACCCGCTCGATTGCCGCATCCAGGGGCGGCAGGCCGCTGCTGCCGTCGTCCCAGCAGGGGGCGAGCCGGCGGTGGTGGTTCCAGAAGTTGGCGCTGGCCTGGCGCTCGCCGTGCACCCGGTCGATGCCGCGCACGAATTCGCGCCAGCCGATCACCTGGCGCAGGAAGCCCTCCAGCGAGGCGATCGGCACCGGCTGGCCGCCCTCCTGCCTCCGCTGGGCGTGCTCCAGGGTGGCCGCGATCACCGCCGCGGGGGTGAGCAGCCCGATGTTGAGCAGGGGCGAGAGCAGGGAGTGGTGCAGGGTGGCGTGCTGCCGGCTGAGGGCGTCTTCGAAAGGCCCGAAGCCATCGAGGCGCTCCACCAGGAAGCGCTGCAGCCAGGCCGCGGCGCCGGCCTGATCGAAGGGAATCCACAGGGGCCCGAGCTCACCGGGGTGGTCCGGGAAATGGCGGCTGATCAGCTCCCGCACCGCCGGCTCATGGGGGCTGGCCGGCACCGCCGGAAGGGTGGGCTCCACATACCCCTTGGGCAGCTTGCGGCGGTTCTCGGTGTCGAAGCTCCAGCGTCCGCCGGTGGGGGAGCCATCGGCCTCCAGCAGCAGTCCGAGGCGACGCCGTTGGCGCTCATAGAAGGTCTTCATGAACGGGCGGCGGCGGCCCTCGAACCAGCTGCGGCTGCCTGCCACCGATTCCAGGAACGCCGGTGAGGGCAGCACGGTGAGCCGCAGCCCCTGCTCGACGCAGAAGCGCTGCAGCCGGGCCTCGAAGCTGCGGTCGGCCACCTCGGCCACCAGGAGCTCGCGGCTGGCGGGCTCGTCCTCCAGTTCAACCGCCAGCCGCTGCCAGAACGGCACACCCACCGACTCGGGCAGCTCGCAGTAGCGCACCTCCACCCCGCGGGCGACCAGCGCATCACGGAAGCTGCGCATGGCCACGAAGGTGTGCAGCAGCCGCAGGCGGTGGTACCGCCAGGTGGAGGCCACGGCGAGGTCCTCGACCATCAGCACCCGCTGGCCGGGGGCGAGCTGCAGGGGGGAGGGGCGAGTCCAGTCGGGGTGGAGCTGGTCGCCCAGGATCAGGGTGAGGGTCACGAGGGGAGGCTGGCGGGTCGGCTCCAGAGCCGGCGGTGGGTCTGATCGGGGTCGTAGAGACCCACCTGGCGCTCCAGGTCGAAGCGGCGGGGACTGCCGCCGAAGCTGCGCGGGTCGGAGCCGACGCCGGCCAGGTAGGCCCAGTTGCCCGTGTTCAGGGCCGGGTGGGCATCGATCAGGGCCCACTCGAAGAAGCGGGCGCCCCAGATCCAGGGCAGCCGCAGCTCGTTGACGAAGTGGGAGGCCACCCACTGGCGACCGCGGTTGGAGAGGTAGCCGGTGGTGAGCAGTTCGTTGAGTTGGGCATCGATCAGGGGATGGCCGGCGTCGCCGCGGGTCCAGCGCACGAAGCGCTCCCGGTCTTCCACCCAGTCGGGCGGGCGCTGCTGAAGGCCGCCGGGGGCATGGAAGGCGTCGCCGTGCTTCTGCTCCGACCAGAGGAAGAACTCACGCCAGAGCAGCTCCTGCTGCATCCATACCGAGCCCTCATCGGCGCCGTGGAGCTCCTGGTAGCGCAGCACCTCCTGCCAGATCCGCCGCACCGAGAGGGAGCCCACCCCCAGGAAGGGGGAGAACTTGGCGGAGAACTCCGTCCCCACCAGCCCGTTGCGGGTGGCCTTGTAATCGCGCAGCCCGCCGGAGCCGAACAGGTAGTGGTCCAGCCGGGCCAGGGCCGTGGGTTCATCACCGGGGAAGGGGAAGGCGCTGCGGTCATCGCTCCCGGCCCCGGGCGCCACCGGCGGGGCCAGCCAGGACCGGGGGAGCTCGTCCCAGGCGTTCCCTAGCCCGGCGAGATCCGGTGGGGGCAGGGGCGGTTCCGGGTCGCGCTCGAGACCGCGGCGGAACGGGCTGAACACCAAGGGAAAGCGCTCGGCCGCCACCGGCCAGGTGGCGAAGAGGCGGCTCTCTTCGGCGTGCAGCACCGCTTCGGGCTGCACCAGGGGATGGAGCTCGGCGAGGGCGGCCGCGGTGGTGCTCTGGGGATGGTGAAGCAGGGGAACGCCCTGGGCCGCCAGGCGGGCGTGCAGTGCGGCGAGGGCCTGGGCCTCCAGGCGCCGCTGGTGGGGACCCCTCAGCCGCCGGGATGGCGGCCGGCAGGCCAGCACCAGCAGCCGCGCGCCACGCTGCCGGGCCAGGTCGACGGCCCGGTGCAGGGCGGGCTGGTCATCGAGGCGCAGCTGGCCCTCCAGGGCCAGGGCGATGGTGGGGGCACCCGCCATGGTGCGTCGCCGGGGCGGCCAGCCTGGCAGGGGCGGGGGAGCCACCGCGAGGCTCGGTTCCATGACGGATTGCTGCGAGCCAGGACGGAGCGATTGCGCGTCTTAAGGATTGCTCTAGATTTCTGCCCATGAGGGAGACGCCCGTGCACCGATCCATCGGACTGCTGACCGCCACCGGCCTCACCGGCCTGGCCCTGGTGAGCCTGACCATGACCTTCCTGGGCTGAGTCAGGGCGCCGCCGGCAGGTAACCGGTGCGGCGCAGGAAGGCCCGGAGCGCCTCGGGGTAACTGGCATAGCGCCGTTCCGGTTGCCGGCACTCACCCTTGTCGTTGTAGCCGGCCTCGCAGGAGGTCAGCCCCCAGTCGGAGCTCCGGTCGTAGAGGCCCAGCATCCGTTTCCAGCCGCTGTCGAATTCCCCCACCAGCGCCTTGGTGGCCACCCAGGCGGCCAGGAAACCATTGGCCTCGGTGCGTTGATCGGCCGGCTGCTGGAACCAGCTCTCCATCTCCTGCAACCGGCGCCGGTGCAGGGGCAACACCGCCGGCTTGTGGCTGATGTCGACGAAGCGAGGGCCATTCAGCTGCCAGATCTGGCTGGGGGCGCTGCTGCCGGCGTAGCTGGCGAACTGATAGAGGAAGCGGTTGTCCACGTCCACCAGCAGATAGCGGCCGTTGCCGAGCGGGTCGCTGGCGCCGCTGGGCCCACCGTTCACCGGATCGCGACGCACTTCGAACCAGCGGCGGCCATCGGGGCTGCTGGTGAGCACGCGGGTGTCGTTGCAGCAGTGGGCACCGCCAGTGAACGAGGAGAGCAGCACCTCCGGGTAGGGGTTGGACGGATCCATCTCCACCACCTGCAGCACCGAATCGATGCTGCCGGGGCCGATCCGCAGCGCCCCCATCAGCTGGCCGACCACCTTCCCGTCCACCCGGACGGTGGCCACAGGCTGGACCTCATCCATGCCATCGGGTTTGGGCTGGCGGCGGTTCTCCAGCACGGCCACCACGGGTCCGTTGGTGATCACCGGACCGGGTGCCGGGGAGAGGGCCAGCAGCAGGGGCAGCAGCATCGGAGTGGGGCCTACTGGCAGCCCTGGACCGAGATTCGGTAGCTGAAGCCCAGGGCGCCGGGGTCGCTGCTGGCTCCCACCTTGAAGTTCATCTGGCTGGCCTGCTTGCCCGGAATGGCAGGGAAGGGACCGAACATCCGCCCGGTGCCGATCGGCGGGTTCATGACCTCGTTGATCACCTGCAGATTGCTGCCATCGCTGAACTTCATGAAGCCACTCACCGGGTACTTGGCGTTGGCGTCGGAGGAGTTGGCCGTGAAGAAGAACTTGAAGCTGCTGTAGGGCTGGTTGACGATGAAGTCGGTGTTCCAGTTCTCCTTGCCGAGCAGCTTGGCAGCCCCGACCCGCTTGGAAACGATCGGGGAGGTGCCATCGCCACCGATCGGCTGCAGGAAAGTGCAGCGCTGCTGGGCCTGGGCGGCGGAGCCGGCACCGAGGGCGAGCGAGGCGCTGAGCAGGGAAACGGCCAGGACTTTCATGGCGGCGGATCGACTGACTTCGACCCTAGAGCGCAGTGGGGATCTCGGCCATCAAGGTTCGCCCGTCAACGCTCGAAGGGAAAGATCCGCTTCCAGTCGTTCTTCATGCTGATCACGATCCACCCCTGCCGTCCCGCCTCGTCATGGAGGCCCTGGGTGAACGGCCCCACCTTGGTGTCCGGCAGCCCCAGGGCCGGACCGTAGGCATACTCACGGCGGGCGTCATCGTGCAGCACCAGCATCGCCAGGCGCGCGCCGTCGCCGGCCTTGGTGTACTCCAGCATCTGCCGGTCGCCGGTGGAGTTGCCGAAGGCGGCGATGGGCCGCCGGCCGATCATCAGCTGGATGCCTTCCGGCTTGCCGGCGTCGTTGTCATTGAGCAGCAGCCGGGGCTCCTTGGTCAGGAAGGGCCGGCCCGAGCTGTCGTAGCCGTAGCGGGTGGCGCCGGCACTGCCGATCACCTGCTCCGGCGGGATGCCATACACCTCCTCCGCATAGACGCGCACGAAGTCCTGGCCGCCGCCGGTGACGATGTAGGTCTTGTAGCCATTGGCGCGCAGGTAGCGGAGCAGCTCCTGCATCGGCTGGTAGGTGAGCGCGGTGTAGGGGCGCTGCCAGCGGGGGTGGCGGGCCGTGGCCAGCCACTGGCGCACATCGGCCTTGAAGGTGTCCAGGGGCATGCCGCTGAGGGCCGTGGCGGCAAGCCGCTCCAGCTCCTGGCGGGTGGTCACCGCCCCGGGCACCTTCTCCAGGATGAAGCGCACCTGCGGGTAGACCGGCTGCTCCACCCAGAGGGTGCCGTCCTGGTCGAAGGTGGCGATGCGCTCGGCGGGCGGCACGAAGCGAGGGCTGGCGGGGTCCGTGGTCTGGCGGACGAAGCGGACGATGCCGTCGCGGGCCGCTCCCGGATTCCAGGAGGGCAGGGGATCGGCCGGGCGGGCGGTGGTGCCCGCCCAGCCCGCCATGGCGGCCAGCAGGGTGGTGGCGAGCAGGCCCCCCAGCAGGAGCAGGAACCAGCGGCGGCTGCGGGAGAGGGTCACGGGGCGTTGGGCTCAGAACTTGCGAAGTTCGCGGCGGATCTTCAGCTGATCGCCGGAGTGCTGCTGGTTGAAGAGCAGCAGCGGCACGCCAGCCAGCAGCAGGCCGATGGCGACCACCACCCCCAGGGAGACCGGCGGTCTGCCCTCCGGTGGAACCGCGCCGGGCCGGAGCCGTCCCCTGACGGGGCGCTGGCGCCGCGAGCGGTTGAACCTGGCCATCGAGGCGGGCGGCGGAGACGGCTGGCCCTTCAGTATCCAGGCCCGTGATCCCGGTCCGCTGATCCCCGGCCCACGGCCTGCGCAGGGATGAAAGGATTTCGGCAACGCCCTTGCCGGCCCGCCATGGACGCACCCACCCTGCTGCTCGCGACCGGAGGCCACCAGATCGAGGCGGCCGAGACCCTGATCGAGGTGGGCCGCTTCATCGTCATCCTGTTCGCCGCCCGGGCCCTGGCGGAGCTGATGGTGCGGTTCCGCCTGCCGGCCATCCTCGGCGAGCTGGTGGCGGGGGTGCTGATCGGCGTTTCGGGGCTGCACCTGATCCTGGCGCCGGAGCTGGGCGGCCAGCTCAACGCCCTCGCCGAGGGCACCATCGCCGCCCTCGCCCACGTGGGCCCCGACCAGGTGCAGGCGATCTACGACCACGGTTTCACCAACCTGCAGGCGGTGGCGAAGATCGGCCTGCTGGCCCTGCTGTTCCTCACCGGCCTGGAGAGCGAACTCGACGAGCTGATGGCGGTGGGGGGCCAGGCGATCACGGTGGCGCTCACCGGGGTGGTGCTGCCCTTTGCCCTGGGCACCTTCGGCCTGCAGTTCCTGTTCGGCGTGCCCCTGCTGCCGGCGATCTTCGCCGGTGCCGCCATGACCGCCACCAGCATCGGCATCACCGCCAGCGTGCTGGGGGAGCTGAAGTTCCTGCGCACCCGGGAGGGGCAGACGGTGATCGGCGCCGCCGTGCTCGACGACATCCTCGGCATCGTGATCCTGGCCGTGGTGGTGGCCCTGGCCGGCGGCGAAGGCTTCAGCCTGGGCCCGATCCTGAAGCTGATCGCCGCGGCCGCGGTGTTCGTGGTGGTGGCCCTGTTCCTCAGCCGCACCGCCGCGCCCCCCTTCGACTGGCTGCTCGATCGCCTCAAGGCCCCGGGCGAGGTGGTGGTGGCGGCCTTCCTGGTGATGTCGCTGGCCTGCTTCGCGGCCCAGGCCTTCGGGCTGGAGGCGGCCCTAGGGGCCTTCGCCGGTGGCTTGATCCTCAGCGGCTCGCGCCACCGGCACGCGATCGAGGAGGCGGTGAAGCCGCTGGTGGCCCTGTTCGCCACCGTGTTCTTCGTGCTGATCGGCAGCGGCATGGACCTGTCGGTGCTCAACCCCTTCGATGCGGCCAACCACGAGGGTCTGGTGATGGCCGGCTTCCTGCTGGCGGCCGCCGTGGTCAGCAAGGTGGCGGCCGGCTGGAGCTACCTCAGCAGCGGGCCCACCAACCGGCTGGCGGTGGGGCTGGGGATGATGCCCCGGGGCGAGGTGGGCCTGATCTTCCTGGGGCTGGGCACCCAGACCGGGGTGCTGGGGCCGTCGCTGGAGGCGGCGATCCTGCTGATGGTGATGGGCACCACCTTCCTGGCGCCGGTGCTGCTGCGACTGGTGCTGGCCGATGGCGCTGAAGGGGCCGAGGCGACCGTCTGAGGCCGCCGGGCCGTGGGACAGTGGCGAGAGCTCGCCCCCTGCCCGTGCCGAACGCCAGCGATACCCCCAAGTCGGTGATCATCGGCCTGCTGATGGTGATCGGCTCCCTCGTCGGCCTGGCCGTGCTGGTCTGGGTCGCGGTGGTGATGCTGGATCTCAAGCACCTGAACACCTCCGGCTTCACCCTGCCCTGAGGACATCCGGTTGGCGCCTGCGGCGGTACTGAAGGCTGTCACCCTCGGGGCCCCCATGCCACATCCGATCACTGCTCCCCTCACCGCTCTGGCTCTCACGCTCGGGGGAAGCCATCCCTTTGCCCTGCCTGGTTCCTCTGTGACCGGCACCTGGCCATCCGCCACGGTTGTCACCGAACGGGTCGCCCAGGCACGGGCTGGCGCCCTCGCCCCCTCCCTGCAGGGCAAACCCGTGGTGGTCGACATCTATGCCAGCTGGTGCTCCAAGTGCCAGACGATCGACCCAACCCTGAGCTCCCTTCGACAACAGAAGGCCGGCAAGGCCACGTTCCTGAAATTCGATGTCTCCAATGCCAGCCAGCTGAAGAAATCGCGCGAGACCGCCCGTGCCCTCGGACTTGGCCCGTTCCTGGAGGCCAACCGCAGCCAGACCTCCCTGGTGGCCGTGATCAACCCAGCCACCGGCGCCACGGTGCAGACATTCCGCGCCAGCACGGATGAGCGCGCCTACATCGCGGCGATCAAGAAAGCCCAGTCGATGATCAAGCCATGAACAGCTCTGCCGTCCGCAGGAAAGGCCTGGCCTTTCTTGTGCTCCTGGGTGGGCTGGCCCTGCTGGGGGTCCTGGCGGCCCATTGGCTGCCCGTGATCGGCATGCAGCTGGATCTGGCGATCCAGTCAGCGTCGCAGGCCTACGCCGATCGGCTGGAGGCCCTGCCCGGCGGGCCGGGACTTCTGCTTCCCCTGTTCGCGTTCAGTGGCGGGGTGTTGGCGAGCGTCTCGCCCTGCGTGCTGGCCATGCTGCCGCTGAACCTGAGTTACATCGGCACCCTCGGGCCCATCAGCCGACCCCAGGCCATCCGCAGGGTGGGGGGGTTCGTGGCCGGCACCGTCCTGGTGCTGAGCCTCTTCGGGCTGATCGCCTCGTTCGCCTCAGCGATTGTGGTGGACCATCGCGGTCCGGTCCATCTGGTGGTGGGGCTGATCATCCTGGTGATGGGCCTGAACCTGGGCGGCTGGCTGCCGCTGACCCTGCCCCGCCTGCCCGAGCTGCCTGCTTCCGGTGGTCCATTCCTGGTGGGGATGGGCTTTGCCCTGGTGAGCTCCCCCTGTGCCAGTCCGGTGCTGTTCTCGGTGCTTGCCGCAGCCGCCGTCACGGGTTCCACCGCGCTTTCCGTGCTGACGATGGTGAGCTATGCCCTGGGGTACACCGCTGTGATTGCCGCCTCCAGCCTCTGGGTCGGCCTGATGAGCGCCTCCCGGCGACTGCTCGACCACGCCGACACCCTCACCCGGGTGAGCAGCCTGGTGCTGCTGGCGGCGGGAATCTACACCATCGTCCAGGGGCTGATCACGACCTGGCGGACCTGAGCGGCAACAGCGAGGCCTGTGCTTGCCCTGATCCTCAGTGGGTGGGCCTGGGGATCACGTTGGGCCATGGGCATGGGCGGCAACCAGGCTGGCCAGGAGGGCCTCGGCCTTGAGCGGCTTGGCGAGCACAGCGTTCATGCCCGCCTGCAGCGCCGCCTCCCGCTCCTCGGCGGAGGTGAAGGCGGTGAGCGCCACGATCCAGGGCCGATCCGCCTGGCCGGTGGCGGCCCTGATGCGGCGGGTGGCCTCGAGGCCATCGAGCCGGGGCATCTGCACATCCATCAGGATCAGGTCGGGATCGAGGAGCCGCTGGCGCTCCAGCGCCTCCTGGCCGTCGACGGCGGAATCGGGCTCGTAGCCAAGACGCCGCAGCATCAGTTCGCAGAGCCGGCGGTTCACGGCGCTGTCGTCCACCAGCAGGATGCGCAGGGGATGGCGCGCCGCGAACGGGTCGGCGGGCGGCAGCGGCGGCGGGTCAGCGACAGAGGCAGCGGCGGGAGCGGGGGCGGCAGCGGCATCCACCACCTGCACGGGCAGGCGGAATCGGAACACGCTTCCCTGGCCGGGGATGCTCTCCACTTCGATCGTGCCGCCGAGGGCATCGACGAGCTGCCGGCAGATGGCCAGCCCCAGACCGGTGCCGGCCTGGGGGGCATGGGCGGTGGCGCCCAGCTGGGAGAAGGGCTGGAACAGGCGATCCAGCTGGTCGGCGGGGATGCCGATTCCGGTGTCGGCGACGGCGAATTCGAGGGGGATCGTCCCCGCCTTCGCCGCCGGAACCACCGCCTTCACCGCCGGAACCCCGGCCACCACTGAGACCACAACGCGGCCGGCGTCGGTGAACTTGATGGCGTTGCCGATCAGGTTGAGCAGGATCTGGCGCAGGCGGATGGCGTCGGTGACGATGGCCTCGGGCAGCTCCGGGGGCATCACCAGGTCCAGGTCGATCGCCTTGACCCGGGCGAGGCTGGAGCAGGCGGCGATGGTGTCCTCCAGCAGGGGGCGCAGCCGGCAGGGGGCGAGCTCCAGCTCCAGATGGCCGGACTCGATCTTGGTGAAATCGAGGATGCCGTTGAGCAGGGTGAGCAGGGATTCCCCCGAGCTGTGGACGATGTCGAGACACTCCCGCTGCTGCGGCGAGAGCTCCGTGGCCAGCACCAGACCGGTCATGCCGATGACGCCGTTGAGGGGGGTGCGGATCTCGTGGCTGAGGGTGGCGAGAAAGGTGCTCTTGGCCCGTTCGGCGGAGGCCATGGCCTGGAAGGCGCGGGCACGGGCCTTGAGGGAGCGGCGATGGAAGTTGGCCGCCAGCACCGAGAAGCCGGCACTGCCGACCAGACCCAGCAGGTAGGTGAGCTGCAGGGGCAACTCCTTGCGTTGCAGCTGGGCCAGCGAGATGTCGATCCCGACGAAACCCACCAGCGCCCCGTCGCTGTCGCGGATGGGGGCGAAGCCGCTCATGAAGGACCCGAAGTCATCGGTGTAGGGCCTGGTGCTGACGGTGACCACCCCGCTCCGGGCGGCGCGCAGCGCATCGTCGGAGGGATCGACGTAGAGGTCACCGACGCTGACGGCACTGGCGGGAGCCCCGGGGTTCTGGACGTAGTAGGTGCTGTCGAGCGTGTAGCGGAGCCCATCCGGCGTGGCGATGAAGACGTAGGCGTAATAGATGTCAGGCACGAGCCTGCGGAGCCGCAGCAGGGGTGCGGTGGCGCGGCGATAGTCCGGATCTCCCGTCTGCTCCGGCCGGGTGATGGCGGCGACGAGGGTGGGATCCATCTCGCTGGCGGCGATGCTCACCAGGCTGTGCAGGTTGTCGCGCAGCTGGTTGCGCAGCAGTCGGGTGGCGCTCACGTAGTTGGCGCTGAGGGCCACCCCCGCGACGGCGAAGATCATGGCGGCCAGCAGCACGCTCTCGCCGCGAATCCGCTGGCGGCTCCATCCGGGGGCGGGATCGCCGCTGAGGCGTTCAGACCACGTGAAGCGGCCGAACAGACGGGAGAACGGACCAGCCAGGAGTCCTCAGCGCACGGCACAATCCTGGTCTACCCGGTCGGCACCCCCGTTCGCCTGCAGCCCGGCGCCCAGGGCCGAAGGGGGTGAGGAGATGTGAACCGCGGTGGGGCCCCCGAAAGGCCTTGCCTACGTTTACTCAGAGGAAGGGGCTCCCCATGCGCGCGAACGTGGCTCCCCGCGAGGCGGCCCGACTGGAGGCCTTGAACGATTACCGCATCCTCGATACGGCGAGCGAGCAGTCGTACGACGACATCACCTTCCTGGCTGCCCAGTTGTGTGATGTGCCGATCGCCCTGATCAGCCTGGTGGATGCCGATCGTCAGTGGTTCAAATCCAAGGTGGGCCTGGCGGTGAACGAAACCAGCCGGGATGTGTCCTTCTGCGCCCACGCGATTCTCGGCGACCAGACCCTCGTGGTGAAGGATGCCCGCCAGGACGAACGCTTCCGGGAAAATCCGCTGGTGTGCAGCGAACCCAACATCGTCTTCTACCTGGGGGTGCCCCTGTGCACACCGGGCGGGGCCAAGATCGGCACGCTCTGCGTCATCGATCAACGGCCCCGTGAGCTCAGCGACCTGCAGATCCGCGCCCTCGAGACCCTGGCCCACCAGGTGGTGCTGCAGCTGGAGCTGAAGCGGATCTCCGACCAGCTGGCCGCCGCCCTGGAGCGCATCGAGGTGATGGAAACCCTGATCCCGATCTGCTCCTACTGCAAGGGCATCCGCAACGACCAGGGCTACTGGCAGACCGTGGAGTCCTTCATCAAGAGCCACGACAACGTCGAGTTCTCCCACGGCGTCTGCAATGCCTGCATGGCCAGGTACTTCCCCGAGGTGGCTCCGCTCCCGGAAGGGGCTTCAGCCGACGGCGGCCAGGGCTGAGGCGCCCCTGGCGATCGCCGCGTCCCCGCGCCGGTGGATCTCGCGGGCGTACTCGGTCCAGGTGCCCTGGCCCCAGTAGCGGAAGCAGCTGGTTTCCAGCAGGAGCAGGTGGAGCAGGGCCTCCTGGTAGGGCGCGCTCCGGGTCACGGCGGGATCCTCGGCCACCAGGGGATCGAACACCTGGTGGAAGCGGGCGCTGAGCTGGTTCATGGGCTCCAGCACGTTGGCGTAGCCCTCCACCCAGCTGAGGTCGTTGGTCCAGGAGGCGCCGGCCATCGAGAAGGAGGAGTCGCTGGCGGCCAGTTCGGCGATGGCCGTCTCCACGGCCTGGGGGGTGGGGGCGGCGCCGACGCGCTGCCACAGCCGCTGCTGCCCCACCGCCTGGATCACCGGGAAGGCCGCCTCGCCCACCCCGGCGGCCTCGAGCAGTTCGAGGTATTCGCTGCCGTTGATCGCCACCGTGCCGGCGTCGCCGCCGTCCTGGGCCGCGAGGCGCCGGTGGGCCTGGAGGAAGGCGGGGGGGAACTCGTTCATCATCACGCCGCCGTTCTCGCCATCGGCGATCTGGGCCACCAACGCCGGCACCGACGTGTCGCCCAGGGGGACCCGCCCCAGCCCCAGGGCCTCGTAGCAGGGCTGCATCTGGCCCACCAGCTTGGTGTCGGAGCCCTGGGTCTTGATCAGCGCCGTGATCGACACCTCCTCGCCGCTGGAGCTGCGGGCCACCAGCCGATTCGGCACGAGCGTCTGCTTCCGGCTGAGGCCGCTGCCATCGGGATTCTCGACGCTGTGCTCCTGCACCAGCAGCCAGCGGTAGCCGCAGTCCCGCAGGGCGCTCACAAAGGCATACAGCGTGTCGGGGTGGTTGGGCAGGTGCATCTCCGGGGGCGAGAAGCCCTTCACCCGCTGCAGGGCCTCGCTGCCGAAGAGGGCCGCGAAGTGGTGCTGCCAGGCCAGGATCTGCAGCTTCAGATCGGGGATCGGCGTGGAGGGGGCGACGGCATGGCTCCAGAAGGTGCCGAGCCACTCCACATGGGGCACGACGGCGGGATCACAGGCCAGGAACCTGAGCGCTTCGAGAATGTCGTCGCGGCCCATCTGCTGGAAACCCCAGAGCAGATTGCCGGAGTAATCGAGCATGATCCGCGGGTTCGCGCCCTCGGCGATCAGCTGGGGGATCAGCTCGGCCAGGCGCCGGTAGCAGTGGGCGAAGGGTTCGGCGTTGTGGTTGTCGCCCTCGCCCGGGTGCTCGAGCATGTACTGCAGGTGCGAGATCAGCGCCCCGTCCGCCCCGGCGGGGATCGTGGGCTGGTGCATGTGCAGCGCACAGGCGAAGGCCGAGGTGATCGCCTCGAGCTGCAGGTTGGTGCGGGGCAGCGCCACGGGCCCGCTCTGCTGCACCAGGGCCAGGATCTCGGCTTCGCGGCCGGCGATCGGCGGCAGGGAGGGGGTGGGCATGGCGTTGCTGGGGTGCCCGCGCGCTGGGCAGGTCGTGACAGTCAGTCTGGGGGCCAGGGGCGAAACGACACGACATGGAGACGCTGCCGCCATGGCCGCCCCCGCGCCAGGCTGGGGCCATGGAACGGCCGGTGCCAGGAGATCCCCTTGCGATGACGGCCCCGGGCCGGCGCCGGCGGGGGCGCGTGGTCGTCGCCGCCACCAGCGTCGCCGCCACGGCCGCCGTCGCCATCGGGCTGGCGCTGCACGGGCTCGGCGTGGGCCGCGGTGGGCCGGCCCCCGGCACCGCCGACAGCGTGCTGGCGGCCGAGGTGGGGCGCCGCTACGGGGGCATGAAGCGGCTGCTGTTTCCCGGCCAGCCGGAGATCTCCGTGGCCGAGTGGCTGGCGCGGCCCAAGGACCGGCCGGCGGTGCTGGTCGATGTGCGCGAGCCCCACGAACGGCGCGTCTCGATGCTGCCGGGCGCGATCACCAAGGAGGACTTCGAGCGCGACAGCGCCCGCTACCGCTCCTGGCTGGTGGTTCCCTACTGCACGATCGGCCTGCGCAGCGGCCTCTACACCCGGGAGCTCAGGGGCCGGGGCTTCGCGGTGCGCAATCTGGCCGGCAGCGCCCTGGCCTGGGCCCATGCCGGCCTGCCGTTCGAAGCCGGAGGCAAGGCCACCCGGCGGGTGCACGTCTTCAACCGCGACTGGAACCTTCTCCCCCTTGGCTATGAGCCCGTCGTCACGAAGGCGCCGCCGGCCAGCGGTTCCTAGGGTCTGAAGATGTGAGGAGCCGAACGATGCCGAAACCACCCCTCGCCCTGGCGGCCGGTCTGCTGGCCATGCCCCTGCTGAGCGCTCCTCTGCTCACTCCGGGCCCGGCACTGGCCCAGAAGCGGATTCCCAAGCTGCCGGGCTACAACGAATGCCCGCTGGGATATGTGAACGACCTCAAGCAGCACTGCAATTCACCGATCTACTACGAGGTGCGGCCCACCAACGGCAAGCCCTGTCTCTCGGGCTGGATGAACATCGGGGCGGGCTACTGCAAGAAGAAGACGCTGGGGATTTTCTGAGGCGACGGGCTGGATGGGGGTCACGTCAAGGGTGAGGCGGACAGGGATGGACCGCTCTGCCTAGGCTCGCTTCCCAGGTTTCCATGCCCGCCGATCCCATGACCGCAGCGATCCAGGCCCTTGCTGCCCCCGGTGCCGGGCAACCGCTCCAACCCTTTGCCTACACCCCAGGCCCGCTGGGCAGCGAGGAGGTGGAAATCGCCGTCGAGAGCTGCGGCATCTGCCATAGCGATCTCTCCATGCTCGACAACGAATGGGGCATGACCGCCTATCCGTTTGTTCCCGGCCACGAAGTGATCGGGCGGGTGGTCGCCCTCGGGGAGCACACCAAGCGCCTGAGCATCGGCGATCGGGTTGGGCTGGGCTGGTTTTCCGGCAGTTGCGGTGCCTGCGATCAATGCCTTTCCGGCAACCAGAACCTCTGCCTCAAAGCCGAGGCCACCATCGTCGGGCGTCACGGTGGCTTCGCCACGCGGGTGCGGGCCCAGTGGACCTGGGTGGCTCCCTTGCCGGAAGGGCTGGACACCGAGAAGGCCGGCCCCCTGCTCTGTGGTGGGATCACCGTCTTCAACCCGATCGTGGAGCTCGGCATCCAACCCACCGACAGCGTGGCGGTGATCGGGATCGGCGGTCTGGGTCACATGGCCCTGAAGTTTCTGCGGGCCTGGGGATGCGACGTCACCGCCTTCACCACCAGCGACTCGAAACGGGAGGAAGCGCTCCAGCTGGGCGCCCATCGCACCTTGAACACCCGCAACGCCGAAGAACTGGCAGGGGCGGCGAGCAGCTTCGACTTCATCCTCAACACCACCAACGCCAACCTCGACTGGAACACCTACATCGCCGCCCTCAAACCCAAGGGCCGGCTGCACACCGTGGGGGCCGTCCTTGAACCGATCGCCCTGGCCGCTTTCCCGATGATTCTCGGGCAGAAAAGCCTCTCCGGTTCACCCCTGGGGAGCCCATCCACCACCGACAAGATGCTGCATTTCAGCTGTCGCCACGGCATCGCACCCACCACGGAGTTCTTTCCCATGTCCAAGGCGAATGAAGCCCTGGATCACCTCCGCGCCGGCAAAGCCCGCTACCGCATCGTTCTGATCAACGACCTGGGGTGAGGCCCGCCTGCCAGCCTCACGAACCGGGGAGGCTCAGAAGGAATCCTCCGTCTGGCCCGCGAAGCGGCCGGCGTAGCTCTCGATGCCCTGCAGCTTCTGGAACACGAACTGGCAGATCGCGGTGCCGGGATGCACGGCGAGCGGAGCGGGACCGAAGTTGCTCATCTCCAGCACCTGCTGGCTGTCGATCCCCGGCCCCATGAAGGGGGCGCTGATGTGCACCATCAGGCCCAGCCGCGCGAAACGGCTGCGGCCCTCGAGCCAGCCGCAGAGGCCGGGGCCCAGGCGCAGCCGCTCCTGGGTGATGCCGAGCACCGTCTCGCCCGGCATGATCAGGATGTGCTCGCCATGGGGCACCACGATCTTCTCGGTGAGCGTCCGGTAGTCGGTGTGCTCACGCACCTCGATCACCTCGTGCACCTTGCGGAACACGCGAAAGGTGGGGGCGAGGGTGAGGTCGAGCGAGGCGGGGCCCAGCCGCTCGGGAACGAAGGGCGTGACCCCGATCGCGCCCGCTTCGATCGCCTGCAGGATCGCCTCTCTGCCGAGAACGGACATGTCTTTGGCTGGGCACAGGCGAGCGTGGATTGTCTCAGGCGATCGGCCGGGGCCCAGCGTCCAGGTCGTCGATGGACTGCTCCAGCAGATCGCGGCCGCTGTCGTACACGACCCGCGGCGCCGGCCGGCCAGCCTCGGTGGCGCCCAGTCGGCGGGCGACGGCACGGCGGCGCTTCAGCTGGGGATCGGCGTGGCGGGCCGCCTCGGCCCAGGCCTGGCGGCGCCGATTGCGGGCGGCGATGGCACGGTTGCGCCAGTGCTGCAGCGGCAGGCGGGCCAGGGGCAGGAGCAGCAGCAACAGGGCGTAGCCGATGGCGAATCGGGCCAGCCAAGCCACGGGGGGCAGCCAGGCGGGCGTGATCGCCAGCAGCCACGGCGAGAGCACCAGCAGGGCCCCGACGATGAGGCCATAGGCGACCCGTTGCCCGCGTCCCGCCCGACTGAAGCGAAAGGCCCGTTCGCGCAGCGGCGGCACCGGCCCATCAACGCGGGAAGCGCGGGCGGGCAGGGAGGGGAAGCCATAGATCAGGTCCCCGTCCTCACTCACCTCGGGGCGGCCGTCGAAGCGCAGCAGCACCGGCAGCATGGCGGCATCGGCGAGGTCACGGCGGCGGTCGGGATCGGAGGGGCAGTCGGGCAGATCGAGCAGCGGGGCGAGGTCCTCGGCGATCACCACGCCACCGCGCTTGCGCAGGAAGGCGCCGATGCGGCGCCAGCGCTGCGGCTCGAGGCGGGCATTGGGATCGCCATCGCCGAACAGGATCGAGAACACGGCGCTGAGGAAGCCCAGGGCGGCCGGATCGGCGCCCTCGCCGGGCAGGTCCCAGAGCAGGCTCCACAGCTGCTGCGGCGTGACGGAGGAGGAGCCCTCGCGGGCCGGGGCCCGGAGGCCTGAGACGATCAGATCCAGGATGGTGAGGGGCACCTGGGCCAGCCCCTGCAGCAACGCCAGGCCGGCATCGTCGCCATCGTCGCTGTTGAACAGCCGCACGATCAGCAGCACCAGCAGGATGAGCACCACCAGGGTGGTGACCAGCACCAGCACCAGGCCGAAGCTGAGCCGGATCAGGCGGGCGGCCAGGCGCAGCGCCGCCTGCAGCCGGGCCTGCAGGCGCCTGCGGCCGCTGAGGGCCAGCAGCCGCATCCGCAGCGCGGGAGGGAAGACGAACAGCAGGGTGCCGTCCTCGGCCACCTGCAGATGACCGGACACTTCTGCCACCAGGGCCAGCAGCCCCGGCTCCACCTCCTGCAGGGACAGGCCGGTGCCGGCGGCCGCCTCGCCGACGCTGCAGCGGCGCCCGCGGTTGCCGATCCAGTCGAGCAGGGAGGCCTCAACCGGCATGCAGCCCCTCCGCCGCCAGCTGCCGCAGGGCCAGCCGGTCGGTCTTGCCCACGGGGGTGAGGGGCAGCTCAGGCAGCACGCGGATCTCCTCCGGCGCCTTGTAGCCGACGCGGGCCCGGGCAAAGGCGATCAGTGCGGCTTCGCTGGGGGCGGGCTGATCGGGGCGGAGGGTGACGTAGGCCCGCACGTTCTCGCCGTGCACCGGGTCCTGGATGCCGATCACCCCCACCAGATCCACGGCCGGATGCTCAGAGAGCGCCTCCTCCACCTCCTGGGGGCAGATGTTGGAGCTGTCGTGGACGATGATCTGCTTGCGACGGCCGCAGAACCAGAAGGTGCCGTCGGCGTCGATGCGCATCTCATCGCCGGTGTCCAGCCAGCCCTGCCGGATGGTGTCGGCGGTGGCTTCGGGGTTGTCCCAGTAGCCCAGCATCCGGGAGGGGGCCTGGATCCAGAGGCGTCCCTGCTCGCCCGGGGCCACCTCGTTGCCGTCCTCGTCGCGCAGGCTGGCGCTGAACCCCGGGCAGAGCCGGCCGACGGAGCCGATCCGGTTCGGGCCCGACGGGGGCGCCAGGGTGGCGTAGCCGATCTCACTCATGCCGAAGCATTCGTCGATCCCGAAGCCGGCGGCCCGGCGGAACTCCTCCTGCAGCTGATGGGGCACCTTGTCGCCGCCGCTGATGCAGAGCCGCACCGAGCCCAGATCGGGCGGCTGGAGCTGGTCATCCCGCAGCAGCTCGAACAGGGCGGCGGGCAGCATCAGCAGCACCGAGGGCCGGTGGCGCCGCAGCAGGGTTTCCACGGTGGCCGCATCGATGCGGCTGGCGATCGCCGCGGAGGCGCCGGCGGCCAGGGCCGCCAGGACAAGGCCGCAGGAGGCGAGGTGGGCCAGGGAGCTGCCGGCCAGCACCTCCTCGCCGGCCCGCAGTTCGACGGCCTGGATCAGGGAGGTGAGCACGGCGGCGAAGCTGGCGCGGCTGTGGGTCACACCCTTGGGCCGGCCGGTGCTGCCGGAGGTGAAAAAGAGGAAGCAGGGATCGTCCGCCGCCAGGTCAGGCCAGGGCGGGGCCTCATCGCCGGCGGGTGCCGCGGCCAGCAGGGGCTCGAAACCGGTGGGATCGTCGATGCGGTGGCAGCCCAGGGGCAGCCCGCCCGCCACGGCGCTGGCCTGCACATCGGCCAGCCGCTCGCCGTGGAACACCAGGGCCGCGGCGCCGCTCACCGTCAGCGCATGGTCGATCTCCGGGGACACATAGCGGTAGTTGAGCGGGGTGAGCACCAGGCCGCTGCGCAGGCCGGCCAGGTAGTGGACGACCAGCTCCACCCGGTTGGGGATCAGGGACGCGACCCGGTCGCCCCGCCGCAGCCCCAGCCGCTGGTAGACCCGGGCCAGCTGCTCCGCCTGTCGATCGAGCTCGGCCCAGCCGATGCTGTGGTCCAGATCCTGCAGCGCCGCTGCCGCCGGGTCGCGCCCCAGGCCGGCCTCCAGGAGGCGGTCCAGGTCGATCGGTGGGGCCAGGGGCGGGCCGTGGTGGGGCATGGAATGCCGTAAGCCCGCCCACTCTGGCAGCGGTTTAGGGACGCGCCGCGGCTGCGGGGAGAGAGGTGGGGAGCATTCGTGGGCCAGGAGATCGCCGGGGCTTCTCCTCCACCAGTGCCGCCCCCGTCACAGCACAGCGAGGATGCCCCCGCCCCCTCCGCCACCTACGAGCGCCTGCGGCAGTTCATCGCCGAGCGGATGTGCATGAGCCCCATCTACCGACCGTTGATGCTCATCGAGCTGCTCAGGCGCCGTAGCCCGGCCCTAAAACTCAAGGCTGCCGATCACCTCTTCAATCGAGCAGCCCAGTTGGCTGGCCACGTCCTTGAGGATCTGCCGCAAGGTGCCGACCCTCAGGGGCTTGTGGGCAGGAATGGTGAGGTGCTGCTGCTGGCCGTCAGAGCTTCGGCTCAGCCGCATGTGACTACCTGTTTGACGGGTCAGCACGTAGCCATGGCGCCGCAGGCGTTCGGCCAGAAGCTGGCCGTTGACGTCCCGCGGAATCCTCACAGGGCCAGCAGTTCCTGCCTCACGTGATGGAGGCGGATCAGGGGTGGCGCCTGGCCGGGATCGAAGTGGCAGACAACGGCGTCGCGAATCTCCCTGTGGAGGTTCTCAAGCGTGTCGGCCTCGGTGTGGATCGCCGCGGCAGCTGCGCTGGCCCGGAAGGAACCATCCTCCGCCTCCTCGACCACGAAAAGGATTTCCTGCATGGCGCCCTCCAGTGGCACCAGTCTTGCAGTGGTGGGCAGGATGTTGCCCCTGTCTGGGCAAAGGGTCTGGGGCGGCACAGCCACACCCCCTGAGCCGGGTGGGCTGCAGCCGCATCACGCCCACACCAGAAGGGGACCCAGCAGGGGCGATGGCCTGACGGGCCGCCCAAAACCAGACCTGGCCCGGTCGCCCGGGAGCCGCCAGCTTCAAGCCATGCCCCCGCCGCCCTGCGACACCTCCGAGCGCCTGCGGCACACGATCGCCGAGAGGAGGCCCAGGAGCTCTGTGGTCAGATACCTGTTCGGCGCGGAGGTGACTGACGCTCAATGCCTCACAACCAATGCCTTCCGACTCAGCTCGATGAGGACATGGGTTTCAAACAGCCGGTTCAGCTCCGGCAGAACACGAAGCAGCAGGGCGGTGAGTTCCTGGTTCCCAATGTTGCCCGTGGCCACAAGCAGAAGCCTGGCGGGAGTGCCGCGCAAGAGATGACTACGGACGAAATCCGCATCCTTACTGAAGACAACTCTCCCATCGCTGTCGGCAATGGAGGAAATCATGCTGTCGGCGCTGCGATTTCCATCAGGTAGATCAAGGGTGTGCAGGACGTCGCAACCCAATTGCTCCAGCGGCCGAACGAGAGATCGTGGCAGCTGGGCATCCAGCAGGATCCTCATGCAGAAAGGAGATCAACCCGCTGAATTCGGGAAAGCTGGGTTGCGTACTCAAGCACTGCCGTGATGTCTTCAGCCTCGAGATCTGGATAATCGGCAAGAATGTCAGCCGCACTCATCCCAGCTGACAACAGTTCGAGCACCATCTCCACGGGATAACGCAAGCCGCGGATGGTTGGTTTTCCATGGCAGATCTCAGGGTTGATGGTGATGCGCCCAAGCTGGTCTGTCATGACGGTTTCCTGGCTTCCCCAGCCTAAGGGGGACGGCAGATCACGACCGTGAGCTGGTTGTGGCGCTGACATGGGGATCTTTTGGGCCTCTCCCTCACCAGTGCCACCCCCGTCACACCCGCCAGGATTCCCCCAAGCCCCCCGCCCCCTCCGCCACCTACGAGCGCCTGCGCGAGACCATCGCCAAGCGCATGCGCATGAGCCCCATCGACCAACCGCTGATGCTCATGGAGCTGCTCGCCCGCCGCAGCCCCGCCCCAACGCAGGTCGTGGTCCGCCGGATCCTGGGAAGCGCATGGTGGGCAGGGTTCCCCTTCAACGGCATCACCGCCTATGGCGATGGCCACGACAGCCTGATCGGCGGCGACGAGCTGAGCGATGGCGAGCGCGACGGGCTGCTGGAGCTCTGCCGCCAGCGCCTCGATGCCTTCCGCGAGCAGCGCGGCGAAGAGGTGTTTGCCCACCGCAGCCGCCACCGCAGCCCGATCAGCGGCTCGGTGAAATCATGACGACTCCGACGCCATCGCCAACCTGCAGGCGCACTGCTTCTGCGGTGCACACGCCAGCAACGGGCACCGCGAAGCATGCTGTGTGTTCTGCGCGCTGGAGCTCATCACCGGGCGGATGGTTGGGATCGCTGAGCACGTCCGAAACTCAATGCTTGGCCGTAGCCAGCGAACGGACGGCGATCAGATCCTGATCACCAATCTCTCGGAGGCTGCTGCTTGAAAGCGTCAAAAGCGATTGGGTGCGTCCCGATGCGGCGACAAACTCAACCTCGACATTTTCAGGATCGTGAATAGCGACGACAGCACCGAGATCGCCCAACTGCAGACCAGCATCAGGTATGTCGTGGGTAAGAGCAACTGTCTGGTGCAAGACGAACATGACTGACTCCGGAAATGCGGTGACGAGCCTTGGCTGGCTGGAATGATCGGGGATCATCCAGACCGTTAGGAATGGTCTGGATGCTTCGTTGGGGCCTTTCAACGTAGCACTGATGACTACTTTCATCCCATAGGTGCTCATCTCGATCCGCTTAACCGACCCAGTCTGCCCATGGCGGAGCAGATCATCACGAAGCCGTGTCCAGGATTCAACGGTGTAGCCGAGTGAACGAAAGACCCTGGCCTTGAAGCGACCAACTGGATGCGTGTCTGAGAGCAGGTCGTCGCAGATCTTGGCTTCGTCAACGATCGCGTGGTCTGCATGGGGGAGCATTCGTGGGCCAGGGTGATCGCCGGGGCTTCTGCTCCACCAGTGCCACCCCCCGTCTCACCCAAGCCAGGATGCCCCCATGCCTCCGCCCCCGCGCAGGACGTGGCTCGCCGGATCCTGGCAAGCGCATGGTGGGCCGGGTTCACCTTCAACGGCATCACCGCCTATGGCGATGGCCACGACAGGCTGATCGGCCGCGACGCGTTGAGCGATGGCGAGCGCGAGGCGCTGCTGGAGCTCTGCCGCCAGCGCCTCGATGCCTTCCACAGCCTCTCACCAAGGCGGTGAAGCGTCATCAGAGGTTCGAGGCACCAACTGGATCTCCACATCGCAGCCAAGCACATCGGCGTAGCGACGGAGAGTGGACAGTGCGGGCAGGTGCTTGCGGGATCCCTCGAGCCGACTGATGGCGCTGCGCGTGGTGCCCATCCGCACGGCGACCTCCTCCTGGGTGAGACCGGCCCGCTGGCGTGCCTCGAGGAGCTGCCGGAGCAGACGGAATTCCACGGCAGCCTCCTGCCGCGCTTCGCTGTAGCCCGGCACCTGATCGAGCCGGGCGCGTTCGGCGCCGCGATTGCGGATGACCGATTGATAGGGGATGTCAGCCATGGCGTTTGACGTTCCTGAGGCGTTCGCGAGCGATGAGGAGCTCACGCCTGGGTGTTTTCTGGGTCTTCTTCACGAAGGCATGGAGCACGGTGATCACCCGCCCACTGCAGAAGCAATAGAAAGCCCGCCCGGTACCGGAGCGGCTCATCGGCCTGAGTTCGAACAGGCCGCCGCCCATGGCCTTGGAGTGAGGAGGCCCGAGCTGGGGACCGTGATCTTCGAGGAGGTCGAGCAGCTCGTCGCATCGCGCCAGCAGATCCACGGGCCAGTCCTCGATGTCCTCGCGAACACGAGCGTTGTAGTACTCAACCCGAAACGACCCCTCCATGTTAGCGCGCGTGCTACGTGCCCACGGGGCGGACCCGCTGATGGGCTCTGGGCGCCAGGTCGTTGTGGGGTGAAGGAGAGCGCGCGAGCGCCACGGCAGCAAGGCTTCTCCTTTGCCAGTGCCACCCCCCGTCTCACCCCAGCCAGGATCCCCCCATGCCCCCGCCCCCCTCCGCCACCTACGAACGCCTGCGCGAGTTCATCGCCGAGCGCATGCGCCACATCTATCAGCTACTGATGCTGATGGAACTGCTCGGCCGCCGCAACCCGGCCCTGGCGCACAACGTGACCCGCCGGATCCTGGGAAGCGCATGGTGGGGCCGGGTGCACCTTCAACGGCATCACCGCCTATGGCGATGGCCACGACAGGCTGATCGGCCGCGACGCGTTGAGCGATGGCGAGCGCGACGCGCTGCGGGAGCTCTGCCGCCAGCGCCTCGATACCTTCCGCGAGCAGCGCGGCGAGAAGGTGTTTGCCCACCGCAGCCGCCACCGCAGCACTAGCACCAGCGCGCCTTGGAGGGCGACCACATCATCCCCAAAAGCCAGGGCGGCTCCGACGCCATCAGCAACCTGCAGGCCCTCTGCTTCCGCTGCAACGCCGGCAAGCGCAACGGCTGTTTGCCTACGCAATAGGGCGCACCGACTTCCACGGTGTGCAGGCCAGCTACGGCCACCGCGAAGCGGGCTGTGTGTTCTGCGCGCTGGAGGGCAGCGGCCGGGTGCTGCCGGAGAACGAGGGGCACAGCCTGGTGATGCCGCGTCGTCATGGGGCCGACGGGCTGGAGCTGCACCAGCCGGAGTGGAACGCCGTGGTGGAGCTGCTGAAGCTGCGGCGGGATCAGCTGCGTGCCCAGGACGCGTCGATCAGCGGCTGGGCTGGTTTGCTCAAAGCAAGAGGGGGGCTGAACTCAGGCGAGGCGACGGGTCAGACGGTGTTTCATGCCCACTGGCATCTGATCCCGAAGCGGGAGGGGGATTTCGAGGAGGCGCGTGGTGGGGTGCGGGGGGTAATCCCGTCGAGACGGGCCTACTGAAGACAGCCAGCCTCACCTCGGCTACAAAGACGCAAGTACTGGTCGGATCCGTGCCCTCCTACTGGTGGCTGAACCAAAAGCAGACCTACCGGCAGGAAACCGACGGCGGCTACATCTGGTGGCCAAAGGCCAATGCCAACAGCGCCCTCAACGTGACCTACGACATCCTCAGCCGCTGCAAGCGGGAGGATGCGATGTTCAGCTACGCGAACGGCAGAATCAGCCAGCTCGGCCTGGTGGAAACGGCGTCGATCACGGCAGCCAAACCGCCGGTGTTCGGCTCAGCTGGGGAGAACTGGAGCCAGGAGGGCTGACTGGTACGCCTGAACTGGCAGCCCCTCCAGACCTGAGCATTCGGGGATGCCGATGAAAGAGGGTCACAGAAAGGCTGACCATGGTGAAGATTGGCATCGCGACCGCCAAAGATGTATTGTCGGCTACAAAGGTTCCTTCGTGGATCGCGGGCAAGCATGGCGAGCAGATACTGGGCTTGTCCACTGGAATAGCTTCACCTTTTGACGCATGCGGCATTGAGGCCTGCTCCTGGTTGTCCGAAGAGACGTTCTTCTGTTGGGCACTCAGCAAATTGAATCAGGAGGTCCTGCATGGGGGCCTGAGTAGATAGGCTTGCATCAACAGCATTCGGGTCCTTGCCTCAGGCAACCGGCGCCAGCAGCCCATTCCTGAACATGGTGACCATGCAGCTGGAGCTCATGCTCCAGACGGAAGCCGGTGGGATCGATGCTGCCGGAGATCAGATCAAGTCTGCCTTCCCCGGGCTCACCGCAGATCAGGAAGCGCTGATCGACGAAGCGCTCGCTGGCCTCCGAAGGCGTGAGGCGGGCCTTGTGCGGCTCTTTCCGGTTCCGGTCATCAGCAGCCGCAGACAGAGCCGATGGTATCTGGGGGCCAGAGACAACGCCAGCCCTAACTGGTACGCATATCGGGATCATCTCCTCAGCAAGGGATGGGGTGAGGCGGCCGTCTCCTCCATTGATGAGGCCTCCACAAGAATCACCAACGAGCTGCTCTGCCCAAATTCAGGAGTTGAGGGAAGGTTTCAAGGTCTTGTGCTCGGCTATGTACAGAGCGGCAAGACAGCAAGCATGGCGGCAACCATCGCCAAAGCTGCAGACAGCGGTTACAGGATGGTCATCATCTTGGCGGGACTGACGAACATTCTGCGTCAGCAGACGCAGCGACGGATCGAAACCGACGTCGTGATGCACAACCCCGAACGCTGGTGGGTTGGGACCACGGAGGGTCAGGATTTCAGGCTGGAAGACGGGATCAAACTTCCCACTCTGGAGCGGGGGAAGTGCGCCCTTCTGGTGGTCAAAAAGAATGCAGCAGTGCTCAGGCGGCTGAAGAGAGCCATGAGCAGGTTGTCGGCACTGGAACGAAAAAGCATTCCTACTCTGATCATTGATGACGAGTGTGACCAGGCCAGCATCAATACATCAGCCTATAGAAGTGCCGTCTCACGCATCAATGGTCTGATCAGGGACATTTGTGATCAGCTCCCAAGAGTCACCTATGTCGGCTATACGGCAACTCCGTACGCAAACATCCTGATGGCAGAGACCTCGGTGGACGGGAGCAGAGATCTCTATCCCAGTGAATTCATCGTTTCGCTGGCTGAGCCAGAAGGGTATTTCGGCGTGAGAAGGCTCTTCGCTGATGAGCAGGGAGCCGACCTTGAAGCCGAGCTTCCATTCATCCGCAGGGTGCCGGATGACGACGCCACCTTTCTACAGCCTGTCTCGAGAACCAATCGTGATCTATTCACTCCTGCCCTCACGCCAAGCCTGAAGGCAGCCTGCGACTACTTTCTGCTTGCCCTCGCAGCAAGAGCACATCGCGGGCAAGAGGACCATCACTGCTGCATGCTCATCCATACCACCATTTACGCCGGCTGCCATCGGCGACTGCGAAACCTTGTTCACAACGAATGGCTCGCTGCTGTTCTGCAAGACCTGCGATCAGGAAATGCACAGCGTATTGAGGAACTCCGGGCGCTTTGGCAGCGCGAATCCAGCTCACTGGAAGGCAGGAGGAGAGCCGAACTCGACTGCCCCGCTGAGGCGGAAGACTTTCAGCAGCTAAGCCCCCTTCTCCTCGCAGCAGCTGAATCGATCACCCTCACCGTTGAGAACTCTGAATCGGAGCTCTCCGAGCGCCTTGATTTTACATCTGATCGACCACTCCATACCATTGTGATCGGTGGCAACGTCCTCGCTAGAGGCCTGACCATCGAGGGCTTGGTCTGCAGTTTCTTCATCCGCACCACCAACCAGTACGACACACTGATGCAAATGGGGCGATGGTTCGGCTATCGCCGAGGCTATGAGGATCTGCCGCGGATCTGGATGACCCGAGAGCTTGACAACGCCTTCCGTGACCTTGTGCAAGTCGAAGAACTGATCCGCGCTGAGATCTCAGAGATCACGCGGAAAGGCTGGACACCTGCTGACATGGCCATCCGCGTGCCGCAGATTGCAAGCCTCAGCATCACGGCCAGAAATAAGCTTGTAATGGAAAGTTTAGAACAATGCGATATCAGCTACTATGGAACCCATGAACAGACGATAGGATTTCCTGTCAGCAATGAGTTTCATGCCAGCAACTGGGAAGCTGGAGCCCTTCTGCTGAAGGAAGCTGTCCAGCACAGCGGCAGAGACCCAGAAAGGAAAGGAAGTTCTCTTCTCATCCCTAAGGTCAATCATCGCGCTGTTGTTCGTTTCTTGAGGACCTACAGGCTTGAGAAGGAGAGCATGCAGGGCATCAGCGACTTCGTTGAATCTGAGCTGGATTCAGCCGAGGAATGCATGGAAACTTGGAATGTCGCAGTGATCGGGGCCAGTGGCGGTCGCAGCATCAGCTTCGGCGAGGTGAATGGCATCACGCTTCTCAACCGCTCCAAGATCAATCCTGCCTTCCATTCTCCCTTCGGTGGCTCAATCAATCAGGAACTCCGCTCGCGCATCTATCTGAAAGCTCTGATGGGGGTATCGGATGTACTTGTGGATGTGAACCGGGAGGCCTATCGGGCCTGGCTGGGGGGTCTTTCGGATCCCGGCTTCAGCACGGACAAGGACTCCTGGGATTCTGTGAAGCGTTACCGGGAGGAGGCGCTGGGTAAACGCCCCCTGCTGCTGCTCTATCCAATTGATCGAGAATCTCAGCCAAGAGGCTGGGATCCAGAAAAGCCCCTTGACCAACAGAGTCGACTGCCTCTTCTAGCAGGCCTCGAAAGCCCCGAGATGCTCGCTCATCACATCCTCGGCATGGGCATCGTGTTCCCAAATGTCTCGCGAGCCACAGCACGCCACTTCATCAGAGTGAAGCTGGAACGCCCTGCGGAGGGCGAGGAGTTCGATGAGGCAGAGATTCTTTCACTAGAGACTGACGATGAGGGCCATCCATGATCGATAAGATGCTGCAGATCTGGGCCCAGATCGAACGGCTCGGACCAAGTCCTTCCGGTCTCGATGCCATGCCGCTCGATGTGGAGGGTCTACGCTCCGGCGATGCACTTCTCTGTCTCGGGGATGGAGGCACACGGGGCATCCTGCTCCGCAATCCCGGAGGTCGTGCTCCGTTGCCCAATCCTGGATGCGGGAGGCTTCAAATCTCTCGCCAGCAATTCCAGAATGGTCAAGGCAATGCAGAAACCTACATACGCATTGACTGCCTTGAGTCTGACCTGAAGGAGCCTTTCGGATTTCTGGCCAACCGGGTCGTCGATCACCTCGCGGGAGGGGCGACGCCATCGCGCGCCTGCATGGATGCGGTGCTTGACTTTCGCCGGCTGCTCTCCCGCAGCGGGGGGCCACTGCCTTCGCAGGAGGAGATTCTGGGCCTCACAGGAGAGCTGCTACTCATCGATCGCCTGACTCGCCACCGGCCTGAGCTGTGGAAGGGCTGGAACGGTCCTATGGGATCCGCCTGTGACTACTCCTGGGGAACGATTGACATCGAAGCGAAGGCCTCCCATCTTGCAGGGGAGCCACGTCTAACAGTGAACGGACTCGATCAGCTGGAACCTGCCGAAGGCCATTCGCTGTATCTCTGCCACTCCATCATGAGTGCAAATCCGATCGGCACGGTCAGTGTTCCGGAGCTTGTCCATTCCATTCTGTCCGTCATCCAGGAGCAGGAAGAGTTTTCTGAGCGCCTCTCTCATGCTGGCTATCTTGAGGAACAGAAGGATCTCTGGCTTGAACATCGATTCACGCTCCATGAGATGTCGATGTATACTGTCACTGATGGTTTCCCCCGTATCCGTAAATCCGATTTTGCGGAAGGCTGCCTGCCACCAGGCATTGCGAAACTCAGATTCGATGTGCTGCTTGGGAACGCCGCTCACCTCAGGATGAGTGAAGAGGATCTGAGCCGCACGATCATGGCCATGGAGTGAAAAGATGTTTCCGATCCATCTCCACAGTGAGCCATACAGCCGGGATGGCAATCTTGCCGCTGACGGAGCTATCCGGCTGCTCGGTCAGCCGGCGCTGTCTCCTCTGGAACTGGTGATCCGAGAGGCCCTCCAGAACAGCTGGGATGCGTCTCTCGGCTGTGAACAGGCCCCGATTTTCCGCATCAGGATAAGGGTTCTCGACAGCGATCATCTTGAGGCAATGCGGGCTTTCTTCTCCGAACTCCCGCCCCAGGACGCCGGTGAACCGATTGCGGGGCGTATCAAACGATTTCTCGATTCGCCCGAGCCACTCGTGATGGAGATCAGCGATGAACGTACCAAGGGTCTTGGTGGACCGATCTCTGCTGCAGAGGCAGTGCAGGAGGGGGAGGTAGCAGACTTTGTGAACTTCGTACGTAATATCGGCAGTCCCCGCGACATGGTTCTGGGAGGTGGTACCTACGGGTTCGGCAAGTCTTCGCTGTTCAGGATCAGCGGCTGCAGCACGGTCGTCATTCACTCGCTCACAGGAACTGCCCAAGCGCCGGAAAATCGGCTGATCGCCAAGGCACTAGGCATGGCCTTCGACCATGACGGCAAACGCTATACAGGCCGCCACTGGTGGGGTGTTCACTGCAACGGAGACCAAGGAAGGGAATCCGTTGACCCTGTGACAGGCGAAGAGGGCTCTCGGATCGCACAGTCTCTCGGGATGTACGGACGGCACACTCCTGAGCAGCGTGGGACAACGCTGATGATTCTCGATCCTGAACTGCAGGATCTTCGTGACGACAACGGACGTACCGAGTTAATCGGGCTGGGGCAGAAAAAGCGCTTGATGGCAAGAATTCAGGAGATTCTTCTCTGGCATTGCTGGCCGAAGTTCACCGCTCGCGAGGATGGATCCGTCCCGATGACATGTCGGCTGTCAATCCTGGGGGAGGAGGCCGAGCTCCCTGACCCCTCGACAATTCAGCCTCTCTGGCTTCTAACACAGGCCCTTCAGCATGCGAGAAGCCAGACCGACGAAGTTTTCTGTGAACGTCCGAGGCAACGCATCGGTTTCTTCGGACAGTGTCAAGCGTCTCTTCAGCTCCATGCTGATGACCGGTACCGGATTCACCTTGGGGATGATTCCCTGATTCCCGAGAAGCTCTGCCATATGGCGCTGCTTCGACCGGCTGAGCTAGTTGTACGGTACCAGGTTGGCTCGCTGAATGAAGCTGATCAGACCCAGTGGGGAGCCGTCTATATCTGTGATCGAGGCCCTGACAACGTTGTTGAGCAGGCTTACGCCAGGTCCGAGCCACCTGCTCATGACGACTGGGAACCGAAGGCCGATCAGTCGCTGACTTCACACCAGCGCAGATTCGTCAATGTCGGACTGACGCGCATCAAGGAGCGTGTGAAAAAGCTCTCCGGATCGGACGTCGCCCGCGCCCTGCGGGTCAGGGAGAGGGACCAGGAGTCACTTGCCGCTCTCGCCGGGGAACTCGGACGCTCCCTCATCGGCACCGGGCCAGGGGGATCGGCCGGCCCCGCCCCTGCTCCAAGAGGCGGACCGAGTCGGCGCCGCCCTCTGAAGCTGTCATCCCCTGCACCGCTCGGAACCGAGCTCAGGGATGAAGTTCCCGTCGCAACATTCTGTGTTCGCCTCACCGGAGACAGCACGGAAACAGCCCTCATCAGCTTCATTCCCTGGGTGCAGAGTGATGCAAGGGAGCGGGAAGCCGTTGCGCCGAACGGCAGAGCACCCGAGATCTTGGGGATCACCGTCGATGGTGAGGGCCTTGAGATCGCGGATGGCTCCATTCGATGTGAACCATCTTCCAAGGGTGTCGAGATTCTCGTCTCTCTCAGCGTTCCCGACTATGTGGCGGTGGGGCTGACCGCTGAACTGATCGAAGGAGATCAGCGATGAGCAGAACAGCGTTTCCCTATCCGACACTCTTCCCCTTGGTCCGGCAACCTGGACAGTGGCAGGCCTTGATTGATGGCACCCTCAGGGATTTCCGTGATGGATCAGGAAGCTGGGATTACCAGTCCGAGCTGCAGATCACCTGCCGGCTTGGGTGGCAGCCACAGGAACTCTTTGCCAAAGCGGGCCTTGCACCACTTTTCGAAGGTGCTCGAGTCGCCCTCATTGTGTCGACCGGCTCGACCCTTCAGACCGGCCGCCGATTCGTGGCATTGGATCAGCCTGTCAGAGACATCCCATCGGATCCTGCCGAACTGAGGTACAGCCTCACATCGGCTCATCTCTGCAGCAGGATCAACGCAACCCTGCTGATCTACAGCGGTGGCGGAAGCATCGCAGGTCTTCAGGTTCGCCTCGGCAGTGTTCTCTATCGTGAAGATGCTGTTCTCTCTCTGGAGGGAGACCTTGCCAGCTTTCCAGTTCGCGCCATCAGTTTTTCCGAGAGCAGCCTCGGCGATGGACTGTGGCTGGTTGCTTTTTCGGCTGAAAGCCCTGCCGATCCACTTCTTTCCTCCGTCACACTTCTGCTGAACAGTGACCGAACGGAATTCATCCAGCGCCTCAACGCCGAGGAGGATGGCCTGCTCCGCTGGATTATCCGGGCCGACGTCATGGCCAGTGTGCTCAGCTCCTGCCTCCTCGTCGACGAGCTGGGCTATGACCCCCAGGAGGAGTATCCGGAGGCTTCCCTTGGGAGCGTCGTAAGCGCGTGGCTGAGAAGCCTCGGCATTGAAGGCACGCCTGCCACTCAGGCTCTGCGGGAGCAGGCAAGCAAGGAACCCGGAGTCCTTCGCCAACGCTGCCAGGCCATCTCAGCCGGAGGGTCGGAGGGAGCATGAGCATACTGATTCCCCAGCTGCCGGACAGTGCTGCCCTGCCGATCATGGCCGAAATGGCACTCTGCTCAGATCCTTCCACCCTTGAGCCGATAGGGGAGCTGAAGAATTCTCAGGCCTACGTGATGGCCACTGGTGGCTTCCCTGTTGAAGAGCCTGCGCTGAAACAGCTTCGCAACCTCATCGTTTCAGCTGCCCGTCAGCAAGGATTCCCGGAAAGGCGTCCGCGCAGCTTCCTTGAGTTCGAATTTCAGGTGGCCGAGATTCTTGGCGGATGGGAACCCCTCTGGATCGATGGAGTGCCCAGCGGTGAATCCCTGCGGAATGCCTGCTGGACATTCCTTACCGTGGTTGTGCTTCCGGATGTCGCTATTTGGCGCTGGCCTCCATCGGCTGTTGCGGAATCCGACAAGGCATGGAAGGGCCGTGTTCTGGGCGGGGGACGCAATGCTTTTCAACGAATCCATCGCCGCGTGCTCAGCCTGGATCGAGGACCATCCCATCCGGATCGCTGGGGTCTTATCCGCGAGCTGAAGGAGGACGATTTCAGCAACATCCTCGAGAGGCCTAGCCTTGGAAGCAATCCCCACGTCGCTGTGTGCCTGGCTGAGGAGTACCTCGCCATGCGGGAGCGGCTCAGCAGCAGCAGCGCGGAGATCCAGACCCGCGTCTATCGTGAGGCCACCAAGGATCTCCGTGCCTACGGAGTTGTGCAGCCGCTCGATCTTCTTCCACCTGAGGAACTGGGTGCCCTTATCCGCAGGACATTCCTGCGACGTGAGGAGATGTACGTTTCAGCTCGTTCTGCTCAATCCGTGCCTGCTGGGCAGGAACCCAGCGACCAAAACGATCCCGGAAGGGGAGAGTCCTTACCTTCGGCGACCTCTGACTCCTCTAACTCTCAATCAGAAACTCCAGAGCTTTCAGAAGCACCTGCATCAGAACCTCCGGGTCTTCTAAGGAGGCTGTTCGGCGGTGCCTGAGCAGAACAATGCCGCGACAGATCAGATTTCTGTTTCACCGGTGCGAAGCCGCAACATGGCGGCGATCAAGGGGCGGAACACGACACCGGAGTTGACGGTTCGGAAGATGCTGCACCGACTTGGATACCGCTTTCGCCTGCATCGCCGTGATCTTCCAGGTACTCCGGACATAGTCTTGTCAAAATACAGGACCGTGATTTTCGTTCACGGGTGCTTTTGGCATCGCCATCCTGGATGCAAATTCACCACAAACCCAAAAACTCGAAGGGAGTTCTGGCAATCCAAGTTCTTGCGCAATGCGGAACGCGACCTCTTGCACCTTCGAAACCTTAGGGAGCTAAGATGGACAGTGGTGACTATTTGGGAATGCGAGACAAGAAATCCCCAAGCATTAGAATCAGAGCTCCTAAAGCACTTCGCATACGACCCCCAATCGCCCTTGCCAAGCCAACACACAGGAACAACGCCAAGTGCGCTCAAAGAGATTCATATCAATGGTGTCATGACGCCAATCAGCACTTAGCCTCCACGAGCCAAGAGTCCATCATGGCAAACCCAACTTGGATCGGCCTTCGGACACTTCACACCATATTGAAACTCCGGATCTCTTGACATGGTCAGGCCATCGGGCTTTAATTCCAACCAGCCTCTTTCTCACCCATGATGTTTACTCCGGGCACATGGAATATCAGCCACATCAGCAGACTTGCCGGAGCTCAAGAGCTTGTTTTACAGCCCGACTACCAGCGGTTCTATATATGGTCTAATGCAACAGAGCAAGCCTTGATTGATAGCATTCTACGAGACTACCCAATACCTCCAATTTGGCTTTGGTGCCACCAAAATAGCCAAGGAAGGGACATTTGGGAGGTTATTGATGGCCAGCAACGGCTAACATGCATTAAACGATTCAAGGACAATGTGTTTGCTTTTCGTGGAGCAGGCCTACGGAGTACCGATATTCACCACGCGGCATCAGGCTGCTACTGCACCGACGCGCCTCTTGGATCTGACGCATCAGTACTACCTAGAGAAATGTCCGAGCGATTCTGGAATTATAGACTTAACTATATCGAGGTAAGAACTGAAGACAGAGACCTCATCATCGACATATTTCGGCGACTCAACAAGTCATCAACAAATCTAAATCCACAAGAGTTATTGAACGCATTCTACAATGGTGAATTCAAAACCATGGTCTACGACAAAACAGCTGCTCTTCAAGACGATCAGTTTTGGGGATCTCGAGCATTCAGAAAACAGGCCACAGACAGGATGGGGGCCCAACAATTCACTTCAGAACTATTTGTAGCTCTCATCACGGGACAATCACAGAACAAAAGCGAGAAAGTAGAGGACCACTACAGGAATTATGAATCGTCTTACCCCGATAAGCCCTCTCATGAAAGAAGGTTTGACAATGCCTTAAGCATGATCAAACGCTTACTCCCAGGCCAAAGCCGATTTACCAGTAATCTTTCTGACTTCTATACTTTGTTTCTGTTTATCACCATTCTCCAAGAAGATCGGAAGATCAGATTGGATGAAAGAAATGTGATGACCATACGTTCAACACTTGAAGAATTTGAAGAAAAGCTAGTAGAGTCAAACGATGACAGCATGCCTGTAGCGGGGAGAATTTTTGAGGAATACCGGAGAACAATTGTTGGCGCCCAAAAGGAAAAGGAGATTAGGGAGGCACGATTCAGAATAATCTCGAACCTAGTTCTCCCAGGGCTAGAATATGTCGACACAGATCGAGTTCGGATTTTTTCCTATGAGCAAAAGCTCTATATTTGGAACAAATCGATAGACAAGATTTGCGGAATATGCGACGGCATCGTTGACAGCTATGATGACTACGAACCTGATCATATACTACCTTGGTCAATGGGTGGCATGACAACCATAATGAATGGGAGAGTTGCCCATCAACGATGCAATAGAAGCCGTGGAAATGACGCTTGACAGACGGCAGGCACAGCCAAGAAGGGCATTCACAGCCGACGGCAAGATACAACAGAATGAGTTCATTTTAGGAGCAAACCATTCAATCCACTTTACTTACCTATCTACGAGGATCGCACCAATTGAATGATTGCAAATTCCAGCCAATGGGCATTGCAGCTTAGATTCATCCCTACCACCATCACACAGAGGTTCGGGCTTACACCAAGTTTCTGCAACCGTTACTGCAGCTCGATAGATGCGACCATCGAGATCCCCCCCCAGCATGAGACCGAGGTGAAGCTCCCGTAACTGCCTCGACCCACTGTCTGCAAGCTGCTCAACCCCCATGACCCGCCCAACCATGCGGCCAAGGCCGACACTGCATGAACGATCTGCCGTGATGCCAACCATCGCTAAGCATTGACGTATGCGGTCGCGCCCGAGGCCCTCAAGATCTCGTCTTACCCACTCCCTCCAAGGAAGATGCTCACGTAATTCGATAGCTACCTGATGAAGAAGGCTCTCGATCTTTTCCAGCTGAAGGCTGCGGAAGGTCCTCCGCCTGCTGGGTTCAGGATCAGAAAGAAATGCCTCATGGTCTGGCCAACGGCTCAGCAGTCTCTTCCAGAAAACCTGCTGTTGTGCTGCCTTCATAGACGTCACGACCAGCTCTCCGAGAAACACGCGCCATGCACGTAAATCCTCTGGAATCTCCACACCGTTCTCTCGTTGCTTTGCCCATGGAAGCTGAGATCCCCCTCCTTCGTTGCTGTACCAAGCCAGAAGAGCATTACGGATGTCTTCCGGTTGGAGCCAGGCACATGAAGTGTTTGTCTTTTCTACAGCCCTGAGAAGTGCCTTACCTAAAGCTAGGCCCACCAAAGGGGCAACCGCTTCCCCCACTTGGTGAAACCGGTTGGAGGGTGTGCCGTGAAAAGGGAAGCCATCCGGAAAGGACTGGACTCTTGCCGCCTCACGGATGGAGAGCGTACGGTTCTGCGATGGGTGAATGTACCAGTAGCCATCTTTCGACATATGCGCCGTGATAGTGATGCACGGCTCATCAAAACTGAGGATGTTGTACTTGTTGCCGAAGCTGTGCTCCTTACCACTCTCCTTCTGAATCCGGCCCTCTCGCTGGGCCCGGCTGGTGACCTGATAACGCCGATGCTCGTCCTCCAGCTGGTGATACTTCTTGCCGGTGGTTCGCATCAACTGAAAGGTCGTTTTGTCGTCCTCCCGCACTTTTCTAGTGATGTGATCATACAACAGTTTCTCTTCCACTGGTAACCAGTCGCGCATCAGCCTCTGATATGCGGTGGAAGGGCCTTTGTAATGCTCTCGCTCCTGCCACTCTTCCCACCAGTCCCCCTCAAGGGGAGGCAGATCACTGATGGCATCCATCAATGAGGGCGCTGAATCCTGATCAGAGTATTTAGGTTCGGGCCACTGCATGGGTGAGCTGTAGCCGATGCGGGTCCCGGCGATGAACAGCCGGGGCCGAAGCTGCGGCACGCCGTACTCCCAGGCATAGACGATCCGAGCATGGACGCGATAGTCGGACGCTTCAGCACGGCTCACCACACTTCTGAAGATCTCCTGGTCGCCCGTCAAGGCGATGTCGGGAACGTTCTCCATCAGGAAGGCCCTTGGGCGAACGTCCTCCACCACGGTCATGAAGGATTCCCAGAGTTCCCGCCGACTGCTGTTGAGCTCCCAGTGCTGTCCGGCCACATCCTCATCGTGCTTGCGCCAGCGGATGTTCCGGGAGAAAGGCTGACATGGTGGTCCTCCGGCTACCAGTGCGATGTCTCCGCAGCGGTTGAGCTGAAGAATGATCCTCTGGAGCTCTTCCGGATCACTCAGATCACCCTTGTGGGAGCATCCCCCGAAGTGGTGGCGGTGGGTGGCGATCGAATCCGGCCGGATGTCGGCTCCCAGGATCACCTCGAATCCGGCGCGATGCAAGCCGAGGCTCAGCCCTCCGGCACCGCAGAACAGGTCCACCGCAAGTGGTCTGTTGCCGTTCAGCTTGCGCACATGCGCAGGAAGTGCGTCCAGCTCACAGGCCTCGGGATGCGCCTCCAGCCTCTGCTCAGGGCCCTTCAGCGCCTTCAGGCGGTGAGGATCAGCCTGCACAACAGTTGATTTCGCCATCATGCACTGCCGGAAGTGGGGACGGAATCAGGAGACACCAGCCGCTCAATCTCTCCCTCATCCAGCAGATCGAGACAGATTGAACCGCCAAGAGCGTTGAGGCTCCTCACACCGGCTCTCACCTGTTGATCCGGCAGATCGGCAAGCCTGCGGGTGAGAACGCGGTTCACATGGGGAAGGAGACCGTATTCGCGGTCACTGAGACCAAGATGAAGCTCTTGGCTGCTGAAGAGCCTCCGGACGAGATCATAATCGTTGCCACCTGTGCCTATCAAACGATCGGCCGCAAAGAAGAGGCGAGCAAAGGTATTGCGGCCATGACCATTGATCGAGGCCGTGCCCAGAAAACGCACGGCGGGCACCGGCCTTCGGCCGTTCCCGAGCACAAAGCCCTCTTCGGGATCAGCAGGCACTGAACCCCTCCATCGGAGCCAGACCAGCTCGGGGTAGTGCACCACGGTGAGCCAGTGCCAGATGCGCATGTCCGTTCGAAGGGCTTCACCCATACCGCGGAGAGTGCGGTGAAGGGGTTCGACCAGGAAGGCATCGAGCGCCGACTCCTTCACACCTGAGGTGATCGCCTGCCGGACAACCTGATCCAACCGGCTCAGGTCCACCTTTCTGGAAAGGTCGCTCACGGGCAACTCGCCTGACTTTCGCAGGGCCTCGACCAAGCCCTGCTCGCTGACGGGGCACTGCAGCCTCTGAAGAAAGCTGTTCATGCCACGTCCACCCCCACAACGGGTGCGATTTCAGCGCCTGTGCCGGAAGGGTCAATCTCGAGTGGGAGATGGGCCCCCTCCGCCATCGACTCGGCCAGCCTGACCAGCCTGGTCTCCTGCTGGATCAGCGCAGGCAACCTCAGCATGAGGGCCGTGAAGCCCCCAGGGCGCCTGAGTTCATGGACAAGCTGCGGGAGCGCGGCATGGGGTTCAAGATCCACTCCGGCCAGCCCTGCCGCAAACAGTGCCAGCAGTCGCCTCTGCCAGCTGCCCAGCTGATCTATGGCCTCCTCGGGCGTGGCACAAAGATCCGCTGAGGCGATGGTCTCGAGCTCGTGGAGTGCTGTGGAAACCAGCACGGGCCAGACAGTGGCACAGACGGAGCTGAAGAGCGCATCGCGCAGGAGGGCTCCGCCGTTCCGTCGACGCGAGCGACTCATGAGCAGCCTTCGCAGTGGAGAGCTCACGGCCGCGTTCAGTTCGATCGTGGGTGGTTCACCGGGGAGGATCCGGAACAGCTGCTGGCTGTTTCCGGAAGGGAACGATTCCCAGCGCAGGTGGAACAGGGGTTCTGCGGAACGTGGACGACCGGAGAACCGAACGGTGTGAATTCTGCTGCGGCCGAGGATCTGCCCCCTTCTGCAGCCGAAACCGTCCACCGCTGCCTGAGGCTCACGGGTCCGCACGAGCAGGGCCTCGGCGCGGATCTCCTCACCATCGAGCAGCGCTGTGTAGGCAGTATCCGCAAACCACAGACCCAGGCCATCGGATTCCAGGGAGATCACCATGCGTCGACCGGTGGAGCGACTGATCAGCCTGCAGAGAAACTGCGCGGGTGGATCATCCTGTTCGTGAGGCAGGAAGCACTCTTCCCAGCCCCAAGGGGGGGTGAGCAGGACCTCCAGTCGCACATCACTGAGATCACCACGGAATCGGAACGTGACAGCATTGCTGACCTCCTGAATAACCTCTTCAGCGATGCTCTCAGGAGCTGTGACGCGGAAGGCCCCATCGAGATCAACAGTTCGCCAAGGAAGGAATTCCATTGATCAACCTCCCTGACGGAAACCGGTCAGCGCCGGATCGACACCCGCGGGGGGAGACACGAGACAGCGAAAAGGAACGGAAGAAAACCCACGCGCCACGGAGAAGACCAGCCGACGACCATCGGTGTCTGTCATGGTGAGGTTCTTCTGTGAGCCGTGAATTTCAAGCCCGGAGATTCGCCACGAATCACCTTGGCCGGAATCGGCGATGCTGCGGAAACTCAGCCCGGCCGTCACAGAATCGTCATCGCGGCCGTAGCGGATCAGCTCCCCTTGGACAGCCCAGCCACCCCGTTGGGGATCAAACCAGGATCCTTCACGATCAACACGCACCTCAAGTCGTGGCTTCTCTCCCTTTGTGGCGGAGGAAACCGGCACGGCTCCTTCTCCGAGGCTCAGCATTCGCATGAGAAGTTCAGGTCCTGCATCCGGTGCAGGCTCATCGGCACTGAGGAGGCGAAGCTGGAGAAGCTGACGTATCTCAGCCCGGAGTCCCCTGAGCCGGCCAGCAGAGCCTCGCCAGTCGTAACTTTCACGCAACCTGCGTGTGGTGGGAATCCAATCGTCATGGGTGACGGGCTCCGCGGCACGGAAATATTCCTCGGCATCTCCTGCAAATTCTCTGCAGGTTTCCAGCGCCTCGGATGGAAAAGTGTGAAGCAGCGCGGATCCGACGAGGGCGACCGCGCAGTAACTGCCTCCGTCCTGGAGGCGTAGCCCTTCGGCATAGTCCACAACCATCCCGGCGCCACGGATCATGGCGATCGTGGACCGGCAGGGGAGGCAGGCCTCACTGGGGGAGACACGTGTCACCCCGACCCTGATCATGGTCTCCAGAGCCGGATGAAGCAGCTCGGGTCGGTCTTCGGGGTGGATGCGGCTGGGCAGGGGGAATCCGGTGATGTCGGTGGCAGCAGAATCACCGGGCACCAGCGCCGGCTCTCCAGCGGGTTCCGCCCGGGAGGCCGCGAGGAAGGGAGCCCAGAGCCCGCTCACCTCAGCCCTGCTTTCGAAACTGGCCCGAGATTCGCCGGAGGCCAGCACACGGGAGCGCACCTTTAGGCGGCCCCAGCTGATGGCGGGCCAAAACCACTTCGCTGCGGCGTCGGTGAGATCGCGGCAGAGCTCCTCAGGCTCACGAATCCCCAGGCTGCCAACATCATCTCGATCAGGCTCATGGAATGCCGGGATCAGAAGTGATGTGCCGGAACCCCTGATGCCGGCGCGATCAAGCTGCAGCGGGCTGGCTGCCTCTGCCTCACGCCAGTCGGACAGGGCCACAGGGATCCCATCCCGTTCCGCTGCCACTCCGAGGTAGGCGCCATCAAGAAAAGCTTCTCCACCCAGCTCATGGGCGGGCAGCTCGCTGCGGCCGAACACCCGCAGCCCCCTGTCTTCCATCCCGTGGACGGAAGAGGTGAACAGCACCGTGAGCAGGCGGGAGTGCATCCAGCTCACAGCCTTGCCGAGGCCGAAGCTTCCGCCGCGACCTGTTTCCTCCCCAGTCGAGAAGTTCTGGACACAGAGACGGCGGAAGTTTCCTTCCTCGTCCCAGTCATCTCCGGTCAACCCCGCCGTGCCGCTGTCGCTGATCCGGAGACAGACGAGCGTCTCGGCCTCCATGGCGTCGATACCGGCACGGAGCGTCAGGGCAGCTCCCCCGGCCCCCTTCACGGAAGCCAGATGCGGGCGCAGCGACTCCCAGTTGATGGCTGAGAGAAAGGCATCGCGCTCATCTCCTCGCAGAAGGATCAGGTCGAAACAGACCTCGGCGGCCTTTCGACCGATCCGCTGATCAGTGCTGTTCTGACAGATCTCACGAACGAGAGTCTCGAGGAGAGATCGACGACGCTGGCTTCCACCACCCTCGAAGAGCTCGGCAGCCGCGCTGCCACCGCTCGATCTGCCCTGGCCGAGAGCAGGGGTTGAGACCCATGTCAGGGGGGCAGCCATAGCGCTCTGAAGTCCCGTGCACACTAGATGCAGTGCCGAAGTGATCCTAGAGAACAGGCGTACTGCTCTCCTGTATTCAGTGCCACCTTTTCAGCGGGTCGTACCTCCTGAGCCTCGCCACCTTCCGCCAGGTGCTGCGCGATGGCTCCTTCGGCGAGCTGCTGGTGGATGGCCAGCGCCCCAGCCAGTGGCGCCATGTGTTCGCCTCGGTGCAGTCGCTCGCTGGGCTGGATCCGGCGGACCTGGCGCCGGACACGTTCGACGTGGTGATCGTCGATGAGTTCCACCAAGCCGCCTCCGCCAGCTACGAGCGCTGGCTGCGCCACCTGGCGCCCGTCCTGCTGTTGGGCCTCACCGCCACCCCCGAGCGCACCGGCGGCGAGGACATCCTCCATTGGTTTGACGGCCGCATTGCCGCCGAGCTGCGCCTCTGGAGCGCGTTGGAGCAGGGCCTGCTGTGCCCCTTCCACTACTTCGGCCTCCACGACGGCACCGACCTGTCGCAGGTCGAATGGCGCCGCAACGGCTACGCCAGCGAAGCCCTCTCCAACCTCTACACCGCCGACGACGCCCGCCTGCGCCTGATCCTGCGCGAACTGGCAGGCAAGGTCACGAACCTCGATTCGATGCGGGCCCTGGGCTTCTGCGTGAGCGTGGAGCACGCCCATTGGATGGCCCGCAAGTTCGTGGCGGCCGGCCTGCGCGCCGCCGCCCTCGATTCCTCCAGCCCCCGCGAGCAGCGCGCCGAGCAGATCCGCCGCCTGCGCTCCGGCGAGCTGCAGATCCTGTTCGCCGTTGACCTGTTCAACGAAGGCCTCGACATCCCCGAGATCGACACGGTGCTGTTCCTGCGGCCCACCGAGAGCGCCATCGTGTTCCTGCAGCAGCTTCGACCTGCGCTACCGCGCCCTGCTCGGCGGCACCCGCGACCAGCTGGAGCAGCAGATCAAAGACGGGTTTCCTTTCCTGCCGGCCGGCTGCAGCCTGCAGCTCGATCGGGTGGCGAGCGAGCGGGTGCTTGCCAATTTGCGAGATTCGTTGCCCAACCGGCGTCCCCAGCTGCTCGCCGAAGCCCGCCGCCTCGGGCGTTGCTCGCTGGCGGGGTTGCTGGAGGGGCTGGGGATGGAGCTGGGGGAGTTTTACAACGTGGCGGGCTCCTGGGCGTTGCTGCAGCGAGAGTTGGGGTGGTTGGCGTCGGGGGCGGCCACCGGCGATGAGGAGCGGCTGGGGCGGGGGATCGCCGGGGGGCTGCTGCATCTGGATGACCCCGAGCGGTTGCGCTGGCTGGTGGATCAGCTGCAGCGCGCGGCATCGCCCGATCTGGCGGGCTTTGATCCGGAGACGGAACGCAGCTGGCGCATGTTGATGGCCCAGCTGTGGGGCAGCGGCCGGCAGCACCTGCCCCTGGCCGAGGCCCTCGTCCGGCTCTGGGTTGCCGCAGGTCTCCGCGCCGAACTGGTGGAGCTGTTCGCGCTGCTGCTCGATCGCACCGACCACCTGGTGGCGCCGCTCGACTGGGACCGCGCCGATCCGCCCCCCATCCCCCTCCAACTCCACGGCCGCTACTCCCGCGCCGAGGTGTTCGCCGCCTTTGGGCTGTTGAACGAGGCCCGCCCTTTTCCCGGCCGTGAGGGGGTGTTCTTTGATGACGCCACCCAGTGCGACGTCTTCTTCATCACCCTCAAGAAATCCGAGCGGTTGTTCTCCCCCACCACCCGCTACAACGATTACGCCATCTCCCCGTGGGAGTTCCACTGGGAGAGCCAGAGCCTCACCCGGGAAGCGTCCGCCACCGGGCAGAGATACATCCACCACGTTGAGCGCGGAAGCAGGGTGATGCTGTTCGTGCGGGAGGAGAACAGGCGCGGCGGGGTGACGCTGCCGTTTCTTTGCCTCGGGTTCGCGGATTACGTGAGCCACGAGGGCGAGCGGCCTATGGCGATTCGCTGGCGGCTGCAGCGGGGGATTCCGGCGGCGTTCGTGCCGGAGCTGGCGTTGGCGGTTTAGCGTCATCCCAGGCCACTCCTGAGCATTCACTGCCGGCCATGGACGTCAGTTCCGAAACGTTGATCAGCCGGTTGCGCCAGCACGCGCCCGTCTGGAGTGAGCGTTTCGGCGTGCGCAGCCTGCGGATCTTCGGCTCCTGGGCCCGCGGCACGGCAACACCGAGCAGCGATGTGGATCTACTGGTGGCCTTCGACGGCCCAGCCACAGCCAGACGCTTCTATGGCCTCCAGCTGTTCCTGGAAGATCTGCTCCAGCAACCTGTCGATCTGGTGACGGAACAAGCACTCCGGCAGGAGCTCAGGCCTGCGGTGGAGGCGGATGCCATCACCCTCTGACGGCAATCCGAAACGCGATTGGCGCCTCTATTCGCAGGACATGGATCGGTTTGCCCGTCGTGCCGTGGGCTACTGCGCCGATCTGAACCGTGCGCAGTTCGAGGCAAATCAGCTGATGCAGGACGCCGTTCTTCGCAACATCGAGCTGATCGGCGAGGCCGCCACTCGCATCCCAGAGGAGGTGAGGATCGCCCATCCTGAGATTGCCTGGCGGGAGATCATCGCGATGCGCAATCAACTGATCCACGCCTACCTGGGGGTCGATCTTGATGTGGTGTGGGATGTGATCCAGGTGGAATTGCCGCTGCTGATCCTTCAGCTGAAGGCCGTTATGGCCTGACGGGCAGCCTGGTCGTGCGGGGATGAGGAGCCCCCCTGGCGGTATGCGCGCAAGCACCCCGGACAGGGCAGGCACCCCTACCATTGATGCTTGATGCGTCAACATCAGATGCGCACCACCCTGCAGCTCGACGACGACGTGCTGGCGGCGGCAAGGGTGCTGGCTCGGCAACAGCGCACCAGCCTGGGTGCCGTGATCAGCGAGCTGGCACGCCAGGCCCTGGTGGCGCCAGCGCCAGCGCCCGGCTCCAGCTCGGGAGACCCAGGGGCCGACCATCGCAACGGCCTGCCCCTGCTGCCCTGGAAGGAGAAGGGAGCACCGGTGGATCTGGAGCTCGTGAACCACCTGCGCGACGAGCTGGCGTGAGTGTGGCCCTGCTCGATGTGAACATGCTGATCGCCCTGCTGGATCGGCGCCACGTGCACCACGAACCCGCCCATGGCTGGTTTGCGGCCGCGCAGGCGAAGGGGTGGGCCACCTGCCCGCTCACACAGAACGCCGTGCTGCGCATCCTCGGCCAGCCCCGCTATCCCAACAGTCCGGGGCCACCGGCGGTGGTGGCGCCGCTGGTGGCGGAGCTGATCCGCCATCCGCAGCATCAGTTCTGGCCGGACTCGCTCAGCCTGCTCGACCAGAGCCATGTGGATCCTTCAAGACTGCTGGAAGCCTCCCAGCTCACCGACACCTACCTGCTGGCGCTGGCGGCACACCGTGGCGGCCGGCTGGTGAGCTTTGACCGCCGCCTCAACTGCGAGGGGGTCGCGGGCGGCCGCGAGGCCCTGTGGTTGATCGAAGCCTGAGACAGCTCAGAGCGAACGTCCTCCGCTCAGGACGAACAGCTGTAGTGCGACACACCCCCGGCGTTGAAGAATTCCCTGGGCTTCAGTCGGTCGTACGTCGCCGCCAGCTCCGGAGCCATCGCGGCATAGGGATGGCGGAACACCTCCTGCAGCTCCCTGACCAGGCCGTAATCACCCTGCGCCGCCTGTTCATAGGAGGGGGCGATCAGCCATTCGCGCCAGGTGACCGCGGGATTGACGCGCTTCATCGCTGCCGATGTTTCGCGGATGTCGCCGGCTTCCGCCAGGCGGGCACGCCAGCGTTGCAGCCACTGCGTCCATTGCCCATCAAGCTCCTCTGAACAGGGCAGGTAAAAGCTCTCCTGCAGGGCCGAAACCTGCTCGGGGATATCCGACAGCCTGCGGAAGAAGATCGTGAAGTCCGCCTTGAAGCTCACCATCAGCTGCAACAGGTCCTGCACGAGCTCGGCGTCGTAGCGGATCAGGCCGAGCTTGCTGGCCCACATCGCCTCGAGCTCCTGGCCCATCGCTTCGGCGAAGCCCTCGCGGATGGCATCCAGCCGCGCGAGCGCCTCTGGGTTGCCCTCGAGCAGGGGCCGCAGGGAGGCCCAGAACATCTGGAAGTTGGCTTCGGCGGCCACCGGCTGATTGAAGAAGCTGAAATGCTGGCCGCCGCCGGTCCAGGGCTGGAAGCGGGGGTCGAACAGTTCGCAGAAGCCGAAGGGGCCGTAGTCGAGGGTGTAGCCCCCGGCGGCGCAATTGTCGCTGTTGAAATTGCCCTGGCAGTAGCCCACCCGCATCCAGTTCGCCACCAGAGACGTGAGCCGTCCGCGGAACAACCCCGCCAGCTCCACCACCTGGTCAGCGAAGTCCAGGGCCGGATCGATCTCCTGGCGGTAGTTGCGCTCGATCAGGTGCACCACGATCATCCGCAGTTCGTTGCGCGCCTCCGGATGGGCACCGCTGCGGACGCGGCGGGCGAACAGCTCCAGCTGGCCCACCCGCAGAAACGAGGGCGCCACCCGGGTGGTGATCGCCGCCGGGTTGTCCACCAGGATGTCGGGATCGAACGAGCGGGAGTTCGGGGAATACCAGGGCCGGCGCACGGTTTCCGATCCAGACACATAGAGCGTCAGCGAGCGGGAGGTGGGAACCCCCAGGGCGTGCATCAACTCCTGCGCCAGAAACTCGCGCACGCTGGAGCGCAGCACGGCGCGACCATCGGCGCCGCGGCAGTAGGGCGTGGGGCCGCCGCCCTTGAGTTGCATCTCCCAGCGCCGGCCGCCAAAGACGCCTTCAAAAACGGAAATGGCCCGGCCATCGCCATAGCCGTTGCCGGTGCCGAACGGGCACTGCTGGATGTATTCGCTGCCGTAGATCGAGAGCGCATAGCCGGTGGCCCAGCCATAGGGCCGCATCCGCTCCTGAGCTGCCGTGATGTCGCCGGAGAACAGGCGTCGGAAGTGGTCGTCATGGGCCAGCCCATCGCCCAGCCCCAGCTCCTGGAAGAGGGTGCTGCTGTGCGCCACCAGCTCCGGCGCCGGCAGCGGCGTTGGTGTCACCGGCACGTAATGGCCGGAGAACACCTGGCGGGGCCGGTGATCCTGGCCGTCGCCACTGGCCTGGGGATCCGCCCGCAGGGAATCCAGCAGCGAATAGTCGGCCCGCTGGGCAAAGTCCGCGAAGGTTTTCGTCAGCACGGAGGTGGGCGCTGCTGTCGGCACGGGTCTCTCGGGTGTGGCGCGGCCTGGGCAGGGCCCTGACGCTGGGGTCACCATCCTGGCGAGGCTGTCGCCATCAGTGGCGACGTTGCGGCCATCACGCCGGTTGTGCGGTTCGCGTGTGCGTTCGAGCCTGAACGCGACGTGGGCGGATTAGCGTTGAACCATGGACTTCCAAGGGCGGATCACCATCAATCCAGCCGTGCGCTTCGGCAAGCCCTGCGTTCGCGGCACCAGACTCACGGTGGGTGATGTGCTCGGCTTTCTTGCCAGCGGCATGAGTGAAGCGGAACTGCTGGAGGACTTCCCGCAGCTCGACCATGACGACGTGCTGGCTTGCCTGGCCTATGCGGCAGATCGGGAACGCCTGCTCCTCAGCCTGACCACGGCGGCGTGAGCGTCCATCTGCTTCTGGATGAGAACCTTTCCGAGCGTCTCCTGCCTCTGCTCTCCGGTGGGTTCCCAGGTTCAAGGCATGTGCGGCTTCTTGGGCTGGGTGGGGCCGACGATCTGGCGATCTGGGATCGGGCTCGCCTTGACGGCGACCTATTGGTGACCAAGGACGAGGATTTTCTGCGGATCAGCATGAGCCGCGGTTTCCCGCCGAAGGTGATCTGCCTGGCCATCGGTAACGCGGGCAACGGAGCAACGGCTGAGCTTCTGCTCGATCACATCGATGCCATCGAAGCTTTCTCGTCCCATCCGGAGGCAGGTTTTCTGGTGCTCAGCCCGGGCCCATAGCCCCCATGGGACTGTCGGGGTTGGCCACCCGCTGCAGGCTGGGAAGGCGCTTGCTTGCCCGTCCCGGGCTCAGCGGCCCAACACCAGCCCCCCATACCGCCGCACCGCGCTGCGGTGATCGACGTCAGCCCGCAGGCCGATGAAGCCGTCCGGCCGGACCGCCAGCAGGGTGATGGGCCCCAGGCCCAGCCTGGGCGCCTCCTCCAGCCGCACGGTCACCACCGCCTCCACCAGCGCCGGCGGCACCGCTCCGGCGGCCCGGTCCGCCTCCAGTTCGGCCTGCAGTTCGGCGATGGCCTCCGGGGGCGTCTCCGGGCCGGCCAGCAGCAGCAGCGTGTGGCCGCAGCGGTGGGTGAGCGCGTGCAGCCGATCCGCGCCGGCCCCGGGCGGCAGTGCGATCGTGGTGGACAACCGCTGTCCGGCACCAAAGGGCTGGCCCGCACCACCGCCGATGATCGCCGAGCCGGCGTAGCTGACGTTCATCTCGGTTTCCGCCACCACCTCCTGCTGGCGGGCCACCGGGTTGGCCAGCATGGCGGCGATCGCCCGGTCGCGGGCGGCGCGCTCACCGCTCTCCTGCAGCCCGTGGGCCTGCTCGGTGGCGTCGCCGGAGCGGCAGATCTGCTGGGCCACCGGACGCCGCTCCTGTTCGTAGCTGTCCAGCAGGGCGGGATCTGCGGCCCCCTGGTGCACCAGGGCCAGCTTCCAGGCCAGGTTGGCGGCATCGTGCAGCCCGCAGTTCATGCCGTGCCCCTCGGCCGGGGAGCACACGTGGGCGGCATCGCCGGCCAGGAACACGGGCCCGGCGCGGAAGGCGCTGGCCACCCGGCTATGGCAGTGGAAGCGGCTGGGGTTCTCCACGCCGCTGAAACGGGCTTCCGGCAGGTAGCGCCCCAGCACGGCCGCGGCCTCCGCCACCAGATCGCCCTCCTCGGCGGCGGGCCGCAGGTACACCCGCCAGCGCTCGTCGGGCAGGGCCGTGAGGATCAGGGGCGAGGCGTCCAGATACGCCGCGTTGACCTCGTGGCTGTCGGCCCAGCCCTCCACCGCGGCGTCGAACACGGCCCAGGGCCTGGCGATGCCATGGCCTTCGAAGTCCAGGCCGCTCAGCGCGCGGGTGGTGCTGCGCAGGCCGTCGCAACCCACCAGCCAGCGGGCCTGCACGGTCTGCTCCCGCCCGTCGCCGTCCACCGTGGCGGTCACGCCCTCGCCGTGGGGCGCCAGAGCCGCCAGCCGGCAGGAGCGGTGCACCGTGCCCCCTTGCCCCTCGAGATGGTCCGTGAGGATGGTTTCTGTCACCTCTTCGGAGAGGCCGAGGTTGAAGCCGAAGCGGCTGCCGCATTCGGCCAGATCCAGTTCCCCCAGCCGCTGGCCATCGGCGTGGATGAGGATCCGGCGCTGCCGGCAGCCGGCTTCGAGAAACCGGTCCACCAGCCCCAGCGCCTCGAAGATCTCCAGGGAGAGGGGGTGGATCACCGTGGCCCGGTCCCAGTGCAGGGCTTCGGCCCGGGCGTCGATCAGCAGGTTGGGAACGCCGCGCCGCTGCAGTTCCCCCGCCAGCAGCAGGCCGGTGGGGCCCGCCCCCACCACGAGCACGCAGGTCTGGCTGGGAAGGGATGACGGCATGGCGCCCGGGCGGGTCGAGCTGGCGAGGGCCAGCGCGGGGCACACTAAACGCACCCCGGGGCTCGGTCCTGGCCAACCCATTCCGCTCCCTGGCCACCGCCACGACCGTCGGCCTGGCCGCGGCCCTGGCCCTCAGCACGGCAGCGGCGGCGGCGGCCCCCAACGGCACCTGGCTGTCCCAGCCCCAGATCTGGTACTACGCCTCCCGGCAGTCACTGAACGGGGTGATGGCCGACATCCGGGCCAGCGACTTCAAGGTGGTGTTCCTCGATGTCCGCAAGGTGTCGGAGGCGATGCAGCGGGAGGCGGCCCAGGCGGCCCGCCTCCAGGGACTGATGCCGGTGGTGTGGGTGCAGTCTCCCCAGTACCGGGCGCTGGGGATCAGCGATCTGGTGCACGAGGCCCGCCATGGCGACGGCATCCAGGTGGACGATCACTTCTTCGCCAACTACTCCCTGGAGGACTTCTATCTGCTGCGTCGGCTGTACCCCAAACCGATCTTCTGCAGCATCCAGCCGTTCCAGGCCAGCCTGTTGCCCACGGCGGGCTGCAACCAGCTCGATGTGCAGTGCTACAGCGCCCCGCAGTTCCAGCAATGCCTCAAGCTGGCCGACCGGCTCGGCGCCGTGGTGAGTCTCTCGAGCGAGAACACCTTGAAGTACCGGAGCCAGCTGGGCGAGCGATCCTTCAACACCTTTCTCTGGCAGGGGCCTTGACGGGCGGGGCGTCCTGCGGCGCCAGATAGGCGCCGATCGCGCGGAAGATGTCATCGGCGGCATTGCAGTAACCACCGCTGGCATCAAAGGCCCCTTCGTCGAAGGTGACCGCCACCGCCACCGCGATCTTCCGTGAGGGCAGATAGGCCATCACCCCGGCCTGTCCGGAGAACAGCGGGTTCTGCAGCAGCCAGGGGCCCGAGAGGACGATCCCGATGCCATAGGTGTAGAAGTCGCTGAGGGTGGTGCAGGTCGCACAGCCCTCGATCGGCCGGCCGAAGCCCCGCAGCGTCGGAGCGATCTGCAGCCTGTGGCTCTGGGGCGACAACAGCCGGCCCGTTCCGATCGCCTCGGCGGAGGTGGCCATGTCGTGGATGGTGGTGAACTGCACCGCACCGCGGGTGATCGTCCAGGACGGATTCCAGAAGGTCGACTCCTCGTAGAAGCGCGTCCCCGCCGGGATGCCGAGACCCTGGCGCCGTTCCGACGAGAAGGCGTGCAACACCGGCGGCGCGATCGCGGGTGTTCCGCCGGGGTCCCGTGTGTTGCGGAGCTTCAGGGGACCGAAGATCCGCTCCTGCATCAGCACGGGCATCGTCTGGCCCGTGATGCGCTCCAGCGCCAGGCCCAGCAGGAGGTAGTTCGTGTGCGCGTAGTTCCAGCTCGTGCCGGGCTCGTACCAGAGCGTCTTCAGGTCGGCGTAGGCGAGCAGGTCCTGCACGGAGAACTGCCGGAACGGGTTCTCGAACGCAGTCTTTTCGAACGCGGCATTGCCGATCACGTAGTCGCGGTAGCCGGAGGTCATCCGGGCGAGCTGACCGAGGGTGACCCGCTCCGCATTCGGGATCTCCGGCAGCCACTTCGCGAGCTTGTCGTCGAGGCTCACCCTGTTCTCGTCGACCAGTTGCAGCAGCAGCGTCGCCACGTAGGAGATGGCGATCGCACCATTCCGAACGTGCATGTCCTCCGTGGCGGGCACGCCCGTCATGGATTCGCCCATCGCCTCGGTGACCACCTCCTTGCCGTCGATCGTGACGCGCACGATCACCGCCCTGAGATGGTCGTCGGCCATGCGCTGACGAACGATCCGCAGGATGCCGGCCGCCTGGGGTGAGACCGCCGGCGGGCCCCCGTCAGCGGTCCCGGCCTGGACGGGTCCCGCTCCGCCCAGGCAACCCGCCAGGAGGGCTGCCAGGACCCGTCGTCCCTGTGGGGCGAACCAGCGACGATCCACACCGGTTCGGGCAGCAAGCGGCAACGCTACGCGCCCTGGCGCCTGCCGTCCCCGGTGAACTTCCTACCCTGCCCCTGGTTGCGACGTGCCATGCCCAGCCCCCATGGCCTGCGTCGCTGGGCCGCCCCGCTGCTGGTGGCTGTTGCGCTGAGCGGAGCGATGGCCACGCCCGCGGCAGCCGGCCCCCCGGCCACCCCGGTGACGCTGGACTTTTCCGGCCAGACCTACCGGCTGCGCTGGTCGTCCCAGCACCAGCACGAGTTCACCCCGGCGGGCCAGGACGACCTGAGCCGCTGGACGGACATGGTCACCATCAACACCTACCCCGGGGTCAGCGACGGCGAGGGGCTGGCCGAGATGGCCAACCGGGCCCTTGGCAACTACCGGCGCCACGGGGCCACGGTGCTGCGCACGGCTTCCATTCCCCGCACCGCCGACCGCCCCGCCGAGCACCTGGTCGTGGCCCTCTTCCCCACCCGCGCCTTCAGCGAGGCCGTCTTCGCCCGCTGGCGCCTGACAGACGGCCGCGGCACTGCGGTGATCGTCAGCCACCGCCTCTATGGCCCGAAGACGGGGGACGCCATGGCGGCCTGGTTGCAGGCGAACGGACCCGCCGTGGAGCGTCGTCTGATGGCCCTCGATGCGATTCCCTCCCATCGCGTCCTCGAGCCGGCCGGGCCCTGAGCCTGGGGGGCCGCCACGGCGCGGTGCGTCAGGTCCGCAGGTCCGATGGCGTCAGCCTCCGGGCGCCAGTGGTTGCCCCTCCAGGAAGGCGATCACCTCATCGCACCATCGGATCCATTCCTGCTCGAACAGGATGCCCCGCCGCAGGGTGAGATAGCGGTACTGCTCCTGCAGCGGCAGGGCCGGATGGCTGTGGACCAGGGCCTCCTTCTCCCGATAGGAGGCGAGCTGGCCAGCATGGACGGCGCGGCGGCGGCGCACCTCCGCCAGCAGCTGGGCGGGCTCGCTGTAGGGGCCGCCAAGCACCTTCACCAGCAGGTCCTCGCGGATCGGGGTGGGCAGCGAGGGCTCGGCGGCCCACTGGCTGAGCTCCCGCCGGCCCGCCTCGGTGATGGCGTACACCTTGCGGTCCGGCCGGCCCTGCTGGGGCACCACCTGGCAGCGGACCCAGCCGTTCGCCTCGATCCGGGCCAGCTCCCGGTAGATCTGCTGCTGGCTGGCGGTCCAGTAGCAGGCCATCGTCTCCTCGAACTGCTTGCTGATGTCGTAGCCGCTGGCGTCCCGCTCGCAGAGCACGGTGAGGATCGTGTGCGCCAGGGCCATGACAGGGGGGAGATCGCAGCGGCTGGGGAGTCGATCCTGACCCAGCCGCCGCCGGAACCGATTGACCTGCCCAACAAGTTGTGCATACACTTTGGCGCATACCCAATCTGTTGCATAGCTCTGTGCCTGGCACAGGTCGTGCCGGGCAGAGGGGGTCCCGCCGCCGTCCCCCCATGGATTCCGCCACCGCGACGCCACCAGGGACGCCCCCAGCGACGCCGCCAGCGCTGCTGAGCGCCCTGCGACGGACCCGCTGGGGCCGGCCCCCCTCCTGGGGGCCACCGATCGCGATCGCCGCGGCCGGCGCCGGCCTCGCGATCGCCGTGGCGGTGTTCCGGCAACCCCGCCCCCAGGTCCAGCGCCCCCTGCCGGTGGCGGTGGTGACCGCCCAGCCGGTGAGCCGGTTCCTCACCAGCCGCGACTACACCGGTGAGGTGGTGGCCGGCCGCAGCAGCAGCCTCGGCTTCGAGCTGCCCGGCACCCTCGAGCGGGTGCTGGTGGAGGAGGGGGACCGGGTGGTGGCCGGCCAGCCCTTGGCCCACCTCGATCGCCGCCGGCTCCGGGCCCAGCGCCAGCAGTCCCTGGCCCAGCGGGATGTCGCCCGGGCCGCCGTGGAGGAGGTACGTCAGCAGCTGATCCTGGCGGAGCTGCAGCGCGACCGCCGCCGGCGGCTCCATGCCCAGGGGGCGATCTCCCGCGAGGACCTCGACCAGCAGATCCACGGCAGCGCCGCCCTGCGCAGTCGGCTCGTCCAGGCCGAAGGCCAGGTCGAGGAGGCCGAGGCCCGCCTGCGCCAGATCGATGTCGACCTGGCCCGCAGCGTGCTGGTGGCCCCCTTCGACGGCACGGTGAGCCGGCGGCGGCTCGATGAGGGCGTGGTGGTGAGCGGCGGCCAGGCGCTGATCACCCTGGTGGAGGCGGCCCCCCTGGAGCTGCGGGTGGGGGTGCCCCCCGACGCCGCCCGGGGCCTGCGGCCGGGGCAGCGCCACCCGGTGCGGGTGGGGGATCGGCGCCTGCAGGCCACCGTCAGCGCCCTGCTGCCGGAACTCGATGCCGGCAGCCGCACCGCCACAGTGGTGCTGAGGCTGCCGGCCGAGGACCTGCCGGTGGGGGCCACGGGCCGCCTCAGCCTGCGGCGCAGCGAAACGGGCGCCGGCTTCTGGCTGCCCACCACCGCCCTGGTGGCCGCCGAACGGGGCCTCTGGTCGGTGTACGTGCTGGGCCCCGCCGGTCCCTCGCCGGAGCAGGGCCGCCAGGTGGTCCGGCGCCTGGTGGAGCCCCTGCATACCGATGGCGACCGCTCCCTCGTGCGCGGCACCCTGCGCCCCGGCGACCGGGTGATCGCCGCCGGCACCCACCGGGTCGTGCCCGGGGTCCGGGTCACGGAGGCGCCCTGATGTTCGATGTCTTCCACCGGAACCGCCAGCTGCAGCTGCTCACCCTGCTGCTGGTGGTGGTCTGGGGGCTGTCGGCCCTGCTCACCCTGCCGCGGCTCGAGGACCCCCTGATCACCCAGCGCAACGCCCTGGTGGTCACCGCCCTGCCGGGGGCCACCCCGGAGCGGGTCGAGTCCCTCGTCACCGAACCCCTCGAGGAGGCCCTGCTGGAGCTGGAAGAGGTGGACCATCTCGACTCCACCTCCTCCACCGGCACCTCGGTGATCGCCGTGAGTCTCAAGGAGTCGATCCGCCAGGTGGCGCCGGTGTGGGGGAAGGTGCGCAGCAAGATCGACGACGCCACCCCAAACCTGCCGCCGGAGGCCACCGACCCGGAATTCCGCGACGGCAACATCGGCGCCAGCGCCCTGATCGTCGGCCTCACCTGGGAGCTCGACACCCCCGCCAACCTGGGCCTGCTGACCCGGCTGGCCGACGACCTGGCCAGCCGCCTGCGCGCTCTCCCCGGCACCGACCGGGTGGAGCTCAGCGGCGAACCGGAGGAGGAGATCCGGGTGGAGATCGGCGCCCGGGAGCTGGCCCGGCTCGGCCTCACCCCGGGCGCGCTCGCCGAACGGATCGCCGCCAGTGACGCCAAGGAGGCCGCCGGCCAGGTGCGGGGCCCCCGCAGCGAGCTGCTGCTGGAGGTGGATGGCGCCCTCGACTCCCTGGAGCGCATCCGCGCCATCCCCCTGCAGAGCGGCGCCGATGGGGCCGGCGCCCGCCTGGGGCAGGTGGCCGACGTCAGCCGCGGGGTGCGCCAACCCGCCGCCCGCCTGGCCCTGGTGCGGGGCCGGCCGGCCGTGGTGGTGTCGGCCACGGTGGCCTCCGGCTCCCGGGTCGACCTCTGGGCCCGCCAGGCCCGCACCCAGCTCGACGCGGTGCGCGCCAGCCTGCCTGCGGGCCTGGGGCTGCACACCGTGCTCGACCAGAGCCGCTACGTCCAGGAGCGCCTGGACGGCGTGATCGGCAACCTGATCACCGGCTCGCTGCTGGTGGTGGCCGTGTCGGTGCTGATGCTCGGCGGCAGGGCCGCCCTGGTGGTGGGGGCGGCCCTGCCCCTGTCGGCCCTGATGGTGTTCGGCTGGATGCGGGTGCTGGAGGTGCCCCTGCACCAGATGTCGGCCACCGGCCTGGTGATCGCCCTGGGGCTGCTGATCGACAACGCCATCGTCGTGGTCGACGAGGTGCAGCAGCGGCTGCGCTCCGGCGACAGCGCCGGGCAGGCGGTGCGCCGTTCGGTGCGGTACCTGCTGGTGCCGTTGCTGGCCTCCACCCTCACCACCGTGCTGGCCTTCGTGCCCATCGCCACTTCGCCGGGGGCCACCGGGGAATTCATCGGCACCATCGGCCTGACGGTGATCCTGGCCCTGGCCAGCTCCCTGTTCCTCTCCCTCACGGTGATCCCGGCCCTCACCGCCCGGCTGCAGCCCTGGCAGCCCCTGGGGCCAGGCGTGCGCTGGTGGGAGCAGGGGATCACCCCGGCCCTCCTCGACCGCCCCTACCGCCGCTCCCTGCTCCAGACCCTGCGCCATCCCGGGAAGGGGGTGGCCCTGTCGCTGCTGCTGCCGTTGCTGGGGTTTCTGGCCATCGGCAGCCTCGAGCAGCAGTTCTTCCCCCCCACCAACCGCGACCAATTCCAGATCGAGCTGCGGCTGCCCCAGCAGAGCGCCCTGGGGCGCACCGAGGCCCTGGCGATGGCGGTGCGGCAGCGGATCCGTCAGGACCCCCACGTCGACGACGTGCACTGGTTTCTCGGCGAGAGCGCGCCGGCCTTCTTCTACAACGTGATCGCCTCCGAGGAGAACGCCCCCCATTACGCCCAGGGCCTGGTGCAGCTGCGCGGGGCCGAAGGGGTGCGGACGACGATCCGCTCCCTCCAGCAGGCGCTGGATCAGGAGTTCCCCGAGGCCCAGATCCTGGTGAAGCAGCTGGAGCAGGGGCCCCCCTTCGAGGCGCCGATCGAGCTGCGGCTGGAGGGGGCCGATCTGGAGCAGCTGCGCCGCACCGGCGACGAGCTGCGCCGCCACCTGGCCCAGCTGGAGCCGGTGACCCACACCGCCGCCAGCCTGAGCGAGGCCGTGCCCCGTCTGGCCCTGGCGGTGGACGAGGAGCAGGCCCGCCGCAGCGGCCTCGACAACCGCGCCATCGCCCGCCAGCTCCAGGGCGGCCTCGAGGGAACCGTGGGGGGGTCGATCCTGGAGGGGGTCACCACCGTTCCGGTGCGGGTGCGGGTGGCCGAGGCCCAGCGCAGCGATCTGGAGCAGGTGGCCTCCCTGGATCTGGTGGCGCCCGGCAGCGAGGCTCCGATTCCCCTCGGGGCCCTGGCCGGGCTGCGGCTGGAGCCGGAACTGGCCGCGATCGAACGGCGCGACGGGCAGCGCGTCAACACGGTGCAGGCCTTCCTGACGGCGGGGGCGCTGCCGGAGTCCGTGCTGCGGGACTTCCGCCGCCAGCTCGAGCGGGAGGGCTGGCAGCTGCCGGCCGGTGTGAGCCTGGCCTACGGCGGCGAGGCCGATGCCCGCGGCGAGGCGGTCGGAAACCTGCTCTCCACGGTGGGCGTGCTGGCGATCCTGATGACCGCCACCCTGGTGCTCTCCTTCCGCTCCTTCCGGATGGCCGCCCTGATCGCCTCGGTGGCGCTGCTGTCCGTGGGGCTGGCGGCCCTGGCCCTGAGGCTCAGCGGCTCGCCCTTCGGCTTCACCGCCATCCTCGGCACCCTCGGGCTGATCGGGCTGGCGGTGAACGACTCGATCGTGGTGCTCACCGCCATCCGCACCGATCCACTGGCCCGCAGCGGCGATCCGGCCGCCACCGCCGCGGTGGTGCTGCACGCCACCCGCCACGTGCTGGCCACCACGATCACCACCGTGGTCGGCTTCCTGCCCCTGATGCTCGATCCCTCCGGCTTCTGGCCGCCGTTGGCGATCGCGGTCTGCGGCGGCCTGGTGGGGGCCACGGCCCTGGCCCTGTACTACGTGCCGGCCGCCCATGGCCTGCTGGCGCGGGCCAGCAAAGCCGCGGCTGACCCGACATCCCTGGCTCCTGGTCAGAGCTCTGCGGCATGAAGCGCCGGCCCTGAGGCGACGCGGTGCCCCGGCAGGCCACGGCGAAGTGAAGGGTTGCAATCAATACAAAACAGTGGAATCGGCCGACTACGCTGACGTTCTGCATTTCAGCGGTCACAGCTCTGGTGTGGATGCGTCACCTCTCCAGGGGTTCGGTGAATCAGCTCAGCATCAAATCCAAGCTGATCCTGATGCTGCTTCTGGTGAGTGGCTTTTCCACCCTCTTCTCCGCCGCCCTGGGCTATCGCAGTGGCCAGATCAATCTCACCGATCGCGTCTTCAATCAGCTCACCAGCGTTCGCGCCTCCAAGGCCTATCAGATTGAGTCCTATTTCCGAACCATCCAGAATCACACCCAGACCCTGAGTGAGGATCTGTCGATCATTGCCGCCGTCGAGCAGTTCGACGCGGCCTATCGCCAGCTCGCCACCGCACCCGAGCCTGCCGGGTCAGGGCAGGCGTTAGAGAACTACTACCGCACCCAGTTCCTGCCGCGCCTCGACAAGATCCATTCCGGCACACCGAATCTGCCCGCCTATCTCCCCAACGGGAAGGCCACGCGGCACCTCCAGTACAATTACATCGCCGCCAACCCCAATCCCGTCGGCAAGAAGCAGCAGCTCGTGGCCGCCCGCGACGGCAGCACCTACTCCCAAGTGCATGGCCGCTATCACCCGATTTTCCGCAACATCGTTGCCAGATTCGGCTACTACGACATGTTCCTGATCAACCCGCAGGGACAGATCGTCTACACCGTTTTCAAGGAAACCGATTACGCCACCAGCCTCCAGAACGGCCCCTACAAGGACAGCAACCTCGCCCAGCTGGTGCGTCAGGTGATCGCCTCCAAGGAGAAGGGCTTCACCCAGCTGGTCGATTTCGCCGCCTACGCCCCCTCCTACGGCACCCCCGCCTCCTTCATCGCCGCCCCCATCTACAACGGCTCCACCCTGGTGGGGGTCCTGGCCTTCCAGATGCCCGTCGACGAGATCAACAACGTCATGACCGGCAACCAGGCCTGGCAGAAGGACGGCCTCGGCGAGTCGGGGGAAACCATCCTGGTGGGCCAGGACACGCTGATGCGCTCCGCCTCGCGCTTCTACCTGGAGGATCCCAAGGCCTACCTGGCCCAGCTCTCCTCCCGCGGCGTCAAGGACGATGCCATCGCCCGCCTGCGCCAGTACGGCACCACGATCCTGCAGCAGCCGGTGGCGACCCCGGCCGTGACCAAGGCGATCGCCGGCGGCAGCGGCACCCAGCAGGTGATCGACTACCGAGGCGTGCCGGTGCTCAGCTCCTACGCCCCCCTGCAGATCAAGGGCTTCGACTGGGTGATCCTCGCCCAGATGGACCTGTCGGAGGCCTACGCCCCGATCCACGCCTTCCAGCATCAGATCCTGATCACCGTCACCCTGCTGATCCTGGTGGTCACCGTGCTGGCGATGGCCCTGGCCCATCTGTTCGTCAAGCCGGTGCAGCAGCTGATCGACAGCGCCCGCAAGGTCTCCTCCGGCGAACTCACCAGCATCCCGGCCCTGAATTCGGGCGATGAGTTCGGCGAGCTGGCCCAGTCCTTCAATGCCGTGGTGCAGAGCCTCCAGACCCAGACGGCCCTGGTCGATCAGAAGAACCAGGAGAACGAGAAGCTGCTCTTCAGCGTCTTCCCCGCCGCCATCGCCCGCCGTCTGCAGCGCGGCGAAACCCAGATCGCCGAGGAGGTCAGCAACGTGGCCGTCCTGTTCGCCGACCTCAAGGGATTCTCCCGGCTCGTGTCCACCCTCAGCGCCCATGAATCCCTCGCGATTCTCAACGACCTCGTGGCCTCCTTCGATGACCTGGCCGAACGCTTCGGCCTCGAGAAGGTGAAGACGATCGGCGACAGCTACCTGGCCGTGTGCGGCCTCTCGGTGCCCTATCTCGACCACGACAAACGGGCCCTCGATTTCGCCATCGAAATGCTCGGGATCCTGCGGCGCTTCAACCTGGAGCGGGGCTTCGACCTCGGCATCCAGATCGGTGTGCACTCCGGCGACATCCTCGCCGGCATCGTCGGCAAGAGCCGGGTCGTCTACGACATCTGGGGAGAAACGGTGAAAACGGCCCACCTGCTCAGCCAGGTGAGTCCTGCCGGGGCCGTGCTCGTCTCGGCGGTGGTGCATCACCGGCTCGAGGACCTCTACCAGTTCGAGCGCACCAGCGCGGCCGCCGAGGCCCAGCCCGCCCTGCAGGTCTGGCGGCTCACCAGCACCACCGCGGCGGCGGCGGGCGAGCCGGTCAGCGCCCCATGAGCACCCCCACCCCCATCTGGCTCTGGGGGATCGGCCTGGCCTTCGGCTTCCCCCTGGCCACGATCCTGCTGGGGGAAATCATCCACCGGCTCAAGCGGCGGCGGCGGGCCATCGCCGGCACCGTGCGGCTGGTGCGGGACGTGCTGGTGCCGATGCTGGCGCTGCTGGTCTTCCTGCAGCACCTGCTCCAGATGGATCCCGGCACCCGCCTGTTCCGCACGGTGGAGACGGTGTTCTGGGTGTGCGTGATCCACGCCTCCCTCTCCCTGCTCAACGTGATCCTGTTCGAGCAGGCCGAAGCCGACACCTGGCGGTCCCGGGTGCCCAAGCTGCTGATCGATCTGGCCCGCCTGTTTCTGATCCTGCTGGGCACCGCCTTCGTGCTGGCCACCGTGTGGAACGCCGATCTGGCCGGCCTGGTCACCGCCCTCGGGGTGAGCTCGATCGTCATCGGCCTGGCCCTGCAGGACACCCTCGGCAGCGTCATGTCGGGCATCGCCCTGCTGTTCGAGCGGCCGTTCACGGTGGGCGACTGGCTCGAGGTGGGCGGCGTGGTGGGCCAGGTGATCGACATCAACTGGCGCGCCGTGCGCCTGCTCACCCTGGAGCAGGAGATGGTGGTGATTCCCCACAAGCTGATCAGCAGCGAGGTGATCCGCAACTTCACCAAACCCACCCCGATCCATGCCGAGCGGATCCAGATCGGTTTCTCCTACAACGATCCCCCCAACCTGGCCCGGCAGGTGCTCAAGAGCACGGCCCTGGAAACCAAGGGGATCCTGCTGGATCCCGAGCCCGATGTGTTCACCCTCGCCTATGCGGACTCCGCCGTGACCTATGAGGTGAAGTTCTTCATCCGTGACTACGGCGAGATCGAGCAGATCCGCGAACGTTTCATGACCCGGGTGTGGTACGCGGCCAAACGCAACAATCTCTCCATCCCCTTCCCGATCCGCACCGTCTACAACTTCCACGGCCCCACGAGCCAGCAGAAGGGCCTCGCCAAGAAGTTCAGTGAAAGCCTGCAGGCCATCCCCTCCTACGTGCCGATCAACCGGGAGGACGACAGCGTCACCCCCTCCGCCTCCGGGATTTCCCTGCAGCATTTCGCCGCCGGCGAAAAGGTGATCCGCCAGGGCCAGATGGGCAACGCCCTTTACATCATCGTGGCCGGTCAGGCCCTGATGACCCGACGCGATGGGACCGGCGAGGATCGCGAACTGCTGTCCCTCAGAAGCGGCGAATTCTTCGGTGAGATGAGTCTGTTTTCCGGCGAACCCAGCGCCGTCACGATCGCGGCCAGCAACGACCTGGAGGTGATGAAGATCTCCGCCACGGTGGTCAATCAGATGATCGACCGCCAGCCCAGCTTCGCCCGCGAGATCGGCCAGATCCTGGAGAGCCGCCGCCTGGCCATCCAGGAGACGACCCAGGCCCAGACCCAGGCCCCCTTCGGCAGCCAGGAACCTGGCCTGATGTGAAGGGCGGCCCCTGCCGGAGCCAGGGGCTGCCGGCGTCAGGATTGCCGTGGTCCACCCCCGCTGCCGCCCCATGCCACCGCCCCTTGGCCGCCGTCAGCTGCTCACCCTCTCGGGCCTGGCCCTCGGGGCGGGCCTCTGGCAGGCAATCCGGCCGGCCCGATCCCTGGCCGATGACCTGGCCGCAGCCGCCGGCTTGGTGGCCCCACCCCGCGGCGGCACCCGCCTGGTGCTGATCAGCGACCTCAACGCCTCCTACGGCTCCACCACCTACATCGACGAGGTGCACCGGGGCGTGGCCCTGATCCCCTCGCTGCGCCCGGATCTGGTGATCTGCGCCGGTGACATGGTGGCGGGCCAGAAGGCGGGGCTGGGGCAGGCGCGGCTGGCCGCCATGTGGGCGGGCTTCGATCGCAGCGTTCTCAGTCCGCTGCGCCGCGCCGGCCTGCCGTTCGCGCCGGCCATGGGCAACCACGACGCCTCCGGCGCCCGCTCCGGCGGCCGCTTCCTCTTCGACGACGACCGCCGCGAGGCGGCCCGCTTCTGGCGGGCGCGCCGCGACGCCCTCGGGCTGACGTTCGTCGACAGCGGCGACTTCCCCTTCCACTACGCCATCCGCCAGAAGGACGCCTTCGTGCTGGTGTGGGACGCCTCCACCGCCCAGGTGCCGGCGGAGCAGCTGCGCTGGGCGGAGCGGGTCCTGGCGGGCCCCGCCGCCCGCTCCGCCGGCCGGCGTCTGGTGGTGGGCCACCTGCCGCTGCGGGCCGTAAGCCAGGGCCGCGACCGCCCGGGGGAGGTGCTGGCCCAGCCGGCGGCCCTGCAGCAGTTGCTGGAGCGCCACGGGGTGGAGGCCTACGTGAGCGGCCACCAGCACGCCTACTTCCCGGCCCGCCTCGGCCAGCTGGATCTGTTCCACCTCGGGGCCATGGGCAGCGGCCCCCGCCGGCTGCTGGGCCAGACCACTACCCCCTTCCAGACCCTCACCGTGCTGGATCTGGTCGGCAGCCCGCCCCGGCTGGTGGACACCAGCTTCGATCTGCGCGCCCTGCGGCCCATCGACCCCCAGCGGCTGCCCCGCGCCCTCAGCGACGCCGCCGGCCGGCAACTGCCACGGCGGCCGGGCGCCTGAGGGACGGGGCCAGCGGCGGCGGTTCTATCGTCGCCGCCATCGCAGGCCCACGTCATGAAGCTCCCGGAAGGCTGGCGGATCTACGCCCTGGTCATCGGTCTGAACGTGCTGGCCCTTTCGTTCTGGTGGCTCGACCGCGACGCGGTGCCCCACCCCTCCGCCGGCGGCATGGGCGCCTGGATCGCCTCCCGCCTGGGTTCCTGAGTTCCCTGTGATCACGATGCAAGCGAACGAACAGCGCCGCCCCCGGACCCTCCTGGCCGGCCTGGCCGGCGTTTCCGCTCTGGTGCTCCTGCCGGCGGCTCCCCAGGCCGCGGCGCTCGCCTCCACCGCGGCCGCCGCCCGGCTGGAGAACACCGCCTGGGTGGTGGAGCGGCTGGGGGAACGGCCGCCCGTGGGGAGCACCAGCCTGACGCTGCGCTTCGAGAACGGCCGGGTGGCGGGCAGCGACGGCTGCAACCGCTATGGCGCCCCCGTCAGCGTGCGGGGAACGGCCCTGCAGGTGTCGCAACGGGGCATGAGCACGAAGATGGCCTGCCCGCCGGTGGTGATGCAGCAGGCGGAGGCCTTCCAGAGCGCCCTGCGCAACAGCCGGAGCTTCCGCTTCGACGGCGGGCGCCTGCGCCTGCTCGCCGCCGATGGCCGGACCCTGCTGGTGCTGGCGCCCCAGGCGCAGCAGCTGGTGGGCAGCACCTGGCGGGTGGCGGGCTTCAACAACGGCCGCCAGGCCCTGGTGAGCCCGATCCTGGGCACGTCTCTGTCGCTGCGTGTCCTCAAGGGCGGCCAGCTGGCCGGCTCGGCGGGCTGCAACAGCTTCACCGCCCCGTTGCGGCTGGAGGGCACCCGCCTGCGCATCGGCACGCCAGTGGCGACCCGCCGGCGCTGTCCGGGCGCCGGGGTGATGGAGCAGGAGCGGCAGTTCCTGACCGCCCTGCCCACGGCCGTCACGCTGCGGCTGGAAGGCGACGCCCTCGAGCTGCGCCGCGCCGACGGGGCCATCGCCCTGAGTCTGCGCCGCATCGCGGGGCCCTGAGGAACACGTATGGATCTGCCAAGGGTGGTGTTCTTCGGACGCACCGGGGCCGACGCCCTGGCCTTCTTCAACCTCGACCTGGCCGACTGGCGCGGCCAGCGGGTGCTCGACTGCCCGGGCGGTCCCGGCTCGTTCACCGCCCTGGCCCGGGCCGCCGGGGTGGAGAGCGTGGCGGCCGACCCCCTCTACGACCTGTCGCTGGCGGAGTTGGAACAACGCTGCCGCGACGACGTCGCCTTCACCATGGAGCGCCTGGCCCGCAGTCACTCGCTGCGGCCGGAGTTCGACCTGTCCCGGTTCGAGCAAGGCAAGCTGGAGGCCCTGGAGGCGTTCCTCGCCGACCGGCGCGGCCACCCGGAGGCCTACCGGGCGGCGGCGCTGCCCAGCCTTCCCTTCGAGACGGCCAGCTTCGATCTGGTGCTCTGCGGCCACCTGCTCTTCTGCTACGCACCGATCGCCGACGGCGGGCTCAGCGAACAACCCGACTTCGACCTGGAATGGCACCGCCGCGCCCTGGCCGAACTGCTGCGGGTGAGCCGGCGGGAGGTGCGCCTCTACCCCGCCCACACGATCGAGCGGCGCCCGAAGGTCCATCCCTGGGTGGAGCCCCTGCTGGCCACGCTGCCGCCTGGCTGGCAGGGGCAGCTCGAGGACACGGCCTACGACGAAGGCTTCGAGGGTGAAACGCCGATGCTGCGGCTGCAACGCGTCGCCGCTTGATCACGAATCCAACACCTTGAACAGTGGCTATTCATACAAAAGCTGGGGAATGTAACAGCTCGTGGCTTGTTTTCGCGCCTGGCGACACACTGAAAAAAATTGCACCCGGAGTGATTCCCCATGACGTATCTGACCTGGAGGCGGGAGCTGGTGCGCTCCGCCATCGATCAGATGCTGGAGGCCACCGATCCCGACCGCGGCCCCTTCGGTGATGGGGGTGTTCTGTTCAACGCCATGATGCAGGAGCTGACCCAGAGCCTGCCGGCCCTGGAGATCGTGGCCGCTGCCGACGACATCCTCACCGCCCATCGGGGGTTCTGCGAAGGGCGCAGCTGTGAGGTGGCCCAGGCCCTCAAGGTGTGTCTCTCGATGCCCGCCGAGAAGCAGGGCCTCGAGCGTCGTCTGGTGCTGGATCGCGAACGGGTCGAGCACAACGCCCTCAGCCATGACGCCAACCTGCTGCTGGTGTGGGATGGGCGCCGCGGCAGCACCATCGAGGAGCTGAGCGCCGCCGGACTCAGTGAGCGCTTCCCCTGCCAGGGCACCGAGGCGCGCTGGAACACCGACGAGTTCGTGGCCCTGCTGGAAGCCCGTGCCCTCCAGTGCCGCCGCACCCGGGTGGCCCTGGAGATCGTGGCGGAGGATCCCGCCACCACCCCCTCGGCCGGCACCGTGGTGCTGGTGTTCCCCACCGACACGGGCACCCGCCCCTGGGTCGCGACGGTGGCCGTGGCCCTGCGCTCCGAGGAGCTGCCCGAAAGCGAACCCCCCACCCTCGACGGCTACCAGGCCATGCGGGTGCTGGCGGGGCCCAGCAGGACCTCGGCGTAACGGTCGAAGGCCTCGCCCTCACCCAGGAACAGGCGCGGGATCACCAGCTCGCACTCCAGCAGCAGCAGCTCGCCCGCCCCATCGCGGAGTCCGTCGATGCGGGCATAGGGCAGCACCCCGAAGCGCCGGCGCAGGCGCTCCTCGATCGCCTCGGCCCACCGTCGCTCCGCCGCACTGGCCTCCCGCGGGGTGTTGCAGCCCCCGAAGCGTTCGTGGGCGATCCAGCCGCCGGCCGCCACGGTCTTGGCCACCGCGTGGGAGAAACGTCCGCCGAGCATCACGGCGCTGAACTCCCCGTCCCGGCAGACCGCGGGCAGGAACGGCTGCAGACACACCTCTCCGTCCCGGGTCAGGGCGGCCAGCCAGCCATCAACCGCGCCGGCCGCCATCGCGCCGGTGACCACAGGCCGGCTGCCATCGGCTGCCGTGATCGTCAGGTGCGCTCCTTCGCGGCGCACCCGGTAGGTGTGCCACCCAAGGGAGCCGACCGCCGGCTTGAGCACCGCCTCCTGCCAACCACACGTGTCCAGGAGCTCCACCAGGGATCCGCACCAACCGCGGGGCAGCCAGCGGCTGGGGATCAGGGCCACCCCCTCCTGCGCGAGCCGGGGCAGGTAGGCGTTCTTCGCATGGCCGGCCTCGATCACCGGAAGGGGGTTCGCCAGGGGCACCCCGAGGGCTTCGAGCTGCTGCGCCAGGGCCCGGAGCCGGGGCAGGAAGTCGCCGTGACGGTGGCTGCCGCGGCAGTCGCGCACGCTGACCAGATCGAAGCGTCCCCAGTCAGGAGCAGGGGCGCCATCCTTCGCAAGCGGGGGCAGGGGCACCAGCTCGCTGGCGATGCCGCGCCGGGCTAGATGGGCGCGCAGCGCCGGCGTCTCGTCGTGGATCCGCCCCAGGTGCAGCAGGGCGATCCGCTTCAGGTGGGCAGGATCCCCCACTCGCGCTTGACCTGCACGCTGGTGATCTCCCAGGCCTCCTCGGCCGCCACCACCGGTCCGCGGGGCTCCTCGGGCGTCAGGCCGCGCCGGGCGAACTCGTTCTGCAGCAGCAGCTGGAACAGCACGCTCTGGGACACCAGCGCGCGCAGCCGATCCTCTCCGCCCACCCGGGCCATCAGCACCGGATGGCCCTCGCAGTCCCGCAGGGCCCGCAGCTGCTGCTGCAGCCACACCCGCTCGTACTGCAGCATCGCCTCGCTGCAGCGGGACAGATTCTCCCGGTAGCAGCCGGCATGGCATTGGATCGCCCCTTCGGAGAGGCCCGCCGCCGTGCCGGCGTCCCTCAGGAGCTGCATCGCATCACTCAGGAAACTCACGCGTGCTCAACGCATCCTGAGCAACCGTAGAAACGGGTGCCGCCTCCGCCCACGAACGGCCCGGTGCGGCAATGATCCGTAGCGGGGAGAAAGAAAAGCCAAAATCAGTGGCATTGGCTACATAACCACCGCGGATCCCGGTGCGGCCCTCAGAGCCACTGCTTGCGGCGGAAATAGAGGTACAGGGAGACGCCGATCACGATCATCACCCCCCACACCGAGTAGTAGCCGCCGCGCCACTCCAGCTCGGGCATCTCCTTGAAGTTCATGCCATAGACACCGGCAATGAAGGTGAGCGGGATGAAGATCGTGGAGATGATCGTCAGCACCTTCATCACCTCGTTCATCCGATGGCTGAGGATCGAGAGGTAGGTGTCATGCATGCCCCCGAGAATGTCGCGGTGGGTCTCCACCAGATCGATGATCTGGATGCAGTGGTCATAGAGGTCGCGCCAGAACACCCGGCTCTCGGCCGTCAGCAGAGAGGACTCACTCTTGACGATCATGGCCACCTCCTCCCGGATCGGCCAGACGGCCTTGCGCAGGCTGAGGATGGAGCGCTTGAGGCTATGGATCTCCTTGATGTCGCCGGGATGGGGATCCTCCAGCAGCCGATCATCCACCTCCTCGATGATGTCGCCCATCCGTTCCACGGCCAGGAAGTAATGGTCGACAACGGCGTCCAGCAGGGAGTAGGCGAGGTAGTCGGCCTTCATCCAGCGGATCCGGCCGCCGGAGGAACGGATCCGGTCACGCACCCCGTCGAAGACGTCGCCGTCATCCTCAAGGAAGGAAATCACGAAGTGATCGCCGAGGACGACGCTCACATGTTCAATGTCAATGGTCTGGGTGTCTTCGTTGAAGGCGATCATCTTCAACACCATGAAGACATAGCCCGGAAACTCCTCCACCTTGGGTCGCTGGGTGGTATTGGCGATGTCCTCCAGGGTCATCGGATGCAGGCCAAAGCACTCGCCGAGACGCTCCACCAGGGCGACGTCATGGACGCCACTGACGTTCATCCAGGTGATGCTGCCCTCCGTCACCGCTTCAGCGCAGCCGTTCACCGTGAAATCGCGATGCTCCGACCAGCCATCGGCGTCGTAATGGATGACATCGATCTGCACCTTGGCCAGCCGCTGCTCGCCCACGAACACCACGGTGCCCGGGGAGGACCCGGGCCGGATCCGGCGACTGCGGATTCCACGGCCGCCCGTGGCGCCACTGGCGCCGCGGATGCGCGGAGACGGTCGCGATGGCCTGGTCTTCATCGCCGGGCCCGGAGGCATCGATGTGGCACGGAGCCTATCGGCATCCCACGGTCAGAGGAAGTCGGGCCGCGTCAGAGGAAGTCGGGCCGCAATTGCTGGCTGAGCACCAGCGACTGCTCCAGTCCGCCCCAGTCCTCCTGCCGCACCATCGCTTCGAGGCCGGCCAGGGAGCGCCGGTAGTGCCCCAGGGCCTCCAGCAGCGCCTCCCGATTGGAACGGGCCATCAGCATGCCCAGCTCCGGGTTGCCGCCGCCGACGCGGGTCGTGTCGGCGAAGCCGCTGGAGGCCAGGGCCCGTACCAGGCCGGCCCCGACCTCCGGGGTGGCGCAGGCCGCATCGCCCCCGGCGTCGGCCGCCTGCAGCAAGGCCGCCCCCACCAGCACCGGCAGGTGGGAGATGAGGGCCACGGCCCGGTCGTGGGCCTCGGCGTCGCAGCACAGCCAGCGGGCCCCGAGGGCCTCCGCCAGCTCCCGCACCGCCGCCAGCGCCGCCGGGTCGGTGTCCGGCTCCGGGGTCGCCACCCAGGGCCGTCCCTGGAACAGCCCCCTCTCCCCCGCCTCCACCCCGGCCCGGGCCGTGCCCGCCATCGGATGGGAGGCCACGAAGCGGGACGCCGCCGGGCCGCCGCCGCTCGCCGCCAGCAGCTGGCGCCAGCGGCGCAGCACCGGCCCCTTCACCGAGCCCACATCCGTGATCACCGCCGCGGCCGGCAGGGCCGCCAGCAGGGCGGGATCCGGCTCCAGCAGCCGGTCGAGGGGCAGGGCCAGCAGCACCAGCCCGCAGCCCGCCAGCACCGCCGGATCGGTGCTCACCACGCTGGCCAGCCCCCGCTCCCTGGCCCGCATGGCGGTGGAAGGCCGGTGCACCAGGGCCCGCACCTGGGCCCCGGCCGCCATCAGATCGAGCCCCAGGGAGCCGCCGATCAGCCCCAGGCCCACCACCCCCACCGGTTCGCGCTGCCAGAGGGGTGTCATCGTCGCTGCGGATCGGCTGGAGCCAGCTTCCTACGATCCGGCGATGTTGGAAGCCCGCGCCCACCAGCACCTCAAGGCTCTCCTGCAGCGAGAGGGGGTGGAACGCTGGCCCCATCACCTCACCCTCAGCCGCCTGGTGGCCCGCAGCCTGCGCCGGGCCGACCACACCCTGGTACGGCTGGCCCCCGGCACCGCCCCCAGCTGGTGGATCAGCCTGCTGGTGCCCCTGGCCCTCAGCGAGGTCCCCCTGGCCCTGGTGGTCACCCCGTCCCTGCGCCAGCGGCTGCTGCGGGTGGAGTGGCCCCGGCTGCGCAGCGTGGGCCTGGAGCTGGCCTGCTGGGAAGGGCCCGGGGCCCCCGCCGGCACCCCGTTATGGCTGCTCGACCACCGCGAGCTGGTGACGGCCTGGCGCCAGGGCGAACTGGGGGAACGGCAACTGGTGATCCCCGAGGCCGAGACCCTGGAGGCGGCCCTGCGCGAGGCCCTGGAGGTGGAGCTGGAGCCCCGCCACTGGGACCAGCTGCGCCGCGTCCAGCCCAGCGCCGAAGGCTGCCTGCTGGCCCTGCACGAACGGCTCAGCCGCCGGGTGCTCGCCCATCCCCGCTCCCCCCACCGGCTGGTGGCCCTGGCCGACGATGACGAAGCCCCCCTGCGCCACCTGCTGCGGCTGCTGGAGCCCCTCCCCGAGCCCTGGCCCCGCTGGCTGAGCGCCGGGGCGGGCTGGAGCAGCTGGGCCCGGGTGGATCCGTCGTTGTTGCAGTGGAACCTGCTGCGGCAACCCCTCGAACCCCTGAACGAACTGGCCGGCCTGCTGGTGGGGCGGGGGGCGGTGCTGATCGGGGAGCTGGCCACCGGCCGGGCGGCGGAGGGCCAGCCCGCCTCCGGTGCCGCCCTAGGGCTAAAGCCCGCGGTGGTGCTGGACCTGGCCGATCCCCCCCTCTCCGACCCCCTGCCCCTCTACGCCCCCCTGCGCCAGCCCCTGCCCAACAGTCCCCAGTACGCCGAGCACCTGCTGGAGCAGGGCCGGCGGCTGGTCCTGGGCCAGGGCGGCCTGTCGGTGGTGCTGATCGACGATCCGGCCCTTTGCCTGGGCCTGGCCAGCGGCCTGGCCGCCGAGTTCGGCAGCCGCGTTTGCCACCAGAACCTGGCCCCGGAGAGCAACGGGGTGGTGTGCTGCAGCTGGGACTGGTGGCTGGAGAACCAGCCGCGCCTGCCCCTGCCCTGCCAGGTGGTGGTGGGCCTGCTGCCGATCGCCAGCCTGGAGGATCCGCTCACGGCGGCCCGGGTGGGGGTGCTGCGCCAGCAGGGCCGTGACTGGTTCCGGGAACTGCTGCTGCCCGAAGCCCTCAACCGGCTGCAGCGGGGCGTGGCGGGACTGCGCCGCAGCGGCGGCCGGCTGGCGGTGCTGGACGGCCGCCTGCGGGGCCGCAGCTGGGGGCGGCTGGTGTTCACCGCCCTGGAGCCCTGGGTGGCCCTGAACCGGTTGCGGCCCGACTCCTAGCCTGCTGCCAGTTGCCACCGAACGCCTGATGGGGGAAGCCAAACGCCGGGCCGAGCAGGGTCTGCCGCCCCGCGACAAGCCACGCGCCAGCAAAACCAAGACCGTCGACACGTCCCCCCGGATCGTCGACTGGCTGCCCCTGACCCGCGACCAGGCCTCCCGCTTCGTGGCGATCACCACCAAGGGGGCCTGGATCGGCATCGGCGCCCTGGCCCTGTTCTGGGTCACCGTGCGCTTCATCGGCCCGGCGGCGGGCTGGTGGACCCTGGCCGACGGCTGAGCAGGGACACCGGGGGGCTTACTGGGTGCGGGTCTCCTGGGTGCGGGTCTCCCCATCAGCGCCGCAGCGCCTGGCGAGAATCGGAAGAAATCCTTATGATCTGCGGATCGTGATGGGAACGACCCATGTTTCTCCGTCTGGCCGAGCAGTACCGCTCGGCCGTTGAGGATCTGATCCTGAGCCTCCAGGCCCTGGCAGTGTCCCTGCGGAAACAGGGCCATGTAGCCACCTGCTACACCTGCGGCGACGGCCGCGACGGCCATGGCGCCTCCTTCGTCGCCGACCTGGGTGACAACCACATGGTGCGGCTGCTGGTGTCCGATTTCGGCATCAGCTGGGTGGAGTCCCGCAACGGCCAGGAGCTGGTGAAGCTCGAGGGCGCCGACGCGATCCAGGAACTGCAGCGGGTGGTGCTGGTGCTGCAGCCCACGGCCGAGCCGGCCGCGGCGAGCACCAGGGCTTCCGGAGCGGCTCTGCCGGCCCAGCCCTGAGCCAGGCGCCCCGGGGGCCTGGTTCAGGGGCCCCCGGGATCAGCCCGCGGCCGGCAGCTCCTCCAGCTCGGCGGCCTCGGCACCGGCCGCAGGTTTGGCGGCCGCCAGTTTGGCCGCCGCCGCCAGGGGCTTCATCGAGTTGGCGGTGACCTCGGAACCCTCGGTGAGCTTCTGGCGGGTGAGCGTCTCGATCACCTCCTTCGGCCCGGGGTTCTGCTCCAGCCAGGCGATCGTGTTGTCGCGGCCCTGACCGATGTTGTCCCCCTCATAGCTGTACCAGGCGCCCTTGCGGGTGACCACGCCCGTTTCCTCGGCCAGATCGAGCAGGCAGCCCAGGGTGCTGATGCCGCGGCCGAAGAGGATGTCGAACTCGGCGATGCGGAAGGGGGGCGCCACCTTATTCTTGGCCACCTTCACCTTGGCCCGGATGCCGTACTCCTCGGTGCCGCGCTTGAGGGTCTGGATGCGGCGGATGTCGAGGCGCACCGAGGCATAGAACTTGAGGGCGTTACCACCGGTGGTGGTTTCCGGGTTGCCGTAGGTGACGCCGATCTTCTGGCGCAGCTGGTTGAGGAAGATCACCGTGCAGCCGGACTTGCCGATGTTGCCGGTGATCTTGCGCATGGCCTGGCTCATCAGCCGGGCCTGGCTGCCCACCGCCAGGTCGCCCATCTCCCCTTCGATCTCGGCCCGGGGCGTCAGGGCCGCCACCGAGTCGACGACGACGATGTCGACGGCGGCCGAGCGCACCAGCTGGTCAACGATCTCCAGGGCCATCTCGCCGGTATCCGGCTGGGAGACCAGCAGGTTTTCGATGTCGACCCCGAGGGCGGCGGCATAGACCGGATCGAGGGCATGCTCCGCATCCACGAAGGCCGCCACGCCGCCGCGCTTCTGCACCTCGGCGATGGCATGGAGGGTGAGGGTGGTCTTGCCGGAGCTCTCGGGTCCGTAGACCTCCACCACCCGGCCCTTGGGATAGCCGCCCCCGAGGGCCAGATCGAGGGTGAGGGCCCCGGTGGGGACCGTTTCCACCCGCATGCGGGAGGCATCCCCCAGCCGCATGATCGAGCCCTTGCCGAAGTTGCGCTCGATCTGGGTGAGCACCAGACCCAGGGCCTTGTCGCGCTCCGCGGCGGCCCGGGGATCGCCGCTGGGGGCGGCGGCGGACACGTAGGAGGTGGAGGGGGAGGAGGAAGACGCTGCGGCGGCGGCCGTGGCCCTGGAATCGGCAGGCATGGTGGGGGTAGGTGATGGAACGGGCCGCAGCCGGCAGGAGCCGTGCAGGCGCGGGGTGGGGGATGGGAAAGGGGGCCGGAACCGGGCGCCATCCTGCGACCTCTGGAGAACCAGTGCCACCCGGAGCGGCCGGCGTATCAATCCCGTGTAGTACGGGCGTACTCTAGCGGTTCATGGCCAGAGCGCCAGGGGGGCCTCGAAACCGACGGGCTCCAGCCAGCGGATGCCCAGGGGAGCCAGCCCCTCCCCGTCCCCGGGGCCTAGGTACCCCCACGACACCAGATAGCAGCGCACCGCCTCCAGCCCGGGGGTGCGCCGCACCAGCTCCAGGGTGGGGCGGCGGTCCTCGACGAACCACAGGGGACGCTCAGCGGGGTCATGCCCGGCCAGCAGCTGCGCCAGCACCGACGGCTTGCTGCCCTGTTCGTGGCCGTACAGGGCCAGGGGCGTGAGGCCGGCGGCGGCCAGCAGGCGGGCCGCGAAGGCCCCGCCCTTGGTGGTGAGCACCGCCCAGTCGGCCCCCTCCGCCGCCAGGCGGCGCAGGCGCGCCTCGACGCCTGGGTAGAAGCGGTGCAGGGCCAGCCAGGTGTCGGGGTCGGCGGCGATGGCCTCGGCCCGCAGCCCCTCGAGGGCCTGCTGCAGCTGGTCGGTGGTCCAGCCCCAGCGCCGCAGGGCCGCCCCGAGGAAGGTGTCGTAATCGGCCAGGGCGGCGTCGAGATCGACGTCGGACCGTCCCAGCTCGGCGGCCATCAGCACCATCTCCCAGCCCTTGTGGATCAGGGGCCGCAACAGGGCGAACCCCGGCGGCGCCTGCGCCGGCAGGTGCCAGGCGGCGGGGGCGGCGTCCCCGGCGACGCGCTCACCGGCGTCCCCGGCGACCAGGGCCAGGGCCGCCCGCCGGGCCGACCACCAGTACTCGGCCATGCCGTCCACCAGCACGCCATCGAAATCGAACACCAGCAACGGGCGTTCAGGCACCGGTTGGAAGGAGAGAAAAAACTGGGCCGCTAGGATTCGAACCTAGGAATGTCGGGACCAAAACCCGATGCCTTACCGCTTGGCGACGGCCCAATCAAGCCCATGGGATGGGACAGGCGTCGGTCCGAAACCGGCGCCTTGCTAGTTACCCACAGCGGCTGGTCCTTCGTCAACTCGCCGGCGTCCACCCCGGCGGCAGGCCCCTTCAGGCGGGAAAGACCCGCAGCCGCTGCTGCAGGCCGCGCCCGAACACGGCACTGCGCAGCCGGTAGTGGTGCACCAGCTCGGCTTGCAGGGCCCGCACCGCCTCGCTGCGGGGCAGCAGCTCCACCGGCCGGCCCTCGGGCAGCACCACCTGCTCCACCGCCAGCCGGCATTCCTCCAGGGCCCCATGGGCGTCGTCGAGGCGGGCAGGAGCGGCCGGTTCCTCCCCGTCCGTCCCGCCTCCCCCCCGGCGCCGCTCCAGCAGGCGCTCCATGGCCCGCTGCAGCTGGTGGGGGGTGTCGGATTTGATCACCAGGATCGGCAGGCCGAGGTCGCGGGCCTGGCGGCGCAGCTCCGGGTCGCGCCCCAGCTGGCCGCGCACGCTCAGCACCGCATCCGCCTGCTCCGGGCCCTCCACCACCTGGACCGGCAGCTGGCGGCGGCGCACGGCCTCCTCCAGCTGCTGGGCCGCCAGCCCCACCCCGTAGACCCGCAGGGCGGGCAGCGCCGGGGCGGCGGTGGCAGCGGCCGGCCGGGGGGCCGCCGGATCGGGCAGGGGCACCACCGCCAGGGGGGCGGGG